>CADARM010000007.1 GCA_902790275.1 uncultured Lachnospiraceae bacterium
GCTTTTAAAAGATAAAGGAGAGGACATCTCCGAAGACTGTTCGAGAATGTGCAATATCATGATGACCCGTGATGAAAAGATGCGAAAAATGGTCAAGGAGAATTTTACTCCCGAAGATTATTTTGCGGTCAGAGATCATATGGTAGGGACGGGGATGATCGGCGGAAAAGCATGCGGCATGCTGCTGGCCAGAGCTATAATAAGAAACAAGGAAGAAGATATCAGTGAAGTACTTGAGCCACATGATTCTTTTTATGTGGGTTCTGATGTGTATTACACTTACATCGTTGACAATAATCTTTGGGACACAAGAATCAAACAGAGAACCGACGAAGGTTATTTTACTCTGGCAAACGAGTTTGCCGAGAAAATCATGGGCGGAATTTTTTCCGATTCAATGCAAAGCCGGTTTACAAGGATCATTGAGTACTATGGACAGGATCCTTATATCATTCGTTCAAGCAGTATCCTGGAGGACGGTTTCGGTAACGCATTTGCGGGAAAATATGAGTCAGTTTTCTGCGTCAACAGAGGAAGCATGGAGGAGAGGTTAGCAGAATTCGAACATGCGATTAAAGTTGTTTATGCAAGCTCTATGAGTCTCTCGGCACTTGATTATCGTAAACGAAGAGGATTGGATAAAAGAGACGAACAGATGGCCCTTTTGATACAGCGTGTATCAGGTTCGTATTACGGAGCCAATTATATGCCGTGTGCAGCAGGAGTCGGATATTCCTTCAGTCCCTACAGGGTTATGAAAAATTCCGATCCGAGTGCCGGAATGCTCCGCCTTGTCATGGGACTTGGAACATCGGCGGTAGACAGAACGGAAGGATCGTATCCGAGAATCGTAAACCTTGATATGCCCGAGAGAACATCCTATTCGTCATCGGCGGACAAGCATAAGTTTTCACAGGGCAAGGCGGAAGTTATCAATATGTCCGAAAAGACTTTAAAACGTCTGTCTCTTGATGATTTGAAACCCGACATCCCGATGTATCTTGAAAAGATTCTTTTAGAGCATGATTACGAGGCTGAATCGAGGCTTCGTGAAATGGGGCAGAATCGAAAGGTTCAGTTCATATCCTGTAAAGGCCTTGTTGAAAATAAAACCCTTATGGATCAGATGAGAAGAATGCTTCACTGTATCGAAGAAGAATATGAGTATCCGGTTGATACGGAGTTTACAATCAATATTTCGGAGAACGGCGAGTATTCGGTTGATCTTCTTCAGTGCAGACCCCTTCAGGTGCAGAAAGGAACTTCCGGAACGGTCATTCCGCCTGATGTAAAAGAAGAGAGAATCTTTCTTGAGAGCAAGGGCTCGTCAATGGGAATGTGCAAGACGATGAGTCTTGATTATATCGTATATGTGGATCCCGTAAAATATTACAATATGCCCTATAAAGATAAAGACCTTGTCGCAAAACTGGTCGGAAAAATCAACTGGCATTATCGTGATGAAAATAAGCTCATGATGTTAATCGTACCGGGACGTGTCGGAACCTCTTCTCCGGAACTTGGTGTACCTACAGCTTTTTCGGATATAAGTGCTTATGAGATAATATGCGAAACGGAAGAATCCAAGGCAGGCTATAACCCCGAACTGTCTTACGGAAGTCATATTTTTCAGGATCTTGTTGAAGCCGGGATACTTTACACGGCAGTATTTCATGATGGAAAAACAATTCATTTTCATCCCGAAAAACTTGAAAAATTTTCGGATATGGTTTCGCGTTTTACGGAGAATTCAATACTTTCGGATATCGTTCATGTTTATGATTTAAGCAATACGAAGTGTGAGGTGTTTAACGACATTGCCAACGAACATCTCATGATAACAATCTGATGCCGGGACGGGGTTTCTGTGTTGTTTTAGACGGAAAATGCAAAGAGCGAATCGTGATGAATTTCTTGATTCGTTCTTTTTTATTGAATGAAATTGAAAGATATGAAGGCAGTTTGATATAATAACTGCAATAAAAAAGATTTTCGTATTCGTATATAGTTATAAAGATAAGTTTTTTGAAAGAAATATTATCAAAGAATACAGAATATGGGAGAGAAATATGATAAATAAAAATACGGCTTTCAGATCTTTATTATTCGGAGGAATTCTTTTATCGGGACTTATGTTTGGGGCATGTCAGATTATACCGAACAATAATTTGCCTAACAATTCTTTGCCGACACCTGTAATTGATGAAGAGGACGAGACAACACCGGTGGAAGATGAAGGCGTAAGCATAGTCAGAAACAGTGACATTGTCATTACGGATATATCTGATAAAGATTACGCAATAGTAGATTACGTCAATACTCACAGCGATTACGTTTTTTTACTCCTTGGTGAAATGAAAAACGGCGAGGTGATGCAGGATGTGGGAGATCTTTATGGGGAAGCAAGCAAAGATTCTCTTGTAAAAAGTTATGCAGAACATCTGGAAGAATATGATAAAAAGGTTATAACTCAAATTAATTTGAGTGAAAAATCGGATTATCACATTCTCGGAGTTCATTGCGGCGATACATACAAAGATGCCAAAGAAAAGCTTGAAAATGAAGGGTTTGAGTTGATAGATGATGTCAGCTACGGAAAAAGTTTTACTCTTTCCTCTTACGAAAAAGGATGTGTGCATATTTCCGTTTCCACTACAATAAGTGACGATGTAATACTTGAAGATCAGGTGATTAAATCTATTACGGCTTCTGTTTCGCTTGTAGATCTCGAACACGTTGATAATAATGCAAATGATGGCCTTTTCGTTACTGCTTCCGACAGGAATTCCAAGAAGCCGATTGCTTATGCTCCTAACGTCGGTGATGAAGTTTACAATGGATTCAGCTCAACTGTTACGGTTAAATCAGTCAGTGACGATGAAATTGAATTTGAACTTACAGGATGTCTTATTGAAGCTAATTCCGACGGTACGGTCAATCTTAACGGAGAAGCATTAAAAGAGTTAACACTCAAAAAAGGTAAAAAAATAAAACTTAAATCCATGACCATGGATGCCGGAGTGACTATTGTTTTAGAGTATAAATAGTGACATTTTCAAGAGCCTTTATCGATATGTTAAAATAAATAAGAAAGTATTCCAACCATCCATAGAAAGGAAGAAAAACATGGCAAATATTTCTGTTCGCTTTTATTCAAACTGTTTGAGAAGATTTACGACATTTAATATGTATCTGCCTAATGATTTCAGGGAGCATGAGCCGAACGAGTCAGAGTACGCAAATCGTCCGGTCAAGACTCTGTTCCTGCTTCACGGATATACAGGCGATGCGGATAACTGGGTGCCCTGGTATCTCGCGGATAAGTATAATTTTGCGGTTGTGATTCCAAACGGAGAGAATTCTTTCTGGCTGGACGGAATTTCAACAGGACATGCATTCTGTAAATTCATCGGTGAGGAGCTTATAGATTATGTAAGAAGAGTTTTCGGCCTCGCAAAAACAAGAGAGGACACTTACATCATGGGATTTTCCATGGGCGGATTCGGAGCGCTGCACACCGCGCTTTATTATCCGGACAGGTTTGGACAGGTTACGGCACTTTCAGCCGCACTGATCATGCATGAAGTAGCGAGCCTGAAGGAAGGCGAAGGAAACGAAGTAGCCAATTATGAGTATTTCAGAGAGTGTTTCGGCGATCCTGCGAAGTTGCTCGAAAGCAGGAACAATCCGGAAACGCTCATAAAAGAAATAAAAGCCAACGGCAAAGAATGCCCTAAAATCTACATGACCTGCGGTGATGAGGATTCTTTGTTAGAAAATAACAGAGAGTTCCACAGATTCCTTGAATCAGAGGGAATTGAACATGTCTACATAGAAGATAAGGGTAAGCATGACATGGAATATTGGGATAAATATTTGAGGATATTTATTCCTAAGATGTTTGAATAACTTTGGGTTGCTCGGTTCGGCGACTAAATACGAAAAATATACCATTGTATTTTAATATTTTTGCTGTATATTCCCGGATAACATATAGTAAAATATAATAAGCGATAATTGAATTCACACTTGTTAATCAGGAGGATAGATATGCAGGTTGAAGCATTAAGATGTCAGAGTTGCGGCGGCGCACTTAAGATAGTCAGTTCGGTTTGCCAATGTGAGTACTGCGGAGTGACCAACATTATATGCGGTGAAACCGGAAATTATATAGATCTGTTGAATAAAGCGAACAGCTTAAGACAGCATTGCGAGTTTGATAAAGCTTTTAAAGTATATGACGAAATCCTTGAAAGCAATCCGCCTTTCGCAGATATTTTATGGTCGCAGACTCTGTGCGAATACGGAATAGAATATGTTCAGGATCCTGTCTCAAGCAAATACATTCCGACTCTTCACAGGATCAAGGATGAAAGCATTACCGCTTCCCAGACATTTATTGATGCATTGGAACTTTGCGATGAAGAGCAGAAAGAAAAATTAACTGCGGCAGCAGAAGAGATATATAAGATCCAGAAAGACTATTTAAATATCGCTGCGAATGAAAGACCTTATGATGTTTTTATCTGCTACAAAGAAACAGATGCCGAAACCAAATCTCAGACAAAAGACAGTGCGATAGCAAGTCAGTTATACGATAAGCTTTTGGAATACGGATACAAAGTTTTCTTCTCGAAGGTTACATTAAGGGATAAGATCGGAATCGAGTTTGAACCCTATATTTTTGCAGCTCTTAAAAGTGCAACGGCCATGGTTGTTATCGGAACGAAACCGGAATATTTTGAAGCGACCTGGGTTAAAAATGAGTGGAGCAGATTCCTTCGTTTAAAAGAAGACAACAAGGATAAACAGATTTTCTTTGCCTGTGATAAAGTAGAAGATCTGCCGAAAGCATTCAGCTTAAAGCAGGCACAGCTGCTTGGTGAAAAAGGTGCGATAGATAATCTTGCCGCAAATATAGACGCTTTTGTTTCAACTGTTAAAAACGGAGGCGTGAGAATAGTTTCCGCAAGATGTACCAATTGCAATGCGATTCAGGAAGTTGATCCCACCAAGGAGGCAGCGATCTGCACGAAATGCAAAAAGCCCTACGTTGTATCGGAAGGCATCAGTAAAATGGAGATCCAAAAGAGAAAAATGGTTAAATGTCCGCACTGTGGCAGGGAGCAGGAAAGAAATATGTACGGATGTATTTACTGCCACAAAGAGTTTTAGTCCAAGCCTGACCATATCGGATTGAACTTTTATCTTTCAAACTTATATTGTTGCTATCTTTATAAGATTCGTATTACCGGACATACCGTTGATCATGCCGCCGGTGATAACCACATTGTCACCCTTCTCAAGATTGAACATCTCTGTAGCGGTCTTCTGGGCAAAGTAGAAAAGAACATCCGTGGATTCAAAGGTCTCGCATAAAACAGGTGTAACGCCCCATGAAAGAGCAAGTCTCCTGTAACTTTTCTCGTTTGTTGTGATACCGACTATATCAACGGGGCATCTGAACCTCGATACCATTCTTACCGTGATACCGGAGATCGAGCAAACAGCGATCGCTTTGGCTTTTACATCGATCGCCATACCGCATACGGCATGTGAAATGCAGTCGACATTGTTTTTCATCTCGAACGAATAATTGTAAAAACGTTTATCGTAATGGATCTCATTTTCGGTTGCTTCAGCTATGGATGCCATCATCTTTACTGCCTGCTCGGGATACTTGCCGGCAGCTGTCTCTCCTGAGAGCATAACTGCTGAAGTGCCGTCATAAACTGCGTTGGCAACATCGGATACTTCGGCTCTTGTGGGACGAGGTGAACTGATCATTGATTCGAGCATTTCGGTAGCGGTAATGACTCTTTTGCCTAAAAGTCTGCACTTGGTGATAAGGACTTTCTGAACCGCGGGAAGTTTTTCGGGAGCGATCTCCACACCCATGTCGCCACGGCCGATCATGATACCGGAGCATAATTCGCATATCTCTTCGATATTGTCGATACCGGGCTGATTTTCGATCTTTGCGATCAGTTCTATATCGGGCGAGCCGTTCGCTTTAAGAAAATCATGTACATCCTTAAGGTCCTGAGCTCTTGATACGAAAGAACATGCGATGAAATCAACTTCGTTTTCTATGCCGAAGAGAATATCGGATTTGTCCTGCTCACTTAAGAATTCGGTACTCATTATCTTTCCGGGGAAATTCATGCTTTTACGATCGGAAAGTACACCGTCATTCTGAGCTTCGCAGACAACGTTCTCGCCGTCTATCTTTTTAACTACGAAATCCATAAGACCGTTTGCGACCAAAATATGATCTCCGGGATTAACGTCGCGTGAGAGGCCTTCAAAATTGACACTGACGCCTTTTTCATTTCCCAAAGAGTTATCTGATCTGAAAGTGAATTCATCACCGGCCTTTAAAGAGATCTTGCCGTTTTCAAAAGTTTTGATCCTGAATTCGGGACCTTTTGTATCCAAAAGGATCGCGATCGGAAGTTTAAGCTTATTGCTGATCTCCCTTATAGTACGGATCCTTCTTAAATGTTCTTCATGAGTACCATGCGAGAAATTCAATCTTGCAACATTCATTCCTGCTAAACATAATTTTTCGATCATTTCGGGGCTTTCGCTTGAAGGGCCGATTGTGCATACGATCTTTGTTTTTCTCATATATACTACCTCTCTTTTTTATTGCTTTTTATTGAAAGATTGCACTTTATTTTCTCACGGAACGGACATTTTTTCAATCTTTGGGCGGACACAATCTCATCGTTCCCGGAAAGATCCCTTGGAGAAAAAAAGAAAATGTTGATACAAATTAATGTTTTTATAATGACTTATAGTATAATATGTATGTTGTACTCAGCTGTATTCATATGCTGAAAAACAATGAATAAAAGTTCTTACGGAAGGAACGGATATGGATTACGAGATAGTCTTGGCAAAAGAAGAAGACAGAGAAGAACTTCTCGCTTTGTATCATGCACAGATAGGAAGAGAAGGGTGTCCCTGGAGTGATGAATATCCTTCAAATGAAACAATAGATTTTGATCTATCAAGAGACGCTCTGTATGTATACAGATCAGACAATAAAATATACGGTGCGATGTCGATAGAAGACGACGAAGAAGTGAACAAACTTCCGTACTGGAACAAAGATCTGGAGCCTGAAGCCGAGTTCGCAAGAATTTGCGTTCTTCCGGATTCCCAGCAAAAAGGGATAGGCAGGATAATGCTTGCGTTCTTGCATGAAGAACTTAAAAGACGAGGCTATAAAGGGGTCCATATCATAGTCAATAAACACAATCCGAAAGCTCTTCGTTTATACGATTCATTTGGATATAAAACAGTCGGTGAGTGCTTTATGTATGAGCAGGATTTCTTCTGCTATGAGAAGGAATTATAATATAAAAAAATCACGGAGGTGCAACATGGTCCGTTGCGAAGAATATGCTCCATGCAGAGCTTGAGGATGCTGTGTGGAGGATGATCTTATCCTCAGGCTTTGCTCTTTAAAGAAATAAATAAAAAGGAGCAAAGAAATGAAAACAAAAAATAAATTAAGAGATTTTTATATACTTTGGAGTACCCAGAGTCTGTCACAGCTTGGAAGTGCGATCACGGCATTTGCATTAACGTTGTGGCTTTATGAGAAAACAGGTTCAGCTTTAAGTACGGCAGCACTTAGAATTTGTACATATGCACCCTATGTTCTTATGAGCATTTTTGCGGGAGCGTTATCGGATAAATTCGATAAGAAAAAGACGATGCTCGTATGCGATCTTTTGGCGGCGTTAAGTACGATAGCGGTTTTTGTGCTTTATAAGACCGATATGCTTTGTGTATGGCATCTGTATCTGATAAATGCTGTTTCCGGTCTTATGAATACGGTTCAGCAGCCTGCATCTGAAGTTGCGTACACGATGATAATACCCAAAGAGTATTATCAGAAAACGAGCGGTCTTCAGTCGTTATCAAGATCTTTGATAACGATAGGCAATCCTATCATCGCGGCAGCAGTCTACGGACTTGCGGGACTCGATGCAGCCATTGCGATCGACCTGATAACATTTGCGATCGCATTTAGTGCACTTCTTGTGTTTATAAAAGTACCCGATATACCGACGGACGGAGAGGAAAAAGAAGGCATACTTCGTCTTGCGAAGGAAGGCCTTAAATACTTAAAAGAGAATCCTATGATCCTTTATGTGATCCTCTTTATGTCGGGAGTAAACTTTATCGCATCCGCATTTGATGCGACACTTCCCGCGTATGTCATTCCGAATCCGAGAGGCGGTAACAATATGCTCGGCCTCGTGACATCTTTTTCTGGGATAGCGATGGTTGTCGGAAGCTTGCTTGTGACAGTATTACCGAAACCGAAAGACAGGGTGAAGATTATCTTCTTATCCATGTTCTTTTCACTCTCGACCGAGAATTTTCTTCTCGCGTTTTCGAGACTTCCCGTGCTCTGGTGCATAAGCCAGTTTTTGGGATGGGTTTTCGTTCCCGTTATGGCAGCAAACCAGAATGTGATCATGAGAAATACTATTCCCGCAAAACTTCAGGGAAGAGTATACGCATGCAGAAACACACTTCAGTTTTTTACCATTCCGATAGGCCTTATGCTTGGAGGATTGATGGTTGATGATGTATGCGAACCCGTAATGAGCAAGGCAGGTCCGGCCATGATTTTCCTATTTGGAACAGGCAAAGGCTCGGGCGCGGCACTTATGATGTTTATCCTTGGTGTTGCGGGTACGTTAATGTGCATAGTCTTTTGGTACAAATTAAGAAAATACAAATATACCGATGAATGATTCGGTTGAAAGAAAAAGAGTCCGGAATTGAAATGATATATTCCGGACTCTTTTTGGTATGGAGGCTTTTTAGCGTTTTGGCGATAGTTTTTTTAAGTAATCGATATAACGGACAGTAAGTTGTGAAGGGTGTATTGCCTGCGGAAGAATGTATCCGATCTCCATATAATCGTCAACATCCAGAGGTTTTGCGATGATGTTTGGACCGTTTAATTCTTCGCTGATCACACCGCTGCAGATGGTATAACCGATTAATCCTATCAGCATATTAAAAAGTGTGGCACGATCGCATACCACAAGTTCTTTGTCGCAGTCAACAGTACTTAAGATCTCTTCGGAAAAATAAAAAGAATTGTGACTTCCCTGCTCGTACGAAAGTCGGGGATAAGGTTTTAAATCTTCAAGTGTTAATTTCCTTTTCTTAGCAAGGGGATTTTCTTTACCCAAAAATACATGAGGCTTGGCCTTAAAGATCCTGTTAAATGAAAGATTGTTATCACGAAGTGTTTTTCTGATCACGGTTTCGTTGAAACTGTTTATATAGAGAATTCCGATCTCGCTTCTTAAATGTGCAACATCATCGATTATTTCATACGTCTGGGTTTCTCTCATATGAAATTCGTACTTTTCGCCGCCGTATTCTTTAAGAAGCTTAACAAATGCCTCGACGGCAAATGAATAATGCTGAGCCGAGACGCAGAATCTTTGTTTTCCTCCGGGCTTCCCTGTATATCTTTCATTGATAAGGTTGGCCTGTTCGAGAACCTGTCTGGCATATCCTAAGAATTCATCTCCCTCGGGCGTCAATTCAACACCCTTGTTTCCACGTGTAAAAAGAGTGATACCGTATTCGCTTTCAAGCTCATGAATGGATGCGGTCAATGACGGTTGCGCGATAAAAAGCTTTCTTGCCGCTTCGGTTATATTCCCTGTATCTGCTACTGTAATGATGTATTGCAGTTGTTTTAAAGTCATACGATCAAACCTCTTGATATAGATTACATTTGTAATATATCACACGCCATAGGAAAAATCTATGGACAACCGAAACTTTTTGATATTTTACCTACTTGAAGCGTAGGTTTATACTCGACACATACAATCAAGAGGAGGATTACTGACATGCAGACATCTATTATCGGGTATCCCAGGATCGGAGCCCACAGAGAACTTAAATTTGCTTCCGAAAAATATTTTAAAGGAGAAGTTGATATAAATGAATTAACATCGGTTGCAAAGGATCTTAGAAATGAACACATCAAGAGTCAGAAAGAGGCCGGGATCGATTTCATAACATCAAATGATTTTTCTTTATATGATATTTTACTTGATACGGCGGTTTTGTGCGGGATCGTTCCTAAAAGATACAAGGAACTCGGACTCTCCGACACAGATACATATTTCGCGATGGCAAGAGGATATCAGGGAGAAAAGGGTGACGTTAAAGCTCTTGCGATGAAGAAATGGTTTAACACCAATTATCATTACATCGTTCCGGAGATCGAAGATGAAACAGAAGTAAAACTTTCAGGCTCCAAGATATTCGATGAATATGATGAAGCGAAGGCAAACGGATTTGAAACAAAGCCTGTTATCATCGGCGCATATACACTTTTATCCCTTACAAGATACACGGGATCAAAAAAGAAAGAAGATTATCTTGACGATATCATCGCTGTTTACAAAGAGATCCTGGCCGGATTGGAAAAACGCGGTACAAAATGGATCCAGATCGAAGAGCCCTCACTGGTTCGCGACATCAATGCTCCCGAAAAAGATTTTCTTTTGAAACTCTACAAAGGTATCTTATCCGGTAAGGGCAGTGTCAAAGTTTTGCTTCAGACATATTACGGTGATGTAAGAGACGTATATGAGACCTTGACGGGACTTGATCTTGACGGTATCGGACTTGATTTTGTTGAAGGAAAAGAAACATTAAATCTTGTCAACAAATTCGGATTCCCCAAGGATAAGATCTTATTTGCAGGTCTCATAAACGGCAAGAATATCTGGAAGAATGATTATGCCAAAACACTTGATGGTTTAAACCTTTTAAAAGACAAAGGTATCAATGTCGTTCTTTCGACTTCATGCTCGCTTTTGCATGTACCTTACACTCTGGACGGCGAGGAAAAACTTCCCGAAGACAAAAAGAAGTATTTTGCTTTTGCAAAAGAGAAACTTGTCGAGTTAAAAGAGATCGCATTACTTTACGAAAATGCAGATTACAAAAATGATGCGGCATTCGCAGCAAATCTGAAACTTTTTGGATCAAAGAGAGACTGCGAAAACAAGGAAGTACAGAACAGATTATCCGAGATAAAGGATGAAGATTATGTAAGACTTCCCATCAGAAAAGAAAGAGAAAAGATTCAAAAAGATACATTAAAACTTCCCAAGTTCCCGACAACGACTATCGGTTCTTTCCCTCAGACAAAGGATGTAAAGAAAAACAGATCCGATTTCAAGAAGGGACTGATAAGCGAAGAAGAGTACAAGAAATTTAACCGTGAAAAGATCGAGCGTGCCATCAGATGGCAGGAAGAGATCGGACTTGATGTTCTGGTACACGGTGAGTACGAGCGAAACGACATGGTTGAATACTTCGGTGAATCACTCGACGGATATCTCTTCACACAGAATGCATGGGTTCAGTCATACGGAACCAGATACTTAAAGCCGCCCATCATCTGGGGAGATATAAGCAGAAAGAATCCCATAACCGTAGAGTGGTCCGTATATGCACAGTCTCTTACCAAAAAATACGTAAAAGGAATGTTGACAGGGCCCGTAACTATCTTCAACTGGTCATTCCCCAGAGAAGATATCAGCATCAGGGAATCCATGACTCAGATCGCACTTGCTATAAGAGACGAAGTGCTTGATCTTGAAAAGAACGGAATAAAGATCATCCAGATCGATGAGGCGGCATTAAGAGAAAAACTTCCTTTAAGAAAATCAGACTGGAACAGCGAGTATCTTGATTTTGCCATCCCTGCTTTCAGACTGGTACACAGCGGCGTAAAAGCGGAAACACAGATCCATACACATATGTGTTACAGCGAATTTACAGACATCATTCCCGCGATCGACAACATGGATGCCGATGTTATCACATTTGAAGCATCAAGATCAGATCTGCTCATCCTGGATGCATTAAAAGAAAACAATTTTGAGACGGAAGCGGGCCCCGGTGTATATGATATCCATTCGCCCAGAGTACCGTCTGTGGATGAGATCGTCACAGCGCTGCAAAAGATGAGAAAGAAACTTGATGATGATAAACTTTGGGTTAATCCCGACTGCGGTTTAAAGACAAGAGGAGAAGAGGAGACCAAACCCAGCCTTATCAATCTGGTAGAGGCTGCGAAGATCATTCGTAACGAGGCTTAAATAATGAAGGTATCTGAGATATACAAAAGCGGAAGGAAATCTCTTTCATTTGAGATTTTCCCTCCGAAAAAAGATGAAGAATTAAAAAGCATAGATGAGACGCTTGAGGTGCTCGGCGAACTGAACCCTGATTTTATCAGTGTGACGTTCGGAGCCGGCGGCAGTGCAAATTGCAATAAGACCATAGAACTGGCAAAAAAGATCAAGGAAGATTATAATATCGAGCCGGTGGTACACCTTACATGCATTCATTATGATGTAAATGAGATAGACAGATTTACTGAGGAATTAAAGGATTCGGGTATAGAAAACATATTGGCGCTTCGCGGCGATGTTCGCGAAGATATTCCCAGAAAAGAAGACTTCTCTTATGCATCGGATCTGGTGACTCATCTTAAAGAAGACAGTGACTTTTGTGTTCTCGGTGCCTGCTATCCCGAACGACATCCGGAATCGGCAAATATGGTCGATGAAATAAAGCATCTTAAAGCGAAAGTCAATGCGGGTACGGATGTATTGCTTTCACAGCTTTTCTTTGATAATTCATGTTTTTACGAGTTTGAAGAAAGATGTAAGATCGCGGATATCAACGTTCCGGTGATCCCGGGCATCATGCCTGTTGTAAAAGCATCGCAGATCAAAAGAATGATATCCATGTGCAATGCATCATTTCCCGAAAGGTTTCAAAAGATCGTTGATAAATATGAAAATAACAAAGAAGCGCTGTTCGATGCGGGAATGGCATATGCGATAAGTCAGATAATAGATCTTTTGGCATGCAATACTGAAGGGATTCATCTTTATACAATGAACAATCCCGTCATTGCACGAAGAATATGTGAAGGTATTAAAAATATAGTTTAGATATTTCTAAAATATTATATAATAAGAGAGTCGTCGCTTTTATTTATGGCGCCGGCTTTCTTTTTTAATTTTACAAAACAGGAGAATCTATAATGATAACCAATAAAGAAATACTTAATGTCGCAATGCGTCAGTCGGCGGAAGATCTAGGATGCATTCCCGATGATTTTTTAAAAACATCGAACGTGATCGTTCCGTTTAAATTGGGTGAGAAAGCAAAGAGTTATTATAAACTCCCGATCGCATGCAATTTCGTATCTTACGGAAATAACTTAGTGGCAGCGGTAACGGATGAAGTTTCGGATATCGTAAAAGAATACACTGAGAAATTCAGTTTCTACCATTGCTTTGAAACACCGAATATGTACTGGCTTAATGAAAAACTTGCGGAAAAAGGATATACTGTCTGCTTTTTTGCGGAGTATTATCTTCCCGATGTTAATAAGGTGAAAGAATTGCCCTGCCCTTATGAAATGAAGGTGCTCGAAAAAGGCGGATTCGATGACCTTTATGTACCCGAATGGTCCAATGCTCTCTGTGCTGACAGAAAACATCTGGATGTGCTTGGCGTCGGAGCATATGATAACGGAAAACTTATCGGTCTTGCAGCGTGTTCCGCAGATGCCGAAGAAATGTGGCAGATCGGTATCGACGTTCTTCCCGAATACAGAAGAAACGGTATCGCAGCAGCTTTGACATCAAGGCTTGCTCTGGAGATCTTTAAAAGAGGAAAGATACCTTTTTACTGCTCGGCCTGGTCAAATATCAGATCCGTTCGAAACGGTATCAAAAGCGGGTTCATTCCCGCATGGGTCGAACTTACAGCCAAACCGATCGATGTGGTAAAAGAAATGAACAGATAATACAGAAAAAATCAGTTTTTATTGTAAAGAAAAAATGATAAAATACCTTTTGGAAAAAATAAAAGGAAAGAAAAACAATGAATAACTTTTTGGATATGATAACTCTCGTTAACGACAAAATTAACGGTTTTGTCTGGGTAACGATCGGACTCTGGCTTCTGATAGGAACCGGTATAATCATGACTTTTGTGACCGGATTTTTCCAGGTAACCCATATCGGGCACTGGATGAAAAAAACAGTCGGAGGAGTATTTCAGAAATCAGCCCACAATAAAAAGGAAAAAGGCAGTGTGTCACAGTTTCAGGCACTGTGTACCGCACTTGCCGCTACGATAGGTACGGGTAATATCGCAGGTGTTGCGGCAGCCATTGTTATCGGCGGACCCGGCGCGGTCTTCTGGATGTGGGTGGCAGCGTTCTTCGGTATGATGACAAACTATTCTGAGAATATACTCGGTATTTTCTTCAGAAGAAAGAATAAAGACGGCGAATGGTCCGGCGGTGCGATGTATTATCTTCAGGACGGTCTGGGAGATAAGAAACGTCCCAGGGCTTTGCAGATAATCGGTAAGACGCTTGCCATAATCTTTGCGATCTGTGCATTCCTTGCTTCTTTCGGTATAGGAAATATGGGACAGATCAACAAAATAGTTTTAAATGTTCAGTCGGCATTTTTCTCAAATGTTGAAGTTGCTCCTTTATTCGGAGTGCTCCCTACGATCCCTTTTATCATCGGTTTTGTGATAATGGCTGTAGCCGCACTCATTATCATCGGCGGATTAAAAAGGATCGCAGCCGTTGCGGAAAAGGTCGTTCCTTTCATGGCGGTCCTTTATATCATCGGAGCGCTTATAATAATATGTGTTCACTTTAACAGTATCATTCCCGCATTTTTATCCATCTTTAAGTTTGCATTCGGCGCAAAAGCGGTTGTCGGCGGTACTGTCGGTGCGATGTTTAAGAGTGCGATCACACAGGGATGCAAGAGAGGCGTATTCAGTAACGAAGCGGGTCTTGGTTCATCCGTTATGGTTCACTCGAACTCTGATGTCAAAGAACCTGTAAAACAGGGCTTATGGGGCATCTTTGAAGTGTTTGCCGATACATTCGTAGTTTGTTCCATGACAGCTATCGTGGTTTTGACAAGCGGATATATAGATCTTGAAACAGGTCATTTTATCGATGTTGCAGGTGTTTCTGATGCTAACCTTGTAGCCAAGGCTTTCGGCGGTGTGTTCGGACCTGCGGGAGAATGGTTTATCGCATTGGCGATCTTCCTCTTTGCATTCACTACGATCCTCGGATGGTCACATTACGGAAGCAAAGCGGTCGAGTATCTTATCAACGAAAAAGCAGTGATCGTATTCAGAATACTGTTTGTAAGCTTTATGATCGTCGGAGCTCTTTCGACATCATCACTTGCGTGGGATATTTCCGATACATTCAACGGAATGATGATGATCCCCAACCTTATCGGTGTATTAAGTCTTGCACCGCTTGTTTATCGCCTGACGAAAAATTACGTGGATCGTAAGATCCATGGAAAAGATGAGAAACCTATGCTTTCATATTTCCCTGAGATCCAGGAAGAACACGAAAAGAAAGTGCTCGAAGGAGAGGAATAAAAACATTGCATTATCTGTAACCGGATTTGCACTTTGCGTACAGAGGTATGGAATAATTATGGATATCCCTTTATTCTAAAAATATAGAATGAAGGGATATTTTTATGAACAAAAAGAAGATCTTAATAATTTCGATAATCGCCATAGTGCTCGTTCCGATCATTATAACCGCGTCGGGATTTGCGATCCGTGAATACAAAGAGAAAAGAACCGATGATGACTTTTCGGAATATATAGATTCAGATAAATACAGCGAGCCTGTTTATGTTGACGGGATCGAAGTGATAACCCAGGATGTTTCGTGCGGATATGCTGTGCTGGAAATGTTTTCTGCGTGGAACGGGGGCGATCTGACCGAAGAAAAACTTTACGAAGAATACGGGAGGGTGGTTACTTCGACAGGCGAAGCATTTTGCGATGAGATGAACAAACAGTTTCCGGACTACACTACGGTTATGTATAAGTATCTGAAAAATACGGAACTGATAGATCTTACATATGATTCCCTTTCGGAAGGCATGCCGGTCCCTGTGGAATGGGCAGCCCAAAAAGATGAAGAATGGACACTTCATTATTCACTTGTAACAGGTATGGATATTCCGAATGATACGGTAACCGTTGCCAATCCGTACGGATATTTGGAAAATGTTTCGGTTGATGAGTTTATTTCAAGAACCCGTTTTGACGCATATGAAAACATGCCCCTCTTTTTACGGATGGGATTTGTGTTTGGCGTATTTGAAAAGAATTCGATCTTTATCGTAAAAGAAAAAGACAGATAAAGACATAGAATCTATCAAAATTGTTAAAAAATTGTTCAAAAAAAATCAATAGAAAGTTATTTTTCAAACGTATAATCAATAGGTGTAAAAGGAAACGGAGGTTTATTTTATGAAAAATAATGGATCTAAGGGATTAATATTTGTTATACTTGGTGCAGTAATGGCGGTAATAACGTTTTGGTTGATTTATTGCGCTATTGAAGGAGGAGGTTTGCCGGGTTTCGTCTACTTTTTCCTGCTTCTGTCGATACCGCTTACTGTTAACGGGGTCGCATATCTTTTTTACATATTCTTTAATGCAGCAACTCAGGATGAAAACAGAGCTGTCTTACCGATAATATGCGGCGCGGCAACGCTGATATCGGGCATAGCAGGCTTAATATCTCTGATCAACGATCACAGTTTTATGTTTAAAGGATTTACGGCACAACTTATATGGTTCTTTATAACGCTGCCGATATTTATCCTGACGATAATCCATTTTGCGGTAATATTCGTAAAGATGTTCAAAAAAGTTAAAACATCGAACACATAAAAGCTCAAGGATAATTATAAAAGAAAACAAGGTTGTGATAACGCTCTCTCATTGATATGATAATTTTGAGGAGCGTTATTTTTTTAGGAGTAAAAGAAATGAGAATAGAAACAGAAAGACTTATCATAAGATCGATAGAAAAAGGAGATGAAAAAGTATTTGCCGAAATGGCAAAGGACGGAAGTTTCGACGAACTCGGGTTTGACGTAAACTGTTCGGAGTGGATCGATGAATGGATCGATGAAGCTATCGCACTTTCCGAAAAAGACGATCCGAGAGTGGATTATATACCCTGTACGATCTGTTTAAAAGAAAATGAAGAAGTTATCGGCAATGTCGGAAATACATACTATGAGGATACGAAAAAGATCGGCATAGTGTATGGCGTCGGAGCAGAGTTCAGAAAAAAAGGATATACTTCCGAGGCTGTGAGGGCTTACCTTGAATACTTTTTCGATCATTACAAAGAAGATGAGATCATCGCAACGATCCTTGCAGATAATGTACCTTCTTACAAAACAGCGGAAAGATCCGGATTTGAACTTATCGAAACAAAAATGTATAAAGATATTTACGACGATGAAGAACGTTTATATCGTTTTTACGCAGCAAAGAGGAAATAACTCTGCCAGGAACAGTCAGCTTGAAAATCAGCCCGACAGGCCCGAATTGTCGGGCTTTTTTAATGCTTTGAAAAAATTTTTATAAAAAACCGACTAAAAGTCGAAAAAACTGTTGACAACCTCCAAAATAGCCTTTACAATAAAAACCGACCAGTAGTCGAAAAACAGAAAAATGTTTTTGAGGAATCAATACAGGAGGTAGTTAATATGGATAAGAAAAACGGTAAGAAATATAAATACAGACCGGTTTTGTTTTTTGCACTCACATATCTTTTGACCTGGATCTTCTGGGTACCCGCAGCTTTTGTAAATGAAAATGCCGGAGCTATCTTAATGCTTGCAGGCCTTATCATGCCGGCAGTAGTATCAACGATATTTGTTCTTGTTTCCGGTTCGGATGTGTTAAAGAAGGATCTTAAAAACAAGATCATCGGATTTTATAAAGTTAAGTGGGGCAATGTGATCTTTGCAATATTTGTTTTCGCCGCGATCGTAGCGTGTTCAATCCTGCTTTCCCTTGCTTTCGGACAATCGCTCGATCAGTTTTCGTTTACCGAAGATTTCTCATTTACCGGAGTAGGCTTTGCAGGTGCGTTCCTTGCAGTAACTCTTGCTTCGGTACTTGAGGAGATCGGTTGGAAAGGATATTGTGAAGATTCGATCGGTAACTATATGAACTGGTTTTGGGAATCGCTTCTTTTCGGTGCGATCTGGTCACTCTGGCACTTCCCGCTCATATTTATCAAAGGTACATATCAGGCCGGTCTTATGGTAAATCCTCTTTTTGTAATAAATTTCTTTGTCAGCGCCATCCCGATGGGGTATATTATTACTTGGGTGTATCTTGCAAGTGACCGCTCGATCCTTGCATGTATCGTTTTTCATATGGCAGTTAACTTTATCCAGGAAAAGATAGCGATGACACCCGAGACGAAGTGTGTTGAAACGATCGTTGTCATCATTGCGACAATCATCATCGTGCTTATAAAGAAAGATATGTTCTTCTCGAATCGACATGTCGGAAGACTTCTTGACGATCTGTCGGATTCTCAGAAGGAAAGCGAGGGAAAGAATGAAAAAAGGAGAAAAGAGAAAACTCGATCTCTTGAAGACTGCGTATGAGATGTTCATAACACGCGGGTATGAAAATACCAGTGTTGATGAGATCATCGAAAAAGCAGGGATCGCGAAGGGAACATACTATTACTATTTTTCAAGCAAGGAACAGATGCTTGAAGAAGTGATAGATATGATGCTCGATTCGCAGCTTGAAAAGGCAAAAGCTTTACTTGAACTCGATATTCCCATCCCTCAGAAAATAGTGGGAATAGTTGCATCGATCCGTCCCGGCCAGGATGAAATGCCGATAGAAGATGCATTGCATTCGCCCGAGAATCTGCTGATGCATGAAAAGATCAATAAAAAAATAATAGAGGAGGTTTCACCTCTTTTGGTTAAAGTCGCCGAGGATGGGATATCCGAAGGTGTGTTTGACTGTGACAATATTCTTGAGCGTGTGAAGATAATCCTGATATTAAGCAATGAATTGTTTAACGAAGCGGCTTATACAAAAAGAGACGTTGAGGTCTTTATAGATGTTCTGGAAAAAACACTTGGAGCAAAGAAAGGAACAATGGCATTTGTAAAAGATCTCATCGGATAAGATACAAATGACCATGAATAAAAGTAAATCCAATTTTTCCAAATTTATTCTTTTATGGACAGGAGAGCTGATCTCCTCCATAGGCGGCGGACTTACGAGTTTCGGACTCGGAGTATATATATTTCAGAAAACAGGAAGCGCCTCCGGAATGGCTCTTGTGACGTTACTCGGGTTTCTCCCTACCCTCCTTTTGAGCGTTCCGGCAGGTGTTCTTGCCGACAGGTTCGACAGAAGACTTTTAATGATGATAGGCGACGGCCTTTCGGCACTCGGCATCGGATATATCCTTATCTGTATGCTGACGGGCGAAGCAAAGCTCTGGCAGATATGCCTCGGCGTATTTATTAGTTCCGTCTTTTCATCCCTGCTTGAACCGTCTTTCCGTGCAACGATCACGGATCTTCTGACAAAGGAAGAGTATTCAAAGGCCAGCGGTCTGGTATCGCTCGCAGGCAGCGCGAGATATCTTTTCTCGCCCGTGATCGCCGGATTCCTTTTAACAATAAGTGATGTAAAACTTTTACTTATCATAGATATCTGCACATTTGCCCTGACAGTTATAAGCGCGGCAGTAGTAAGAAGAAGCATTGAAACAAAGATCGAAGAGAAAAAAGAATCCTTCCTCGTAAGCTTAAAAGAAGGCTGGAAAGCCCTTACCGTAAAGAGGGGCATAATCATCCTTGTTTTACTTTCATCGGTTATGACGATGTTTATGGGTATGTTTCAGATACTTGCCGAACCCTGCATACTTGCTTTTAAAGATGCAAAAACGCTTGGAATAGCGGAAACGATCTGTGCGGGCGGAATGCTTGTATCGGGACTTGTACTCGGTATAAAAGGCATAAAAAAACGTTATATTACCGTTCTTGCTCTGGCACTCGCAATGGCGGGAGTATTTATGGCAGGATTCGGTATGTTTGAGAATATCATCCTGATCTGCACATTCGGATTCTTATTCTTTGCAGCCCTCCCTTTTGCAAATAACTGTCTGGATTTTCTGGTCAGAACAAATATTGCGGATGAAGTACAGGGAAGAGCCTGGGGCCTGATCGGGTTCCTGTCACAGATGGGATATGTTGTAGCCTACGCCGTTTCGGGTGTGGCGGCAGACACTATCGGAAAAGTGAGCGGCCTCGGTGTAGGAAGAGGGGCAGGCTTCGTGATAATGTTTGCGGGAGCATGTCTTACGATCTCGGGCATAAGCGTACTTTTGGTAAGGAGCATCAGAGAACTTGCCAATTAAATACGAAATGCATATACGTTTCAGTTTTTCTTTTGACAGCTGCGTTTTTTCGCAGCTGTTTTTTGTAACGTTTTAACCCTTAAATTGTTTAATATGTAAGTAACGTGGGTAAGAGCGTTAAAGGGGAATGAAAATGAGCGGGTTAAATAAAAAGAAGATCATCGCAGTAACATCGGCTTTCGTTATCATGGCGTCAGCCTGGGTTATATGCGGTATTTTTTTCGGGAAGCCGGAATGCAGAGAAGAGCAGGTATACGAGCTTAAGAGGATCGAAAATTACGATGCAAGATGGTATGAGATCGAGATCGTCTAGTATGACGGAAAGATCTGCAAAGGCATAACTCACAAAGCCGCGACATGGGAGAAAAAAGCAAAAGACGATAAGGCTGCAAGAGAGATCTTAAAAACCGTGGGTAAGAGATCTTTTGATTTGACATCCGATAAGATAAAGTATCCGATATATGCATTTGAGATAGAACCCTGGGTTGATATAGCTGACTCAATGGAACACGGCGAGATGATGGTATGGACCAACGGGTATCTTATAACGGCCTGCGGGAATGTGTATGAATGCGATATAGATTTTGATTATTTTATGATAGCCGATGATGAAGATTACAGTTACGAATTCGAACCTGAAGGAGGGATAAAACAGCTGAATGTTTTTCGCCCTCTTAAATGTGCCAACCGGAAGTGGAATAAAGAATGGCTTTCGTTATCGCCGGCTACAGGCAATGCGATCGAAAAAGATGTTGAGGCGACAGTTGTTTCGGTTTATGAAGAGAACGGATATCCGGTAGTCGATATACTGCTTAAAAATACCGGTGATACGGAATGGCGCTATGAAGAACGCTCGATTTTTGTCGGTTTATCGACACTGATCGACGGAGAGTGGTATGCAGTTCCCGCGGACCCGTCCGTGGACGCCTTTTACGGTACCTCGCTTAACTGTTCATCGAAACTCGGTCCCGGCATGGAAGTAATAAATAAAACGTATATCGGAAAGTTCGGTGAACTTCCGCCCGGTGACTACAGGATAGTGATCTCAGGTGTTAAAGAAGGAATAAGTAATTACGCTTGTGCGGATTATCACATAGATTAACGGTTAAAACGTCCGGCTCAAAAAAGAGTCGGGCGTTTTATGGTTGACAGGGGATTTTTTATATGGTAAAAATAAAAACGACAATACTGTCGTTTTTATTTTCGAAGGAGTATATGTATGCCGAAAGTTAACGAGGAATACTTTGAAGTAAAGAAGAAAGAGATCATAAATGCGGCTTTTGAAGTGTGTAAAAGAAAACCTGCTTACGATGTGACCATGTCCGATATCGTAGCGGAGACAGGTTTAAGCCAGGGCGGGGTTTATAAGTATTACAACAATATTTATTCCGTTTATGCCGCACTTATCGATGAGGCCAATCTTGTCGGAGATCAAAAAGAAAAGATCGATAAGATAATGGCATCAAAATTCAAACCGGAAACAAAGCTAAAGAAACTGTTTTCTGTTTCCGAGGACTTCTTTTCGGAAATGCTCTTAAGTTACAACAAGATACTTTTCGAACTTGGCACTTTCTGCATCCAGAATCCCGAATACGATAAAAGGATCAACGGCGAAACAAAAGTCACGCCGGTTTTTCCCTACCTTGCAAGCCGCGTTGCTGAACTCATCGTATCTGAGACGGCATCGGGTTATTTTAAACCGGTTCTTCCCGTTGAAGATATTTTGAATTTCCTCGTATCGTCTTTTGACGGGATCATAAGAGATGTAACTCTGAACAAGTGCTACAACATTGAGACCGAAGACATTAACAACCTCGATGAGAAAAAACTTATAGGCTGTCTCTGCATAAGCACGTTAAAACTCCTTGGAAAGTGATTGGTTTTGATATTAAAAGAAAGGATCATCCATGAAGAATAAAAGAAGATTATTAAGTTTTGTTTCACTGATCCTCCTGGCCTTATCATTAACGGCCTGCAGTGAGATACCCGCCGATTATACGATCGTGCATTATGATAACGGTTCGGTAATGTATGAAAACTACGGAAAAGGAAATGATGAAAATTCTGTATATGAACTGGGATCCAACGGAAAAACGGTAGCTGCGTATACCGCACTTGCTTTGGTCGATGAAGGGATACTCGATCTCGATGAAAAGATAGCGCCTTACCTTGACCGGGAATTTATCACAAAAGACGAAAGGATGGGTGACATTACCTTAAGAGAACTGCTCTGCCATACCGCAGGCTTTTCGCCGAGCTATGAACTCGGAGTGGATAAAAACATTTATTCCGATCCCGGAAGCGAATTCCGTTACTCCGGTGTAGGATATATTTACCTTCAGAATGTGATTGAAAATGCGAGCGGTATGTCCATGGATAATGCGGCCGCAAAGTATGTTTTCGAACCTCTCGGAATGAAGAACAGTACTTTCGATAGCACAAAAACGATCACGCCTTATATGAACTTAAGCAATGCTGTTTTATATTCACTTTTGATCTTTACTGTATCGTTTATACTGCTGTCTTTGCTTGCACTTATCATAGGCCTTATCAGCAGGTTCAAATTGTATAAATTTAAGATCGCATTTCCTGTATGCTTCGTGATCGCGGGAATACTCAATACGCTCGTATTGTTTATCGTTCTCCCCAATCTTTCAAAAGTGTATTATATCTTTCTTATATGCTTTGCGATCATGGGGATCATATTCATTGTAACGAGGAAAAAACCGGCGCTTTATTATTCTCTCGCACCTGCATTTTTACTTGCCGTGATCGTTCTCGGATTCGTGATCCCGGTAACTGTTCCCGTAACAAACGATATGGTCAAGGATAAAGCAAACGTTGCGTATTCGTTTAAGTCAACCGGTGCAGATATGGCTCTCTTTTGCAATGACTTAATGGAAAAAACAAATGAAGAAAACGGTGCGTTCTCTGAAATGTTTGATCCTAATGTAAGTATTGATGATAAGAATGCATGGGGACTCGGGATCGCAATAGAATACACCGAAGATAACGAAGAGATGTTTTGGCATTCGGGTATTAATCCGGGATTCCACAGCCTTTACGTACTGTATCCAAAAGAAAATAAATACATTGTTGTTCTGACAAACAGTGACAGAGGATTGGATTTTTCCAAAGAAAAAGCAAGAGAATATCTTGATACCGAAGGTATATGGGATATAAAAAGATAAAAAATAAAACCCCGCGGCCTTTAAAGACTGCGGGGTTTTAAGGTGTAACAAACGTCATTTATTTTACGAAGATCACATTGGAACTTTCTATACCGCTGTAAGAACCGGTGTAGTTTTCTGCTGAGCCGGTTCCTGTACGGTCGCTCCATGCGATATATACCGCACAATCAGTTCCTTCACTGTTTGGAACGATGCAGATGATCCCGTTATCTCTTGCACCCTTGGATTTAAGATGATCTGAGTGGGTGGTACCCATTGTAAAAAGATCCATTCCGACGATCTCTTCCACATCCTGTGCGAAAGGACAGGTAACCCATGCGCTTCCTGCACCGAAATGATCCAGACGGCATCCGCCTCCTGCGGGATCCATCAATCCGCCTGTATCATAGAGCATCTGCTGACTTGTCGGATCCGCTACGACTTCGGGATCTGACATTGCTGTGATGATCGCTGTGTGAATCGTATCACATAACTGAGTGTCGGCAGAAATATTTGTCTTTTCAATGTACTTAAGCATCATTGGAGTCAGAACACCCACCAGGACTGCCATGATCGCTATTACAATGATCAATTCCACCAACGAAAAACCTTTGTTCTGTTTCATTTTATTTCTCCCCTATCTGAATAAATTTGTCAGTGTGATTCGCGTAGACTGACTTTGAAACAATATAAGTTCATTATAAATTTTTGATAAGAATGTTATATTTCAATCAGAGAACAATATGTGTGGGTATTGTTTCGAATTCGGCAAATTAGGAAAAGTAAGTAAAGATTCTTTATTAAAGCGTTTTGTGGTAAAATAAATGCGTAAACATACGAAAGTACAGGAAAAAGAAAATGGTAATAGAATCCACATCTTTGACAAAAGCATATGCTAAAGAATTTATAAATGTCAGTGTTATGGTCGGAAGTCTTATAAAAAGACCGGGCAGACTCATTAAGAATAATTTCATTATCTGGCCGATCTGGTTTACGATAGCGGGCATCTGGGCTGTTATATCTTTGTTATTTCTGATCATGCATGGCAATGTCATATTAGGTATCGTATTCGGAGCACTGTTCGGCGTGGCTTTTATAGGATTCAGGACTTACTATTTCTGCTTAAAGAAACTTAAGTCGATAATGGATGCAGATCGTCATATCACGTATTCTTTAGACGGGAACGGATTTGTATATGACAATCACGACAATAAAGTCATGACAGTATACTGGAAAGATTATCAGTGCATAAGAGTTCTCAAAAACGGAGCTTACCTGATCCCCAAAGATGAATCCGGATTTGCATTCGGGATCCAGAAAGAATTTTATGATCAGGTAAAGGATTTCTTAAAAGAAAACAATATAGACATTAAAGAGATTTGAACAACGGAGGGTAAAAAATGTACAGAAGTTCATCGGATAATATAGAAGCATTGCTCGCAGGCGGAAGCGTAATAGCAGTGATCATTTATTTCATCATTATGATGGCATTATGCGTGCTTGTTTTTGTATCGCTTTGGAAAGTATTTGTTAAGGCGGGAAAACCCGGATGGGCAGCACTTATTCCCATTTACAATTTCTGGGTTTTATATGAGATATCGTTTAACAATAACATTATGTGGTTTATATTTCTTTTTATTCCGGGACTTAACATCGTGTCGTTCATAGCAAGCCTGATAGCACTTTGCAAGGTGTTTAACAAAGGAGTCGGATTTATCATTCTTACCATACTCCTTTCAGGATTGACGGTTCCCGTGCTCGCGTTCGGTAAGGCGGAGTATTGTCTCGAGAACAAGTTGTGATGAGGAAGAGATATGGATCCAAATCTTTTATTTGTTTTGACGATCCTGTCGGTATTGGTTATGGCGGTTGTATGCTTCCTTTTTACAACAATACCTACGGTCTTAATTGAATTACCGATCATTTACTTTGGAAAAGTTACCAATAATGTAAAGTTTATTATTGCACTTAATGTTTTTACCAATGCTTTATTCAATGCGGTTTCGGTAGTTATACTTATGCTTGGTTTCGGCTCGATCAGTTACTTGCCGATGGTAATTTGGTACGCATTGGCAGAGCTGGTTCTTATTCCGATATGTGAAGCGAATCTGTACAAAAAGATCTCGGACGCTTCTTTTATACGGATCCTTTTGGTTACTTATCTGGCCAACATACTTTCATGCCTTATAGGACTGGCGATCTCTTTCGGAATATTTGCAGCATTTGGAACATATTTTATTGCATTTAAGTAGAAGCATCTGGAAAGGAAATACATCATGCAATATCACATTTTAATGGATATGGGAATAGGCCCCATAGTCTGGGTTTTGTCAGGGGCAGGCCTAATCGTATTTGTGATCGTCTGTTTGATCGCTGCGGTTATATGTTTTATCTTAATCCGTAAAATGATCACTAAACGACGTGACGAAAAGTATTACGAGAATAAGGCAAAAGAGGAAGCCGGGGCGGCAAAAGAAAAAGAGGATGCGGCTTCAAAAGAGGAACAGTAAATAATCGGTTATGCAAAAGATCAAGGGGAAAAAGATTTGCGGCGGTATCAATGAAGGGATCATCAGAGTTTTTTCGGACAAAGACTGCGAATCGGATCTTAAAACGAATAATGACAGCGGTGCGGAGATCGAAAGATTCTTTGCTGCTAAATCGCGTGCAAAAAAGATATGCGATGATCTCTATGACAAGGCTGCTTCCAATGATTTAAAAGAAGCGGCCGAAGTTGTTCTGGCACAGAAAACTATCCTTGACGACGAGGAATTTGATAAAGCCGTTACGGGTATGATCGAAAAAGATAAGATACCTGCAGAGAGAGCAGTGTCTCTTATCAGAGATGAATTCTGTGAACTGTTCAAAAAGTCGGACGATGAAAAGCTGATAGCCCGCTCGTATGATGTGTACGAAATATCGGACATATTAACAGAAGTTCTTTCGGAGGACAATGAAACCAAAGAAGAAGCCGATAAGGATGAAAAGATAATCATTGCATCAAAGAATCTGTCGACTTCACTGATCATAAAAACCGGTAAAGAAAACATAGCGGGACTTGTTTCGGAGAGTGACGGAAAGAATTCACATGCCGCTATAATAGCCGGGTCGCTCGGGATACCCACGATCACAGGTTGCAATATTAACGAGCTTTCCGCTCTTGATGAAAGTAAAGCGATCATTGATGCGTACGAAGGGGAACTTATCATAGAACCCGATGAGGAAACCATAAACGGTATCATTGAGAAGATGACTGAGAGGGGTAACGGTATGAGTAATGAAGATCAAATAGATCTGAAAGATTGTTCGCACCTTAAGATCCTTGCAAATATAGGTTCTGTAGCAGATATAGACAATGCTCTTTCTTCAGGAGCCGAAGGAGTGGGATTGTTCAGAACGGAATTCATCTTTATGGATACATACGATTATCCCACGCTTGAAGAACAGTATGAAAAATACAAAGAAGCCGCAGAGAAGATGAACGGCAGGGAACTCATCATAAGGACCGCAGATATCGGCGGAGACAAAAAGGTTCCTTATATGACCATGTTAAGCGAAGGAAATCCTGCACTCGGACTTAAAGGTATCAGAAGAAGTCTTTCGGAACCCGAAATGTTTAAGACTCAGCTTAAGGCGATACTTATGGCAAGTGCATCCGGAAAGATATCCATAATGTTCCCCATGATAACTTCCGTTAATGAGGTTACAAAAGCAAAAGGAAATCTTGAGGAAGTAAAAGAAGAATTAAGAAGCGAAAAAATTTCTTTTGATGAAAACATAAGAGTCGGTGTGATGATCGAAACACCGGCCGCAGTCATGATAGCGGATGAACTGGCAAAGGAAGTCGATTTCTTCTCGGTAGGGACTAATGATCTGACGCAGTACACTCTTGCGGCTGACCGTTGCAATGCAGAGGTGGATGATTATTATGATCCTCATCATCCCGCGATAATAAAGATGCTTAAAGCTGTAGCCGAGGCCGGAAAGAGAAACGGGATAAAGACCGGTATCTGCGGAGAACTCGGATCCGACATTTCGATGATCAAAACATTCTCCGATATGGGATATGACAGTGTATCCGTTTCCCTTGCAAAACTGCCCGTGATAACGGGTGCGCTGAAGGGCAGATAAGGCGTTAAGATCAAACAAAAAAGGACACAATAATGACAGAAAAAAGGGGCTTAAAAAGCCCCTTTTTTAGTGATTTTTAGGGCAAAAAGTAGTATAATGGATAAATCGAATTTAATAATTCAAATATTGAAGTGAGGGGGACACTGCAATGAAAAATTTCAGGATGAAAACAGTTATTATTTCGATTGTCGCAATTTCAACCGCGATCGGTATTTTCTTACTATGTCTTTTTGCTTTTATCAACTCCAATCAGATTCTCCGACAAAAGATCAATGAGAACATGACGACCTACCTTGATGCACAGGTGAAATCGGTAGAGGAATTCGTGGAGGAATCAGAGAACAAACTGGTTCTGTTTTCAAAGAACAAGATCGTTGAGGATGTGATCGAAGATGACAGGAGTGATTACAAGAAGGATCCGAACAGAGAGCTTCCGATGTTCAATGACGAAAATTACAACACGGTAGCTTATTACACGGATAACTATCCCAATTACGAAGCGGCACAGGCCTATACGATGGATTATTACAATTCACTCGATAACTGGGAAGGTTTGTATATAGGCAACTTTGAAACAAGAATACTTGCTTACAGCGTACCGCCCGTTATCGGCAAGATCTTACGTGCGGAACCCGAGAGAGTGCAGCAGCTCATGGATTCCATGAAAGCGAATCCCGACGGTGTTTACAATGCAGGTATCATCGTATCACCCGGTACCGGAAAACTTTGTCTTTCTATGTACTATCCTTTGTACAAAGACGGAGAGATGATAGGATACGTAGGAGCCGGAGTTTTCCATTACGATCTGGAAAATCTTCTTACGAGTTTTAAACTTGAGGGTGTTGAATCCAGCAATTTCTATATGCTCAATACTGAAACAGGTATAGTATTTACCGATACGGAAGTTACGGAAGAAACACAGGATGAGGTTATCGCACAAGAAGCAACGCAGCCTGTTCTTCTGGAAGTAATAAACAAGGTTCAGAACGAGAACCTTGAAGAAGGCCAGTTTGAATTTAAGGATAACGGTGTAACAAAGGTAGTAAGCTTTGAGAAGATCCCGGGACGTGACTGGACAGTTGTTGTTTCCGCAGACAAGGGCGAACTTTATGCTTCATCCACAAAGAATCTTGTTACGCTTATTATTATCGGCGTGATCGCTTACATCCTTATCCTCGGCATGGTTGCTGTAGCAGTCAGTGTTTCAACAAAGCCTCTCGACAAGATCACGGGTTCCATTAAAAAACTCGGCGGCCTTAACTTAAAAGAAGACCATTCGATCAAACAGTATGTCGGCGGAGGCAGCGAAGTCGGAATGATCGCATCCGAAGTAAATTCGCTTTCCGAGACATTCAGGGATATCATGGGCACTCTGGATAAGTGTTCCGAATCACTTTCAAGGAATACCGAGGATATGAATGATACGTTCAGGATCCTTCAGGACAATATCGAAGACAATGCCGCCACGACAGAAGAGCTGTCGGCCAGCATTACAAATACAAACGAAGCCATTGAAAATGTCTGCAGTGAAATGAATCGTATGAACGATATGGTTCAGAGCATTTCGGAAAAGGTTAAAGCAGGTTCTGTTAAGAGTGAAGCTTTGCATAAGAACTCTTCGAACATGTCTGTAAAATCCGAAGAAAAACTTCGTTACAGCGTACAGAAGATAGAAGAAACAAAGAAGAATATCGAGGAAGCGATCGAAGCATTGTCGACACTATCAAAGATCGACGAAATGGCTTCCAAGATCCTTGATATCACAAGACAGACAAACCTTCTTTCGCTTAATGCTTCCATCGAAGCCGCAAGAGCAGGCGAAGCGGGAAGAGGATTTGCGGTTGTTGCTGACGAGATCGGTACACTTGCCGATGATTCGTCCACAACGGCTACAAGGATCCAGAGCATCTGCGTGGAATCAAACAAGAGTATCGAGAGTGTAAAAGAATGCTTCAAAGATATCATTGATTTCATGGAAAACGATGTCACGAAACAGTTTGAGGAATTCTCGACTCTTGCTAAAGAATACGGTGAAGATGTGGAGAATATCCAGGAAGCCATCGATTCGATCTCGGCAACATCCAATGAATTCGCGAGATCCATGAACAGGATCAAGGAGCAGGTGGATTATGTAAGTGAAGCTTCTGCCGACAACGAGAGAGGTGTAGGTGATATCATCCACAAGAATGAGGCTGCTACGGATATCGCGGAACAGATCATGAGAGTTGCTCAGGAAAACAGCCAGAGCGCACATGAGCTCAACGATATAATCGAGAGATTTAATAAATAGTTTTTTGACCAAGAGGTAAGGGCATACCAAGGAGAGAAGCATGTTTACATGGAACTTCCAATATGTATCAAAATCAAGACTTGAAGAAACGCTGAATCAGCTTTTGCTCAATTCGGAAAAAGGCGATGTTCTTGTCAGGATCCATACGGCTATTCATCTTAAGGATGAAGCTGTCGAACTGGCAAGGTTTATCAAGCATATCATTCCGCATGCACATATCGTCGGTACAAGTACCACGGCGGTCATTTTCCACGGCAAACTTCTGCAGAATCAGTGCGTTATATCCTTAAGCATAATGGATTCATCAAAGATCTCTTCGGTAATGATCCCGGCTTTTGACAAAGACAGTAAAACAATGCTTCCCGCAGGCGAGCTGTACGACAGATTATCCGATTATATCCATCTCGAAAATACGAAACTCATGCTTGCCTTTACCACGGCAAAATACAGAGAGATATCCGCCTTTGTCGAAGAGTTCAACGAGAAGAATCCCAAGACTCAGATGATCGGCGGAATAGCTGTTTCTCCGGAAGCACTCGAGAAAAACAATCACGAGATCGGATTCGTATTTGATGAGAATACATGGTCCGAAGATTCATTTATTTTTGCGGCGATAAGCGGAAATGAGGTCGAAAGCTACACCACATGTACATCAGGACTGGAAACGGTCGGAAAAGAACTCGAGATCACCGATGCATTTGCAAACAGTCTTTTGGAGATCGACGGAAAAGATGCGGCGGAAGACTACAGAAAACAGATCGGTATTGCGATCAAAAAAGATCCGTCCATTTCCAAACTTTTCCCGTTTGCATATTCCGATGCGGACAATGTTCCCCTGTTTTTAGGATATCATGAAAACATAAGCATTTCGGAAGCGTTCCCGAGAGAAGATCAAAGTTATCAGAAAGATTATTTCGATCATCTTGAGAGTGATATCTACAGAAAGAGAAAACTTTTAAGAGGCAATCACAATATCAAAGTCGGAAGAAAGTTAAAAAGAGCGTTTATTTATGACAGAAAGATCATTGCGGATAACCGTGCGATGTTCAGGCGAATAGAGAAATTTGAAAAAGCTGAAACTATATTCGCATATTCCTGCATGATGCGTGCGCAGATCTATCCCAACTGTACGAAATGGGAACTTTCGGCATATGAAGACACTAACATGTGCGGCTGCATCACGGACGGCGAGATAGTAACGGTCAACGACAACTGTACTTTTGCAAACTGCTCTTTTGTCGTATCCGTCTTCGGTGAAAAGGCTTCCACGCAGAATTACAATCCCTATGTATTTTCGCATACGGAATCATTATCGACCGACAACCGTGAACTGATCGATTATCTTATCAATGTCGAGAGTGAATTTGAAAACGATAAAGAGAATTCAAAGGATGAAAGTGCCAAAGAATTTGTAAGAGAATGTGAAAGAAAACTGTTCCTCGATCAGGATAAAGGACTTCCAAATGAAGTGGCTTTGAATACGGATATAGCTATAAAAGGGTATGACCGTATCTGTATGATAGACATTACGGACAGCACAGGTATGAAGAGTGTATTTTCAAAACAGCTCATCGACCTTACATACAGAAATTATATCACCGACTGCTCTAATTTCTGTGAGACCAAAAAATACAAAATGTATCTTATAGACGGATGGCATATCGCAATAGGAACACCTTCTTACAGAACTTCACTGGCCGATTTCAAGGACGATATGAACAGCCTGCAGAAAACTCTTTTTGAGTCTTCGAGAGAGTTTATCGCGATCGTTCCTCTTTTCTGTGTAATAGACGGATGTACGCTTGAAAATATCGACTCGGCATATTATTCGGCAAGAGTCGAGATGATGAATAAAAACATTCAGTTCCATGTGACATCGCCGCAGCTTGAACAACTTGACGAAGAAAGCATCCGCGGAAAATATCACATGGTCAGTGTTGTTAACTATGCGATATCACATGATAAGGTAATACCCTATTTCCAGGGCATTTACGACAATAAGAAAAAGAAGATACATCATTACGAATCGCTGATGAGACTCGAAGACGAGAACGGAAAGATCTATTATCCCGGTGAATTCCTGGACGTTGCCAGATCCTTCGGCCACCTTTACGATTCACTTTCGGCTACGATGATCAAAAAGGTATTTGAGGTATTCAAGGATTCGAAAGAAACAAGTGTCGGAATAAACGTAGGTATCAGAGATATAAAGAACCCCGAGATAACCGAATTTATCTACGATTTTATGTCTTCGGTAGAACATCCAGAGAACTTTGTGTTTGAGATCCTTGAAAACGAAGACATAGACGAATACGACGAACTGGTCGGCTTTGTAGACCGTATCCACGCACTTGGAGGACTTATATCCATAGATGATTTCGGAAGCGGATATTCAAACCTCCAGCATCTTATGAGTATCCATTCCGATTACATAAAGATCGACGGATCCATTATAAGACAGTGCTGTGAGAACGATGAATCCGAAAGACTTGTAGCACTTATCGTCGGATGGAAAGACATAAGTTCAAGAGAAGTTTCGATCATAGCGGAATACGTTGAAAATGCCGGAATTCAGGAAAAGATGACTAAATTCGGAATAGATTTCTCTCAGGGGTATCTGTTCTCGAGACCTTCACCGGATGTAAAGTTATCTTAAATATCACAGACTTTGGATTGTGTATTACGAGGAAAAAGAATGCCTAAAAATATCAAAAAACTTACGATCGGTCTGATAGTCGAAGATGTTTTTACGGAGTTTGCGAAAGACGTCATCCAGAACGTTGTCAATTCGATCCCTCCCAACAGAAACATCGAGATAGTTGTGATCGCCGGTAAATTCGTTGATTACGACGGTCCGGAAGACTCTCAGAAAAGATATAAGAGCGTATACAATTCAATATACAGACTTGAAGAGATCTGCAAATTCGACGGTCTTATCATAGCACTCGGAAGTATGGCCAAGATCAAGAGACAGATCATCAACAGAAGATTCTTCAAAAGTCTTATCGACACTCCGAAAGTTTTTGTCGCAGCCGAACTCGAAGGCATGGTCAACATAAATTATGACAATGAACCCGGGATCAGGGAAGCGGTAGAATATCTGGTAAATGTCTGCAATCTTACAAAATTCGGAATGCTCGGCGGAAGAGAAGACAATATTGACTCGAACAGAAGAAGGGAAATATATACCCGGTGTCTCAAGGAGAACAGACTTGAGTTTCTGCCTGAGAGATACGAAGGAACGGATATGTCCATAAATACAGTGGCCGAAGCAGAC
>CADARM010000008.1 GCA_902790275.1 uncultured Lachnospiraceae bacterium
GATCACTCCCGTACGATCTTCGGAAAACGAATATCGGCTGTCGGTCGTGGCTTCCTCAAGATTAATGGTGTAGCTTCTCGTCTGGCAGCCTTCTTTTTTAAGCGTGATAACGATGGTTCCGACTTTCTTTGTGAAGCTTACGGGAACGATTCCCATGTAAGTGCCGTCAAGATAAAGCTCCGCACCCTGAGGCGCGTCGATATAGACCTTTGCCTCCGTCGTATTTTCGGGAGGATTGGTATCCGTAGTTCCGTTTTCGGGATTATCAGTAACGGTAGTGGTATTTTCACCCGAAGTATTGTTCGTCACGGTAGTATTATTTGTCGTATTCGCATCGGTCGTTGTCGTATTGTTTGCAGTCTGGGTATTGTTATCCGCTGTCGTGTCGTCTTCCTTTGTATCATCCTCAAGTTTGGTAAGTTTGAAAGTGATATCTGCTGTGGGAGAACCTACGGAAATATACTTTGAAAGCGTTTCGTAACCGTCCGCTCTGACAATAAGTTCATGGATCCCGTATTCCATCTTAACGGGCTTTGAAGCATCCTGGATCTTTTCCCCGTCGATATACATAAACGCACTCGAAGGAGTGATCGTGAAATTAACTGTTCCGTAATTCTTTTTGATCTCTATGTCGCCAAGATCCACGGTGGCTTCCTGGTTTCTTCCGACCGTAACTTCCTTGACAGCACTCGTTCCGTCCTTGCTTATAAGGATGTTGTATCTTCCTTCGGGAACGGTGAGGATCATGTCTTCCGAGATCTTTCTTATATCCTTGTCGATCTCGATAAAGCCGTCGATAAAATAGCTGTCGTTATCAAGACTTACATAGCCGTGCCCCTTATCCACCGTGATACTGTAGATCGTGTGGTCGTATCCGTGGATCGTAAGGATGTCGGTATCCGAGATCTCAAGAACGTCTATATTCTCTTTACCCGAGCAGATGACGATGTTTTCGTCAAGCTCGTACTTGTCTCCCAGATATTCCATTCTTGTCGCCGAATTGTAAAACTTAAAACCTTCGACATTTGAAAATGCAAAATAATCGGGTGATATCTCAAGTGACTTTAGGAGTTTTTCCTCGCGGTAAAATGTGATATTGCAGATCTGGCCCGCAGTCACCTGGCTTCCGGTGATCGAGCCCGCATATCTGTCCGTAAAGAATGTAAGATTGTCATAGGAAAGAGTATATCTTAATCCCGTCTCTATGTTCTGGAACGTAAAGGACTGCTCCGTCTTATTGACGGATACGATGGTGCAGGTGTCGGAATACACGAATTTCGAAGCCTGTTCGATCTCTTCTGTCTCCCCCGGATTGGTGTTTACGGGCGTGTTCGGTGTACAGGAGATCACAAAAAGTCCTGCCGATAAAGCAAATATTAAATTAAAGATTTTACTGCATGATCTCTTCATTCGGTTTCCGATCTACACTCTGTTCCAAATTTACTGTTTCGTATATTTTTCAAGCAGGTATTCTTTGTTGTTATTCTCGGGATTGTCTATTACATCTGAAAGCATCAGGTTTAATATCTCACCGAGAGCCGGACCGCTTTGGATCCCATTATCGATCAGGTCTCTTCCCGTTACGGCCAGGTCTTTTAAGCAGACGCATTCGTCTTTCGCGATTATCTCTTCGTAATCCGCGATATTCTGCTTAAGTCTTTGAAGCTTGTCCTCTCGCATGTAATCGCTCTGGGCATCGATGTCCGCTCTCCATACCTTGAAGATGTCGGGAAAAGCTTCTGCTCCGATCCTGTTCATCGCACGGCGCATGATCTTGGTTCCGGCTTCGAGCCTCTCGTCATGGTATCTGACAAGTTTTGAAACCCTGTCTATCGTGTCATTGTCGTATTTGAGCCGTCTTAAGATCTCCTTTGCTTTTTCGGATGACTTGACCTGATGACCGTGAAAATGATCGATACCCTCCTCGTCGGTCATTAAGCAATCGGGTTTTGCGATATCGTGTAAAAGCATCGTAAGCCTTAAAACTTTTGTATTTTCAATGTTTCCGACGGATCTGATGATGTGATCCCCGACCGTGTAGCAGTGATGAGGATTGTTCTGCTTTGTCTCAAAACATTTATCGAGTTCGGGAATGAATTCTTTTGTAAGACCGAGTTCGTATGCTGTCTTAAGCATTCCCGGATTGTCGGAAACGATGGTTTTGTTTAATTCCGCCTGTATTCTCTCGGCACTTATCTTTCCCAAAGTCGGTGCCAGTTCTCTTATGGCTTCGTAAGTTTCTTCCTCGATCGTATATCCAAGCTGTGCGGCAAATCTTATCGCACGAAGAAGTCTTAATGCGTCTTCCGTGAATCTCTCCTTTGCGACGCCGACACACCTTATCGTCTTCTTTTCGATATCTTCCATTCCGCCGAAGATATCAACGAGTCCCGAGGTGTCGTTATAAGCCATCGCATTTATCGTAAAGTCCCTTCTTAAAAGGTCTTCTTTCAGATTCGATGTGAACTCGACGCTTTTCGGGTGTCTTGAATCCTCGTATTCGCCGTCGATCCTGTAGGTCGTGACCTCATAGGTCTCTTTTCCCATAAGTACCGTCACGGTGCCGTGCTTAAGTCCCGTGTCGACTGTTCTTTTGAATATCTTTTTGACCTCTTCGGGCTTTGCCGATGTCGTTATATCCCAGTCGTTCGGGATCCTTCCTAGGATACTGTCACGCACGCATCCGCCGACCGCATAAGCTTCGTATCCGGCATTTTCGAGTTCATCTATTATATTTTTTACGTTTTCGGGTAAAGCTATAATCATTTTATATCAAGTTCTACGGGACAATGGTCCGATCCCATAATATCGGCGTGGATCTTTGCGTCCTCAAGTCTTTCTTTTAACTTTTCGGATACCACAAAATAGTCGATACGCCATCCTGCGTTCTTTTCTCTGGCCTTAAACATGTAAGACCACCATGAATATCTGTCCTTTTCATCGGGGTAAAAATATCTGAACGAATCGATGTATCCGCTCTCTACCACCCTCGTGAAACACTCTCTTTCCTGATCCGTAAATCCCGCGTTCTGGTGATTGCTCTTTGGATTCTTCAAGTCGATCTCCTTATGAGCCACGTTAAGGTCGCCGCAGTAAATGACAGGTTTCTTCTCTTCGAGTTTCTTTACGTAAGAAAGAAATGCTTCTTCCCAGACCATTCTGTAGTCAAGTCTTGTGAGTTCTCTCTGGGAATTGGGAACATATACGTCTATAAGATAAAAATCCTCAAATTCGGCCGTGATAACCCTGCCTTCGTGATCGTGCTCTTCGATCCCGATGCCGTAAGTTACGCTTAACGGCTCTTTTTTCGTAAACATGGCCGTTCCGGAATAGCCCTTCTTTTCGGCATAATTCCAGTACTGAAAATAGCCTGGCAGATCGAGTTCTATCTGGCCTTCCTGAAGTTTGGTCTCCTGAAGACAGAATACATCCGCATCCGCTTCGTTAAAAAAGTCCATAAAGTTTTTGCCCATGCAGGCTCTTAATCCGTTTACGTTCCAGGAAATGAATTTCATGTTTTTATCCTTAGTTCTGTGTTTTTATGAGTTTGATCTTTTCTTCCCTTGTCAGTCGGTGTTTGATATGCCACTCTCTGCTCATAGCTTCTTTTTTATCATCAAATTCTTCGTGATAAACAAGCTTCACGGGAAGACGGGTCTTCGTGTATTTTGCGCCCTTCCCTTCGTTGTGGGCTTTAAGGCGCTTTTCAAGGTTATTGGTATAACCGGTGTAAAGGGTTTTGTCGGCGCATTCGAGAATGTATACGTATTGTTTTTCGTCATTCTTTTGCATCTTACCCTTCCTTCCACCTTAATTATATTACCAAGCCGTACTTCTTTTCAATGAAAGCTCTTTTTATTTTCAGGCAACAGTTTCTTCGCTTTTGTTTTCCACTTTCGGTGCGGACCGGGTGGATATCTTCTTTATCCACTTTTTACTCCTTAATCGGCCGAAGGCCCAGACTGTCTTTACGATCTGGTCGGATTTAAGGCAGATGTAGATCCAGAAAGGCGGAAGTTTAAAGTAAAAACCTGCGAGGATGCCAAGCGGTATCGCAAGGACCCAGAGCATTATATTGTCGGCGACCATTAAGACCGTGGTATCTCCGCCGCCTCGAAGCACGCCCTTGGTCATGATGCTGTTTGTGCCCTGGAATATGACGATAAGGCAGATAGCGTTCATAAGCTGCTTGGCGATCTGCGCGGTCTCGACACTGACATTGTCGTAAAATCCGATGATAAGATCGGAGAAAATAAAAATAAATAATGCCGACAGGGTTCCCAGGATAAGACCGAGTGCAAAAAAGCGGTAACCCTGCTTCATCGTCTTTTCCTTATCTCCCTCGCCAAGCGTGATTCCGGTAACTATCGCACCCGCCTGGGAAACACCCGAGATGACTACATTACTTAATTGCTGCGTAACGCTCGTGATGGCGTTTGCCGCTGTAAATGTCTCGCCGAGGTGTCCGATGACCATGGCAACTGCGTTGGTTCCGAGGGCCAGGATACCGTCGGAAATAAGGACGGGGATACTGATCCTTACATATTCCCAGAAAAGAGAACCCGTCTTCATGACCATGTCTTTTATCCTGAATCCTATCTTTGTATCTATGAAAAAGAGATATCCGACGATCATCGTAAACTCGAATATTCTCGCGATAAGAGTACCGAGTGCGGCACCGGCAACTCCCATTCTCGGGGCACCGAATTTACCGAAGATAAATGTATAGTTCATCGCAAGGTTGATGACGAAAGCACCGACGGATACGATCAGCGGGTAAAATACCTGGCCGACGCTTCTTAAAACAATCGTGACCACGAGTGAGATCCCAACAAAATAGTAAGTTACGACCGACATCTTAAAATAATCGACGCCAAGATCTATGATCGGCTTATCGTCGGTATAGCTCTTCATGATAAGACCGGGAGCAAAAAACGTTGCAAGTGCAAAAAGCGTTGCAAGTATGATGTTTAACCGGAGTACGAGACAGACCGTCTGTTTTAATGCCCTGCCCGCATCTTCTTTTTCCTGATCCGATACGGTGGATTTCTTTATGCCCCAGTATCTTGATACAAGAACGCTCGCTCCCATTCCGAGGCCCATGCAGAAGATCTGAAATACACTTATAAAAGAGTTGGCGAGCGAAGTGGCCGAAAGTGCATTGTCTCCAAGTTTTCCGACCATCATCGTATCGAGCATGTTTACTCCGATGGTAATGAGACTCTGAAGCGCGATCGGCAGCGCCAGTGTAAATACTTTTATATAAAATTCTATCGATTCGTTGCGTTTTTCTTCCATTATCGTGTTCCCGAAAAAATATTTAAGTCCGCCTTTCGGGCAAACATCGTTTCCATTTTAACACAAAAAAGGCTTCGGGAAAATTTCCCAAAGCCAATTTTGTTATTCAAAAACTTTTTATCCCCTGATTTTATTCCTCTTTTTTATCCTTCGTCTCTGCATAATACTGTGCAAAGTTTCCGAAGGAATCACCCTTTACTATCTTCATCTCTCCGCGGGGTGCTTCGGGTATGTTTGGATACTCCGAAGTCTCCGTATTCCGAACCGCCTCCGAAGCGGGGGCAGGGTTTTCAACCGGCGGTCTCTCATAAGGGATATAGGGTTGAAAATCTTCGTTCTTTTTGGGCCTTAACGGTTCCGGTCTGTAATAATCGTCGGGCTCTTCGAATCTTGCCGCCTTCTCTTCCGCCTCATGGTTATGACTTATTATGAGGATCACAAGAAAAACAACGGATCCGATCGTCACGGCAACGAAAAAGTACTTGTAAGCAAGAAAACCTGCTTTGCTCTGAGCCACGACAAAATAAGGGCTCATCATTTCGTTAATGTCTTTTTCGCTGAATCCGAGATCCCTTAGATACTCTCTAAAATATCCGGCCTGCTCCGAATCCATTTTGGCTGTATAGCCTTCGATCGTGACGGTTTCGAAAGTTCCGATCTCTTTGCTGCTTGTGTTCTTGACCAGTTTTTCCCACTGCTTGAAATAGTGGCTCTGGATCTCCACACCCATTATGTGCCCATAGGTCTTTTTGCTCTGATTGTAATCCAGGATCATATAGTTTCTGGATACATCGTTGGTCCTCTTTGTATTCGTGGTATACATGTAATAACCGAAGCTGTTGTCTACCGTGAGCTTAACATGCATATCACTTTTTAAGTCGTCCCAGTCATATCCGGAATTCGCTGAAATATCAACGATATCCTTCTGATAAACATTCGTCTTCTTATCGGTAATAAAGAAACCGACGATTCCAAGCACCAGACACGCAAGCCCGATAAAAAGATACTGGATCTTGTCTCCCCTGATTCGCAAATTTACCCCCTCCTATAGATCAAAAATGCTCATCTGCCTGTATTTTTCCGGAAATTCTCCTAAAAATTTAAAACAGTCCTCCGGCGTGTAAAGAATACCGTTCGCCCTGCAGGTTTCCCTGAAAAATTCCATTAATTCTTTGGAATCGGGACTCGATACTTCGTACGAATTACCATAGGTCTTAATGTATCTTTCTTTCATTCCCGGAAAATGTTTATCAAGTGCCGCGTAAAAATACTCCCTGTCTCCCGCGCGAAGCGTCACTCCCATATCGAAACATATGATCGCTTTGACGTCGACTCTTATGCATTCGTCAAGGATCGCCTTTATGTTTTCTTTTGTATCGTTTATGAAAGGAAGTATAGGTGCCAGCCAGACGACGGTCTCAATGCCTCTTTTTTTCATCTCTTCAAGGACTTCGAAACGCCTTTTCGAATTGCAGACGTTCGGTTCAATTATCTTGCAAAGTTCGTCGTCATATGTGGTCACGGTCATCTGGACCACGGCTCTTGATTCTTTGTTTATTTCATCCAGAAGGTCGATGTCTTGTAAGATACGATCGGATTTCGTCTGTATCGCGATCCCGAATCCGTATTTTTTTATGATCTCAAGACATCTTCTCGTAAGTCTTAATTCTTCTTCGCAGTGCATGTAGGGATCGGACATCGATCCGGTTCCGATCATGCACTTTTTTCTTTTTGATCTTAATGCTTTTTCCAGAAGCTCGGGGGCATTCTGTTTAACTTCTATATCTTCAAACGGATGCTTGAACTGATAACAGTCGCTTCTGCTGTCGCAGTAGATACAGCCGTGCGTACATCCGCGGTAGATGTTCATTCCCGATCCGCCGCCGTTCGCAGTAAGTATTCCTTTAGCATCCGTAAAATGCATTATCAGTCCTCACTTTGTTCAGATCCGGCACGACCCAGCGCCGCATCGACTTCTTCTTTGGTATCATATATGCCGACAAGGCCCTGATCGGTTCCCTTCCAGTCGGTATCTCTGTAAACATTGTATTTTCCGCCGATATTAAAGATCAGATACTGTCCCGAATAAAACTGTCTGACTTCTCCGAATCTTTCCGGCGCGCTCTCTTCCCAGTGTTCGATATGTGTACACTCATCGTAACGGCATTTGCTTATGCTTTCATATGACTTAAGCATCGGTGCATTGACGTAATTCTTTTCACCGCCGTTTACCACAAGCACTCTCGCATCGTGAATATAAGCCATTTCGCCGTCCTCAAGTTCTATGTCTTCAAGAACGTTTTCATAGTTTTCGTTTAGTATTAGTTTCCATGTGGGATATTGTGTATTTTCCACCACTACCGGAGATGCCAGATACTGATCGCCGCATCTTATCACATAGATTTCTGCGACCCTCGTCTCTTCAAGATCTGCATTCTCATCGGCGTTTTCAATGATCCCGAGGTATGCTTCCGTTTCAAATGCGGTATCGTAATGCTCTTTAAGCTCACCGTTTTCGTAAATATAAAAGTCTCCGTAGGAAAGCTTTACCACAAGGTATTTATGCCCATCCGTTTCGTAAAAACGTGGACCGGCAAATGACTGTCCCTGATTGTAATCGGGTACGTCACCGTTATCCAGAACACCGTCGAAAGAAACGGTTTTATATGAATAAACTTTTGAGATCTGAGGCTGTTGAATGTATCCTGCGATCCCGCCCGATATGAGTTTTACATCGGCAGTCATGCTCGCAAACTCTCCGTCCTCGACGATTATCCCGTCGGGAAGTCCGCCCACGAGTGAATACCATCCTGCCTTTCCGTCAAGCTTTACAAAATACTTTTCCTGACAGTTAAGTACCACCAGGTCCGTTTTCCCGTAAGCATCATAATCAAGCCCGTCAACAACATCATCTGAGTCAACAGATGTCACAATATTTGTGTTACTTACATTCGGCACCGTTATGCTGCTGCCGCTCGTTGACGTTGCAGTTGACCCTGCATTTTTTGTACACGCCGTACAAAGAAAAATACTCAGCAAAGTGATCCAAAAAAAGACTTTCTTCATGTGTTTCTCCTTTTTGTTTTCGCCTGAATCCTTTTATCTGTTTTTTATACGGATAAAAACTTTCTATTTATGGCGAAAGCCCTGAAAAAACGCACTTTTTTACTTCTCATCCACGACCTGGAAGATAATGAACTTTAAATAATATGATTCGTCGGCGGCCCAAAGGATCGGGTGATCGGGGGCCTGCGTTCTGAATTCTATCTGTCTTAATCTCTTATGAGCACTCTTTGCGGCCTGAAGGATCGTCTGTTTGAAAAGCTCTTCGGTCATAAAATGCGAACAGGAACAGGTTGCGAAAAAGCCTTTGTCGCGGACCAGTTTCATGCCTTTCATATTGATCTCGCGGTATCCTCTTATGGCATTTTTTGTAGCCTCTCTCGACTTGGTAAATGCCGGAGGATCGAGGATCACGATATCGAATCTCTCTCCTTCTTTTTCAAGTTTCGGAAGTTCGTCGAGTACATCGGCGCATCTGAATTTTGCGGAATCCGAAAGGTTATTGACCTTAGCATTCTCCGTTGCCTGCGATACCGCAAACTCGGAAATGTCGAGTCCCGTAACATCCGTTGCTCCTGCCAATGCACAGTTTAATGCAAAAGTTCCCATATGCGTAAAGCAATCGAGAACTTTAAGAGTTCCGGCTCCGCCTAAGTTTTCGGGATCATTAAGTACGCTTTTGCAAAGACGCTGCATTGCAAGACGGTTATACTTCTGATCGAGGAAAAATCCGGTCTTCTGGCCGTTTACGACATCGACCGTGTATTTAACACCGTTCTCACTTATCGGGACCATCGTGTCAAATTCGTCTCCGATAAAGCCTTTGTGAAGATACATGCCTTCTTTTTTTCTGACGGAGGCATCGCTTCTTTCGTAAACGCCTTTTATATCGATCCCGTCTTCTTTAAGAACTGCTTTCAACTCGTCGATTATCGTTTCCTTAAACTGCTCTATTCCCAGAGAAAGTGACTGAACTACCAACACATCGTTGTACTTATCAACAGTAAGTCCCGGTAAAAAATCCGCTTCGCCGAAAATGATGCGAAGTGAATTAAGATTATCTTCGGTGTCTGCATTCATAACGGATCTTCTTAAATTCCACGCGTCTTTTACACGCATCCTGAAGAAATCCCTGTTGATCTCAGTATCCGCATTTCTTGATAAAAGTCTTATCCTTATCTTGGAATTTTCGTTGATAAAGCCCTGTCCCAAAGTGATCCCGTCGTTGTCTTTTACGATAACGACTTCACCGTTTTCGCAGTCACCCATGACGCTTTCGATCTCGTTGTCGAAAACCCATGCGCCGCCGGCTTTAAGGAGTCTTCCCTCATTCTTTTTTAATGTTACGACCGCACTCATTTTTATCCCCTATACTTCAAAGTCGAAGCAGCTTCTTATCTTTGTAAAAGGTCTTACCTTTTCGGTCGCTACTTTAACATGCTCGGGATGAGTCGAATAACCTTTGAGGGCATCCTCGTTTTCAAATGTCGAATCGAGCATAAGATCGGTATTTGAAGATTCGAGACCGTCGATGAAAACCTTTATCTCAACTATTCCGGGAACCTTTCCCTTTAAGCCTTCAAGACCTTCTTTTATCTCTTTTTTTATGTTTTCTTTTTCTTCTTTTGAATACTCTTCTTTAAGTGTCCATACGATAACGTGTTTAACCATTTTTTTCTCCTTTTTTCCCGGTAAATTTTAGTCGCTCTAAGTGAAATTATAAAGTGAATCCGTACGATAGACAATAGCGTTTATGTTATAATATCTAAGGAATTTACACGATGGATACACAAAGGATACATCCGCTTTTTATTATTGAAATATGAAATGAGGTCCAGGGAATGAAATACAAAATGCTTTGTGTAGAAGATGATGCACAGATCCGCGAGATAATCGAAGATTATTTTACCTCGAGAAAAGATAACGAATTCGAATTTTTCGCGGCCGAAAACGGGCTTGTCGCAGAAGAAATGATCACGGAAAACGAATACGATCTGATCCTTCTGGATGTGATGCTTCCGTACCTTGACGGATTTTCCTTATGCAGGATGATCAGAAAAAAGAGTGACGTCCCGGTCATTTTCTTAACTGCAAGAACTCTCGAAGAAGACGTTCTTCTTGGGTTTGAAACAGGGTGCGACGACTATGTCTTAAAGCCTTTTTCGCTTGCAACTTTATACGCAAAATGCATTGCACTTCTTAACCGTGCAAAAGGAACCGTCGTAAACGATTCCGTATGCATCGGTAAGATAAACATCAATTTCAATTCAATGGAAGTTTTATCGGACGGAAAAGCTGTCGAACTCGCGCCCAAGGAATTTGAACTTCTTTCGTATCTCGCAAAACACAAAGACTGGGTGATAAGCAGAGAGACTCTTCTTTCCGCCATCTGGGGCTACGAATACGAAGGCGGCGACAGGGTTGTCGACAACCACATAAAGAAACTCCGCCGATCGCTCGGCAATGCCGGAAGCCAGATAAAGACCATCATTTCAAAAGGATACAAACTGACCGAATAAAGCGGAGGATGCAATATGGCAAAATATAAACGAAAAAACTTCATTAAAGTTTTTCTTCCAAGATTCTTAATATCGATCCCTATCGTTATCGTTATTTTCCTGATCACATTATCCTATATTAATCACCTTTCGGATGAAAAACTTGACGATAACAATTTTATATATTCCGATCCCAGGATGAACAGCCTGGAAACGCTTTTGGAAGAGAATAGTTTTGATGAATCAAAGGACATGATAAAACTTCTTCTCTGCCTCTATCAGACTTCTATGACCGGCTATTTTCCGGGATATACTTCGATCGCCTACATTGAAGATGAAGAAGGAAATATCGTTCTCGACAGTGAAAAATCTTTTATCTTTCTTTTTATCAAAAGGGATGAAAATTTCGAAGCGACCGAAAGAAGCGTTTATTACTGTGATTACGAATATCTTACTTCACATCCCGAGTTTTCGGATCTTTTGCAATTCGAGAAAGATCTTTATAATGATACGTTTTTGGATATGATCATTCCGAGAACCGTTACAGACTGTTACCCCACAGTGCTCGACGGATACGCAGATCCCGAAACACATAAATTCTGCATAGGCAACATCAAATTTCCCTACTGTGAAGCAAAAGTGATCGGCGGTACCGAGTCCGAAAACATGCTTTACGAACCGTTCAAAACCGAATACTACGACCTCACACCGGAAGATGTTTCCGGGTATCTTAAATATACTTACGACGAAGCAAATCTCTACAAGACTTTAGACGGTGAGGAAGTCAGCGGTTTAACGATCCTTTGCGGCGGAACATCAGATATCAGTGACGTAACTTCCAAAGATACATACCTTGATAACCTGTCCAGAGCGGAAAGAACATATACGGATATTAACGGTGATAAATATACGGTCCATTTTCTCGTGAGCGATAATTTTACAAGAACGTACATGTCGGTTCTTATTATCATCGCTTTGGTTTATTTATTTATTGACGCCGGAATCTGCCTTGTGATCTCAGCACTTTCATACTCAAAACTCAAAGGATTTTACCGAAATGAAGATTACAGAAAAGCACTGATGAGCTCGATGGCACACGACTTAAAGACCCCTCTTACCGTAATGTCGGGTTACGCCGAGAACTTAAAGGAAAACGTCCAGACGGAAAAGCGCGAACACTACGCCGATGCGATCCTTGAAAACACCGTATACATGAACGGCATAATCTCCGATATCCTGGGGCTTTCAAAACTTGAAGAAGAAAGCGCAAAAAACAACGGAACAAAACTTGACTTTTGCGAGATCGCAAAGACTCAGGCCGAGCGCATAAAACCGCTTCTTGAAGAAAAGAATATCACACTTTCCGTTGAAGGTTCATACCTTAGAAAAGCAGATAAAGCATCCCTCGAAAGAGTACTGGACAACCTTTTGAGCAATGCCGCCAAATACACTAAAGAAGGCGGAAAGATCAACATCTATGCAAAAGACAAACCTTTCAGCAAACATATTTTTGTTGTGGAAAACACACCTTTTGATAAAATAGACATTAAGGCAAAGAAACTCTGGGAGCCCTTCGTTAAAGGCGATCAAAGCAGGAGTGAGAAAAACGGAACGGGCTTGGGACTTTCGATAGTAAAGAATATCCTTAATAACCAGGGATTCAGATCCAAAATAAAGATAAAGGACGGATGGTTCAAAGTGATCATCAAATAAAAACATGTTTGACAAAGACAGATCCGCATTCATTTTCGACCTTGACGGAACACTTATCGATACTGAAAAACTCTACAGAAAATACTGGCCTATGGCCCTTAAGGACTACGGGTACGACTTATCAGACGAGAGAGCGTTAATGCTTCGCTCTCTCGGTCGTCCTTTTGCCCCGAGACAGTTTAAAGACTGGTACGGCGAAGATTTCGATTACAATCTTGTACGTCAGAGAAGAAAAGAATACGTCGAAGGACATATCGAAAAATACGGCATCGGCCTTCGTCCGGGAGTAAAGGAAATCCTCACTTTCCTTAAAGAAAAAAATATAACCGTCGCGATCGCAACGGCTACCGATCTCGAACGCACAAAGAAGTATCTTGATATGACCGGGATCTCACCATTTTTCACAGATATCATCTGTGCGACCATGGTCGAGCACGGAAAACCCGCACCCGACATCTATAAATTCGCATGTGAAAAATTAAATAAAAAACCGTCCGAATGCTTCGCTGTCGAAGACGCTCCGAACGGTGTAAAAAGTGCATATGCAGCAGGTCTTAAAGTCATCTTTATCCCTGATCAGGCACCTTCCGATGATTCTTTCAGATCAATGATCTTTGCAGAGTTTGATAACATAAGCAATATCAAATCTCTTATCGGTTAAAACCCTCTTTTTGCTGCTTTTCTGCTTTCGATCCCGAATGCGATCAGCTGAACGAGCCATAATGCGCAGACACATAAAAGCGGTAAAATGGTTATTTCCACAACCATTCCCAGGAATATAAGAACGCCTATCATTCCAAGACAGGTTTTGCTTACTATGATAAATGCTTTATAGCTTGCTATCCCTACCTGATTTCTTTCTGCTTCGTCAAAACATTCAAACCATTTTTTGTTGAAACCGAAATCGTACAGACTTCCCTTTTTCTCGGGATTCATTATCTTTTCAAAATCCACGATCTTCTTTTGCAGATAAAAATACACAAAATTGAAAATAAACATGGCTATGATCGTGCAGGCAAAAGCATAACCGTAAATGATATCCAGAATTTCTGCCCCTTCACCGATCCATCTTAAATTACCGCGGATATTATATACGGAAGCACCGTATAAAAAGAATGTTATGATGATCGCCGATCCGATAAAGGTTGCCAGAGAAGACATTTTATCTTCTATGTAATCCCAGTTATCGTCACGTTCTTCTTCCTTCGCCCAGAGCTTCTTGAGCCTTCTGAACCGGATTATAAAACTGAGCGAAAAAACAATACCGGTCACGATCAGTAAAGCTGTGAAAAAGATACTTACGATCTGATTGTTTTCCTTAAAAAGGTTCAGGATATAATCCAGCTTCTCCTGCTGTGAGGCCATAAAATAACCGATCAGACCTCCAAGGGCACCCAGGATGACCAGTACTATAAAGAAGATCGGTTTTTTCTTCGAGTCTTCTTTTTTTATCTCTTCAAGTTTCTTTTCTTCATTCATTTGCGTCATCCTTTCCGTCGTCTGTGTACTCAAAAATATCTTCAACTTTAACGTCAAAAACCCCGGCCAATTTTAAAGCCAAGGTAACTGACGGGGAGTAATCTCCTCTCTCTATCAAACTGATCGTCTGCCTGGATACGTGTACCATCGCACCGAGTTCCTGCTGATTGACACCTATCCGGGCCCGATATTCTTTCAAATGATTATCCAGAGACATAAGTCCTCCTTTTAATCAGTGGCTCATTTTTGTATAGCCGGTAAGATCGTGGAAAGATAATTAAATACGAAAAGTGAAACAGTAGCTACGATAAATATTATCATTCCGACGTTACCCCATGCAAATTTCATTCCTTTTTCTACCTGGTCCTCAGTTCTCTGAACTTTGATCTTCTTTTTGGCAAGAATAATGATCCAGATGACAATACCGATCAATCCGAGAAGGCCTTCGAACATAAGCCATCCGTAAAAGAGGAACAATCCGCTTGCTGCCATCATGGCCTCTGTCATCTGCTGAGTCAATGCCGCATCGTTGGGGTTAGCCAGAACCTGTTGGCTTAATTCCGCATATCTGTTTACTGCATCCATGTCAACAAGTCCGAGAAGTGAAACCGTGATAACGCTGGTCGATAAGTTGATGATCATATGGTAAATGATCGTGATCCAGACCTTTCCTGTACGGATATATACATATGCGAAGATTCCGCCGAGTAACGTTGCATAGAAAAACTGTGAAAAGTTTCCGTGGAAAAGACCGAACATAAGAGCTGATGTGATGATCGCAACCCATTCACCGTACTTAACTACTCTGTCGATTAAAAATTTACGGAAGATAAGCTCTTCAAAGACAGGTGCACAAATACCTACAGTGAGTATTCTTAAGAAGGGTTTTGAATTTGCCATCAGATTTCCCAAAGCATTTGTATCTGCCATATTTACACCGAAGGGCTTTGTTGTGGCCCATGTTATACCCGTTCCGATGAGCATTCCGATGATGAGAACTCCCCAGCACATAAAGAATCCGAGAACGAACTTTCCGAATCCGAATTTGTTTTTCTCAGGTGTCTTCTTATCCATCTTTAAAGTGATAAGTACAAGAACGGGGAAACCTAATAAATATTCGGGAACAAGAATATTCAGGAAAGAAAATGAACTTGAGTTTGCAAAGCTCTCGGGAAGGATCTTGGCAAGAACAAGTCCGTTAAAAAACTGAAATGCTGCTGCCACTATAAGAAAGAGTGCTGCCGCAAGAGCATATCTTGAATAACTCTTCTTCATTAAACTGCTGTTTTCCATTTGATAATCTCCTTAAGTAAAACTTTGAATTTCTTTGAATTAAAATCTGTTTATTAAAAAGGTCTGACAATAAATATTGTCGTTTTGACAACTTTCCTTGTCAAAAACAGTATAGCGATGACAAATAAAGTTGTCAACTATAAATTTAAAAAAGTTTTTTGATCTTCGAAAATGCCCTGTTTAAGGGCGTTTCAGCATTTTGATTTTATTTTGTCGTTAATTATTTATCGTTTATCATTAAATTTTTGTTGACAAAGATAAATCCGGGTGTTATTCTTGTCTCGTAAACAGGAAAACCGCCGATGAATATCCGGAAATTCAGAAGCAGTTTTACGATACAAAGATCACGTGATAAATAAAAAACATTTTTGTAAAAAATAATGATTCGGGCTTATGCCCAAAGGAGAATAATCATGAGCACAGAAAACGAAAAATTAATTCAGGTTAAGAAAAGCTGTAAGGGTGTAAAAACAGTTTCCCTTATACTTATGATCATAACGATCGTAGGAACCGTTCTTGCAATAGGCTTCGGAATCTATCTGCTGGCCGCAGGTCCAAAGATCGACCCCATACTTAAACAGGCCGAAGCTGAAGGAAAACTTCATCAGGAAGTAGCCCCCGGAGTAAGCGTTGTAAATATCGATGTTCCCAATACCGAAAATTGGAATTCTTCGGTCCCTGCGATCCAGGCCAGATTCGATGAAGGCTCCTTAAGCTTTGTCTTCTCGATCTACTGTTTTATTATAGCCGGTTCTCTTCTTTGCATGGATGTTATACTCTGGCTTTTTTACAACGTTTTTTCGATCATTGTCAAAGAAGAATCGCCTTTTAGCGACAAGGTTATCAAGAGACTTCTTTTCTCTCTTATACTTGTTACGGTATTCGTCGGATTCACTGTAGGCTGGGGATTCGCACTCCTCTCGGGTATTGCAACGTGGGCCATCATCACGATCATGAACTACGGAAAACAGCTGCAGCTTCAGTCGGATGAAACATTATAACGGGAGGTATATTATGGGAAAGATAATCTTAAGACTCGACCGTGTAATGGCCGACAGGAAAATGTCATTAAATGAACTCGCCGAAAAAGTCGGCGTATCAAACGTAAACTTATCCAAGATGAAGACCGGCAAGATAAGTGCGATCCGCTTCTCCACTCTCGAGGCGATCTGCGAAGCACTCGAATGCCAGCCGGGAGACATACTCGAATACAGTAAGGAAGGATGAGAACCATGGTTTACTTCCTTTTAGAGATCATATCATTTCTGATCATATTGGAAATGTTTCCATAGATTCGTACAACCGTCAAATTACAACATTTAATCTCCTCTTCGGTTTGTACAAGAAAAGACGACCTATAAAGGTCGTCTTTTTTATTTTTCGTAACTGAATGTCTCAAGGAATTTTTTGAGTCTGTCCGTCTTGGGATCTTCGAAGAATTCTTTGGGGCTTCCTTCCTCAACGATCTTTCCGTTCTCAAGGAAGATCACTCTGTCGGCCACGGCTTTGGCAAATGCCATCTCATGTGTAACGATGAGCATAGTTCTTCCTTCCTTGGCGAGGGACAGCACTACATCCAATACTTCCCTTACCATCTCGGGATCGAGTGCCGCGGTTATCTCATCGAGCAAAAGAACCTCGGGGTGCATGATAAGTGCACGAACGATAGCGACTCTCTGCTTCTGTCCGCCGGATAACTGTCTCGGGTAATTGTCTTTTTTGGATAAGAGGCCGACTCTGTCCAGAAGCTTTAAAGCCTCTTCCTCTACTTCCGCTTTTTTACGCTTTTTAACCTTTATCGGTGCAAGCGTTATGTTCTGAAGGATCGTTTTATGAGGGAAGAGGTCGTAGCTTTGGAATACCATTCCGATTTTTTCCCTGGTTTTGCTCATGTTCTTTTTATTGGAGCTTACCTTTTCCCCGTCAAGGAAAATCTCGCCTTCCTCTATTTCTTCAAGGCCGTTAAGACATCTTAAAAATGTACTTTTGCCGCAGCCCGAAGGGCCGACGATTACCACAACCTCGCCTTTTTTTACCGAAAGCGAGAGATTGTTCAATACTTCGATATCTTCAAATCTTTTACTTAAATTGTTTACTCTTAATATCTCTTCCATCTTAATTCTCCCACTTCTTTTCAAGGTATTTGGACAGGCAGCTTATCGGGTAGCACGCTAAGAAATATAAAAGAAAGATCGTAGCGAATACTCCGAAAGCCGCATTCGGCGAACTCTTTCTGTTGGCCTCGATAATCTGCTGGCCTACTTTTAAAACCTCTACGATACCGATCATCATGACAAGGCTGGTGGTTTTAATCATTCTTGTTATTAAATTTATCGATAGCGGAATAAGGCGTCTTATTATCTGCGGAATGATTACGTGAAAATACGTCTGCCTCGTGTTCATCCCAAGCGCCATGCTGCTTTCGTATTGGATTTTGTCTATGCCCGAGAGCGCTCCTCTTACAAGATCCGACATCTCCGCCGTTCCCCAGAAGGAAAAGACGATGATCGAAGAGATCTCTGCCGATAAGTTTATTCCGAGCACTTTTGTGGCACCGAAATATACGATAAACAAAAGAACCATCTGAGGCATTATCCTTACTATCTCAAGGTAGACTCTCGAAAACGCGTTGATAACGGGATTCTTTAAGGTCATCAGCGCCCCGAGAATTATTCCTAAAAATATGCTGATTGCGACTGAGATAAGGCTTATGTACATCGCCACTCCGAGGCCGCCGAGGAGCCTCAGCATATTATTTCCTTTCAATAAAACTTCAAAACCCATTTTAATCTCCAAACATTTTAAATCTTGTCTTTTTCTCGATCACGCTTCCTAATATCGAAACGGGAAGCAGCATAAATATGTAAAAAACAACGAGCATCACAAGACATTCGGTCGTATTGTAATAAAGTCCTATAAGGTCTTTTGCCGTAAACATAAGGTCCATAAGGCTTATCGCAGAAAAAACACTTGTTTCCTTAAGAAGGAATATAAGGTTTGCGACCACAGCCGGGACACTTAAAGTGACGGCCTGCGGCAGGATGACTGATGTAAAAAGCTGTCCCTTGCTCATTCCGAGCGCCAGTGCACTCTCGGTCTGCGAGACCTTTACCGCATCGAGTCCGCTTCTGAAACTCTCCGTCATATAGCTTCCGCCGAGAAGTCCGAGTCCTATAGCCCCGTAGGCTTCCGCCGATATGGATATACCGATCTTCGGAAGTCCGAAATATACGAAGAAAAGCTGCACAAGCAGAGGCGTGTTTCTGAAAAGTTCGACATAAACCTTTACTATCTGAGATGCGATCGGAATCTTAAAATGCAGTATAAACGCCGAAAACACCCCGATCCCGAGGGAGAGGGCGATTCCGATCCAGCCTATTTTTATCGTCAGCATAAATGCCTTTATGTATAAAGGCAGATAATCTCTAATTACTTCAAAATTCATCTTGATTTCCTATCGTTTTCTGTGGTCGATCCTTCCCGCCACGAATGTTCCGAGATTCTGAATGATCTGGAAAATGATGATAAGCAGTGCGACAGTAACGATCATAATATCCGTCTGCCATCTGTAATATCCGTATCTTACCGCGATATCGCCAAGTCCACCGCCTCCGACGGTTCCGGACATTGCTGAATATCCGAGCAAAAGACCGGTCGTTATGGTAAATCCCGTAAAAAGAGAAGTCTTTGCTTCGACTAAAAGCACCTTGAATATGATCTGTATATTGCTTGCACCCATTGCTTTTGCGGCTTCGATCACTCCCGAATCGACTTCTTTAAGCGATGATTCAACGACTCTTGCGATATAGGGTGCCGCACAGATAACGAGAGGCACTATCGTTGCTGTTGAACCGTAACTTTTTCCTACGATAAGTCTCGTAAACGGAATAAGGAGGATAAGCAGTATCAAAAAAGGAATACTTCTTATGATATTACATATAAAATCTCCGATGCCATATATCACTTTATTGGGTCTTAAGCCCTTGTCACTTGTCACATAAAGAAGGATCCCGAGCGGAAGTCCGAGCGCATATCCGATAAAAGTGGACCCCAGGGTCATGTATAAGGTGTCCCTTATTCCTTCTATGATCATTCCTATAACTTTACTGTCAAACATTTTTATCTACCCCGTATTTTCTAAGCCTCGCCTTCGTAATCAGCTACCGCAAGACCGTTTTCTTTTAAATAATTGATTATCTCTTCCGATACTTCTTTATCCTCGGGAAGTGCAAGGATCATCTCGCCCCTTGCCGTGCCGCCGACATTCCTTGTGTCAGCCTTAAGGATATTGACCGGTGTCTTGAACTTTAAGATCATATTTGAGATCACCGGCTCGTATGCCGAATTCTCTTTGAATACGATCCTTATCTTTCTCTTGGTATCAAGGCTCTTAAGCGGTGTGAAACTTATCTCTTTTCCTGAGATGAGTTCCTTGGCGGCATCCGATGAAGGTGATTCGAAGATCTCATCAACGGCGCCTGTCTCGGCGAGCTGTCCGTTGTCGATTATCGCAACATGCTTACAAACCTGCGTGACCACGGACATCTGATGAGTGATGATAACTATCGTGATCCCGAGCGTTTCATTTATCTCTTTTAAAAGCTTTAGGATCGAATCTGTCGTCTGCGGATCGAGTGCCGAAGTCGCTTCGTCGCAAAGAAGAATGCTTGGATTTGTCGCCAATGCTCTTGCTATCGCAACTCTTTGTTTCTGTCCGCCGGATAACTGCGAAGGATATGCCTTTTCCTTATCCTCAAGATTGACTGTTTTTAAAAGTTCTTTGGCTCTGACTCTCGCATCTTTTTTCTTTGTACCTGCGATCTCTAAAGGAAAACAGATATTGTCCAGGACGTTTTTTTGTTCAAGGAGATTGAAATTCTGGAAGATCATTCCGATCTCGCGGCGTTTCTTCCTGAGTTCCCTTTCGCTTAATGTCGAAAGATCCGTATCGTCTATGTAAACGCTTCCGAATGTCGGTTTTTCAAGAAAGTTTACCGACCTGACAAGCGTACTTTTTCCGGCTCCCGACATTCCGATGATACCGAAGATATCACCTTTTTCTATGGAAAGCGTGATATCGTCCAGCGCCTTTACGGTATGTCCTTTTATCTCAAATATCTTAGTCAGATTCTTTATCTCTATCTCGCTCATTGTTTCTTAACCTCAGTTTGTATTCTTTATTTAAACTGCATTTATACCCCATGAATAAACGCGAAATTCGGACGGAGGCTTTGAACCCTCCGTCCGCCGATCAGCCTTTGGCTTTATAGTTTTATTTTTCGTAGAAGATAACCGCACCGTCGTATTTGTCTTCGATGAATTTCTTGATGTCATCGGATCTGAGTACGCTTACGAGTGCTTTGATCTTGTCGCTGTTTTCGTTTCCTTCGTAAACGGTAACGATGTTAACGTATGTCTTTGCTGCTTCCGAATCGCTTGCTTCGTATGCGATCGAATCTTTTCCTACGGAATAACCTGCTTCAAGTGCATAGTTTCCGTTTAAGATAACATATTCAACTTCTTTTACGACTCTTGCAACCTGAGCTGCTTCAAGCTCTACGAATTCAATGTTGTGAGGGTTTTCAACTACGTCGTTTACTGTTGCTGTAAGTCCTACACCGTCCTTTAATGTGATGATTCCGTTGTCCTGAAGGAGTAAAAGTGCTCTTGCTTCGTTTGTTGTATCGTTGGGGATTGCGATCTTGTCGCCGTCTGCGATCTCATCAAGGCTTGCTTTCTTTCCGGGATAGATTCCGAAAGGCTCATAGTGGATCTCGCCTGCTACAACAAGGTGTGTACCCTGCTCTTCGTTGAAGCTGTCAAGGTAAGGAACGTGCTGGAAATAGTTTGCGTCAAATTCGCCTGATTCTACAACAAGGTTGGGCTGTACATAATCGTCAAATTCTACAACTTCAAGTTTGTAACCGTAGTTTTCAAGGATCTTGCCTGCTTCTTCGAGAATCTCTGCATGAGGTACGGGTGTTGCTGCGATCTTGATCGTTTCGCCGTTTCCGTTGGGAATATCCAAAGCATCAGCTGTTACTGTTTCTGCTGCATCCGAGTTGGCAACCTTTCCGCCTTCTACTACAAGTGTGTTCTCGTAATCTGCACCGTATGTTCCGATAAGTGTTGCTTCATAATCTGCATGGAAGAAATTCTCTTCGCCAAGCTTTACTGTCTCTTCGTTTAACCAGTCTGCAAGTGAATCGTTACCCTTTGATACTGCGGGAGCGATTGTATCCTGGCTTCCGAGTGAAGGGATACCTACCACATATCCGGGATTTTCGATTGCGTAAGCAATAACCTCTGTGTTGTCATTTGCCCATGCAACGCCTGTTCCGTTTTCAAAAGATGTCTTTGCTGTTGCATATGTATCAAACTTCTGAAGCTTGATATCGGGATAGTTCTTTTCAAGGTATGTTTCTGCTGTTGTACCGGAGATTACGATTACCTGATCGTCAGTTCCGATCTCGGAAAGATCTGTGATAACTGCATCTTCAGGTGATACAACACCGAGTGCTACGTTCATGTAAGGAAGTGTGAAGTCAACTTTTTCTGCTCTCTCATCTGTAACTGTGAAGTTTGCAAGAACGATATCAACTTTACCTGTCTCAAGATATTCAACTCTGCTGGCTGCTTCTGTTGAAACGTAGTTGATCTCAACCCCAAGGTCTTCACCGATCCTTTCTGCGAAGTAAACATCGTATCCCTGATATTTACCGTTTTCGTCTACGTATCCGAACGGGTTCTTGTCGGAGAAAACTCCGATGTTGATCTTTCCGCTCTCTTTGATCTCATCAAGTGTTCTGTATACTTTTGCGGAATCTTTTGCAACATCAACGTTTGTTGTGTTTGCGGCACCGTTAGCGCAACCTGTTAACGATGCAATCGTAAGTCCCGCTGTTAATAATCCTGTTAAAACTTTTCCAAAATTCTTTTTCATGATCTTTTAATCCTCTTTTCTTCTTTAAAATAATTACCTTATGTGTACCTTTCTTTGCATCCTGCAGCTTTTTCTTACAAAAAGAAAAAGCCCGGGAGATCACTCCCGAGCCTCATTAACGTCTAATCTGAAATGACAAACTAATCCGTGCAGGTGCATGACAAATGAGCCAAACACCCGGTTTTCATACAGGCCCGGGAGAAAAGCATTCGACAACAACACATACACATACACATGTAATTATTTGCAAATGATCTCATATTTGTCATGTCTCCTTTCGTTTCAATAATCGATACTATAAACCCACCAAAATAGTATGTCAATAGTTTTTTAAAAAATTTTTTTTATTTTCTTCTTTGATGAATCTTGATGATCAAGAAAACGCCCATTACAAAAGCAGCCACAAAGCCCACAAAACCAAGGGCCGGAATGCCTAAAATCTGGGGTTGCATGTTAGTCGTACAAATCATGCTCGAACTTATAATCATCGATGCCATTATGATACAAAGAATCATGTCACCGACCAGAATCTCGACTCTGTTCATTAAAGATTCAAATCCTACAGGCTCGATATTAATCTTGGTCTGGCCTTTAATGACGGATTTCATCATGTCAGCGGAAAGAGACGGAATCGTTAAGGATTTCTTTGCCGAATCGTAGACCGCTTTGGCATCCCCGATCATCTCCTGTTTGAGATCGAAGCCTTCAAGCATATCCTGCATTACTTTTCCGGAGAAAAGCTCTGCCATATTGACATCAACATTTAATTTGGTTACAACACCTTCTATCGTAATAAGGGCTCTGACCAGCATTGAAAAGCCCTTTGGAAGCGATATTCCGTGATCTCCCGCAAGTTCAACGACTTCCGATAAAAGATCTCCGAGGTTTAAATCCTCAAGACTCATGGAACAGTATCGATCCATCATATCGTCAATATCGTTAAAGAGTGCAGGGTGGTTTATTTCCTTTGTCGGTTTGCCAAGGGAAATTACGGCATTTTTCATAAGATTTACATCTTTTTGAACTACAGCGGCAATGGCCGTTTTTAAGATGTTTTGTTCTTTCTTGCCGAATCTTCCGACCATTCCCCAATCAAGCCAGACGATTTTTCCGTTTAAAATCTCCAGATTTCCCTGGTGAGGGTCTGCATGGAATAATCCATCATCGAGAACCTGCTTTAAGAAGTTGTTAACAAGTTTTGTCGCAACTTCTTTTCTGTCATATCCCTCTGTATCCAGTTTTTCGAGGTTTCCGATTGAAAAGCCGTCGACGAAGCTCATGGTCATGACTCTTTGAGTTGTATAAGCCTCTTCGATAATCGGACATGTAACATAGTTGATACCTTCCATGTTACGTGCAAATTCCATGGTTGTTTCCGCTTCGATACGAAAATCGAGTTCGTTTATCGAAACTTCTTTCAATTCTTCAACCAGCATATTGAAATCCACGGTCTGGTTAACCGGAGATATCTTGGCGATCTTTGCGGCTTTGGAAAGAAGGGCAAAATCCTTCATCATCATATCTGCCACGTAGGGACGCTGAACTTTAATAACCACTTTTCGCCCATCGGGTAGTATTGCCGCATGTACCTGAGCTATCGAAGCGCTTCCCAAAGGCTTTTCGTCTATGGATTTAAAGAGTTCTCCTATCGGCTTGCCGAGTTCGTTTTCGATCTCTTTCTTTATTGTCTCTATATCGAGAGGTTTGACATCCGCTCTTAAAAGTTCGAGTTCCTCGCAGTATTCCTTGGGAAGGAAGTCGCCTCTTGAACTCATGATCTGGCCTATCTTTATAAAAGTAGGTCCGAGATCTTCGAGAATATGTCTTAATGTTTCCGGTGTAAGACCGTTCTTTACGAGATTGTGTTTTCTGATAACGCCCAGGATCTCTTCCAGACGTTTTGTCTCATCAAACATTTCCTTGGGGATGCTTTTAAGCTTCATTTCAGTTCTGGTCATTTTCGGCACCTCCCTCGGATTCTTTTACTTCTTTTTCAGACGTATGGATCGACACAGTTTTACCCCCGTCTTCATTCTTCGCAGCTTCGAATTCGAATTCTTTTTCTGAATTATCAGGCTTTTTCTCGAATTCCAGATTTCTCTCAACGATCTTTCCGTCTTCGTCTTTTACAGAGTCGTAATGAATGCTTCTTCCGTGTCCGAGTTCGAGAGTGTTAAAATCCCTCTCCCTCTCTTTTCTTCTCTTCATTATTTCTTCTCTGTTTCCGTTGTAAAGAAGTTCCTCATTATCCACAGCACCCATACCCATGATGGCGCTGCCTCTTTTTAGTAAATCTTTTACTTCCTCATTTTGTTCGTCTATGGTTCCCAATCCGGCAAGTATAATCTTTTTGGTCACATCTGTTACCATGCTCATTATAAATCACCTTCTTTTATATATTTTTCAAAGCCAGATGGCTTCGCTTATTTCCTGTCTTACATTTGAATCATTGATGAGTATATGCAGTTAACACTCCTTACCGTTTCGGAACGATACTGCGTCATTTTGGTCAGTCCGGCCATATCTGTTTTATCTTCTTCAATTATATCACTTCCCCTGAACAATAAAAGCAGATATCCGAGCATTCCCGAAAAAGCATAAAGTGCATTGCATATGCACATTCTATTGTGGGCTTTCATGTTTTCTTTTTAGAATATTAAGACTTTGTTTTTCGATTTTTTCATATACAAATTCTTTCGCATCATACACCGAAAGATAAAAGAATCTTTTTTTCATATCGCTTGCCCTCATCAGAGTTTTTCTGTTATCAGTTTCCAAAAGACCAAAGTAATTTATTTTCGCAAAAAATTTTTTCTTTGTAACAAATACGCGTTTTGACCTGTTTATTTTATGGAATAACCCATAATTAAAATATATGTAATCGTATATAAATTATAATACGAAACACTTAATAATTTTTTAACTTATTCCTCGAAAGAAATAAAAGATGATAAAGCGGATTTTTTTACGTAGATTTCTTATATATTATTTATTTGTATTTAAAAGGGGGGATAAAAATGAAAAAAAGATTACCGAAGGCTTTCTTGACCTGTGCCTTATGCCTGATTACCGTTGCAGGTTTAATCGGATGCAATAATACTAAAAACCCTGCTTCCGGCAAAGGTATTAAAAAAGGCTATATAGCGGTCTTTACATGTTACATGGGTGAGTTTTTGCAGGAAACCTATGTCTATAAAACCGCGAACGGGAAATACAGATACATTAATGTTGAAGGAAACACCGACGGATGGGGAGGACCCTATATAAGGACTGTTGTCGGCTCCGGCAAGGCTGATTCCAAGGAGGAAATCATCGAAGCCGCAAAAGAAAACAACGCGTACGGTAACCTTATATACATTCCACCCGAAGCTTATGATAAATATGATCCGGCTTTTATCCAAAGAAAGCAGGATATAAAAGCCGACTTCCCGCAGATTTACATGACGGTTGATGAATTTCTGGCGCAGGATTTTTAAATATATTTAATATCTTTAATTTCGAAAGTAATTATTTTCGCATCTTTTGAATATGCGCCTGCTTTATATAAATGAGCTTCGGCTATGGATTTGACTACCGAAAGGCCTATTCCGGAACCTCCTTCTTTTGAATTTCTTGAAGAATCCGGTCTGTAAAATCTGTCAAACAAAACATCATAATTTTGGATGCTCAGTCCTTCAGCGGGATTTGATATTTTTAAGATTGCTTTGCCTGATTTTTTCTGAAGTGACACTTCTATGCAGTTACTTTCGTCCTTTGCGGAATACTTGATTGCATTGTCTAAAAGAAGACCGACCATCTGTCTTAATTTGGCCTCATCTCCCTTAACCTTTATTCCGCTTTCAACATTTGCATTAATTGTTAATCCTTTTGTCTCTGACAGCGCATTATATGCTTCAATTGTTTCTGTTACGGCGGCACTCAAATCCAACTCCTCAAACAAAAGATTGGAACCTTCGTCGAGCCTTGTTAACTCAACCATATTTTCAACAAGCGATGACATTCTTCCGACCTGATTTTTTATGCTCTTACTCCACTCGCTCTCACCCGCTTCCATCTCAATAACATCTGCATTTGCCGCTATAATGGCAAGAGGAGTTTTTAATTCATGACTGGCATCGGTAATGAATCTTTTTTGTTTTTGATAGCTTTCTTCAACAGGTTTAAACACCTTTTTGGAAAAGAAATATACCAAAACATATACGGCAGCAAGTCCGGCGATCGATATTATCACACTGTATAACAAAATTCTTTCGGCATTTTGAATGTCTCTTGATATATCGGTAAATATAATCAGGTACCCGCTGTCGGTCTGTTTTAAAAGATACCTGTAATCATTGTTCGTACCGCGCACTTTTTTTAATCTCTTAAAAGAATTAAAAGCACTCTCGGCATATTCGTTAACTTCCTCGTCCTTAACGGCAAAAATTCTCCCTGTATCAAAGGAAACAATATTCCCGTCATAATCGAGATTTACGCTGAAAAACCTGGTTTCATAAGGCATCTCTCTCGTGAACTGCCTGTTTTTTCCAAAATCATCATTAATCCACATTTCAGGTTTTGGGTTTTCCGGATTTTCCGATTTCTCGTTGAAATGAATATCTTCTTTGGGATTCATATACTCTTCCGGAAATTGTCCGCCGTTGCCCGCAAGAAAAGACAAAACAGCATCGTTTTTACTGTTTACGCTGACAAAAGAAGCAATATTAAGTACACCTATAATTACACTTAATACGGCAAATGTGGAGAGCATTGTCACCAATATGAATCTTCTTCTTAGAGTCTTGATCATAAATGTTTTTATCCTTTTGTTACAAGAGAATAACCCTGATTGCGTACAGCTTTTATTTCACAGTCCGAATTAATGGAAGAAAGTTTTTTCCTAAGACCTGAAATATATACCCATACAACACTTACATCCGCTTCCGAATCCAATCCCCAAACCTTATCCATTAATCTTTCCGATG
>CADARM010000009.1 GCA_902790275.1 uncultured Lachnospiraceae bacterium
AACAGTGCTTCTTAATAAGATGAAAGAAAATACCGAGACTTACATGCCGGCATTTACTCATCTTCAGAAAGCCCAGCCCACAAATCTTTCTCATTACATCGGAGCATATGTCGAAATGTTCTTAAGAGACAGAGACAGACTGGCTGATATAGTAAAGAGGATGAATTATTCACCACTCGGTGCCGGGGCTTTATGCGGAACCACATATCCTTTGGACAGAGATTATGTTGCAGGACTTTTGGGATTTGAGTCAGCCACTTACAATTCCATGGATTCCGTTTCCGACAGAGACTATCTGATCGAAACATTATCCGCATGCTCAATGATAATGATGCACTTATCGAGATTTTCGGAAGAACTTATCATCTGGAACTCGAATGAATATAAGTTTGTTGAGATGGATGACGCTTTTTCTACAGGTTCATCGATAATGCCTCAGAAAAAGAATCCGGATATCGCAGAACTTGTAAGAGGCAAGACCGGAAGAGTGTACGGTGCGCTTGTTTCTCTTCTCACAACAATGAAGGGGCTTCCCCTTGCTTACAATAAAGACATGCAGGAAGACAAGGAAGTTGCTTTTGATGCACTTGATACAGTTAAAGACTGCATCACGTTATTTACCGGTATGATCGATACCATTACTTTTAACAAAGATGTAATGGCAAAGAGTGCGATGAAGGGATTTACCAATGCGACAGATGCTGCTGACTATCTTGTAAGAAAAGGTATTCCTTTCAGAGATGCTCACGGTATCATCGGCCGGCTGGTCCTTAAATGCATCGAAAAAGACTGTTCGATAGAAGATTTAAGCATTTCCGAATTAAAAGAGATATGCGATTCATTCGACGAAGATGTTTATGATGCGATCTCTCTTAAGACCTGTGTTGAAAGAAGACTCACAAAAGGCGCTCCCGGAGCGATCAAAGAAGCGATCAGAAGATACGAAGAAATAATATAACTAAACATTTTAAGATTTATTCCGATATTTAGTTTCAAATATTTATGATTAAGTCCGTTTTACGGATAATGGAGGATAAAACAATGAGTGACAAATTACGTGTTGGTATTTTAGGCGGTACAGGTATGGTAGGACAGAGATTCATTTCTCTTCTTGAAAATCATCCCTGGTTTGAAGTTGTATTGATCGCAGCATCACCCAGATCAAAGGGTAAAAGATATGAAGAAGCTGTCGGCGAAAGATGGAAAATGACAACGCCAATGCCTGAAAAAGTTAAAGATCTTGTAGTTTACGACGTAAATGAGATAGATGAGATCGCTAAGCAGGTTGATTTCTGCTTCTCAGCAGTCGATATGACAAAGGATGAGATCAGAGCGATCGAAGAAGCTTATGCCAAAGCTGAGATCCCCGTTGTTTCCAATAACTCTGCTCACAGATGGACGCCCGATGTTCCCATGGTAGTTCCTGAGATCAATCCCGAACACATGAAGGTTATCGACGACCAGAAGAAGAGACTCGGAACAAAGAGAGGATTTATCGCAGTTAAGCCTAACTGTTCTATCCAGTCTTATGCTCCCGTTTTAACGGCCTGGAAAGAATTTGAGCCTTACGAAGTTATCGTTAGTACGTATCAGGCTATTTCCGGTGCGGGTAAGACGTTTAAGGACTGGCCCGAAATGGAAGGAAACATCATTCCTTACATCGGCGGCGAAGAAGAAAAGAGTGAAAAAGAACCTTTGAGAATCTGGGGTAAGGTTGAAGACGGAGTTATCAAACCCGCCGACAACATCAAGATCACGAGCCAGTGCATCAGAGTTCCCGTTCTTAACGGACATACGGCTACGGTATTCGTTAAGTTTAAGAAACAGCCTACGAAAGAACAGCTCATCCAGAAGTTATGGGATTTCAAGGGACTTCCTCAGGAACTTAACCTTCCTTCTGCTCCCAAGCAGTTCATTCAGTATCTTGAAGAGGATAACAGACCTCAGGTTGCTCTTGATGTTGACTATGAAAACGGAATGGGCATCAGTGTCGGACGTATCAGAGAAGACAGCATTTACGACTGGAAGTTCGTTGGCCTTTCTCACAATACGGTAAGAGGCGCAGCAGGCGGAGCTATCCTTTGTGCCGAACTTCTTAAAGCTCAGGGTTACATTTCAGCTAAATAAGTTTTACTTTGTATCAGATTAAATTCGGGTTCTTCGTATTTAACGGAGAACCCGACATAAATGTGGGGTGAACTGATGACAATCGGCAGAAGCAGTGAAATTGAATATTTAAAAAAGATATTTAATTCTGATGAAGGTTCTTTAGTGACTCTTTACGGTCGCGGAGGTGTCGGTACTTCTACCGTTTGGCATGAGTTTGTCAAAGATAAAAAATACGTTTATATCAAATGTCCGAAAGCCAGCAGCAAACAGATAAGTTTTCTTATTGCGGGCGATCTTTCTTTAAAAGGTTTTGAATTCAGCGATGAATTCCCTTCTTTTAACACAATTCTTGAAGCATTATCCGATAAATATAAACTTGATAAATTCGTTCTTGTATTGGACGACTTTGAAAACTGTTTCAAAGCGGACGATTCTTATATCGATATTCTGTTTTCCTATATCAAATTAAATAAAAAAGACAACAGATTTATGTGTCTTCTCGTTTCTCATGATACAAGATACGTTGAGAATATATTTGTATCAAAGATCGGTAAAAATGCTCTTGCCATCGACGGATTTTTAAAGATCCAGCCGGTTTCTTTCATCGATCTCGTAATGTTTTACAATACAGAAGATACTTCCAAATGCATGGATCTATATGCGCTTCTTGGCGGAAACATTGCGTTCTACAATTATTTTGATATCAATAAATCCTTAAGGGACAATATTATAAAGACATTTTTAAGATCGGATTCCGTCTTCAGGAGAGCCGGAAACGATGTTGTTTTGGAGTATTTAAGAGAAGTTAATGTTTACGGAACGATCCTTTACTGTCTCGCAAACGGCCATAACAAATTAAATGACATATATATCCATACAGGATTTTCGAGAGCGAAGATCAGTGTATATTTAAAAAATCTCATGAGTCTCGATACGGTAGAAAAGGTCTCAAGTTTCGATACGCCAGGCAACGAGAATACAATGAAGGGCGTTTACAGGATCTCTAATCCTATCGTTAATTTCTGGTATAAATTCATTTATCCTCACGAGTCATATCTTGAACTTATGACTCCCGAAAAGTTCTATGATACTTTTATAAACGATAATATTCCCGATTTCTTAAAGGATTCGCTTCCTTTGATCTGCAAGGAATATCTTAATCTTTTAAACAAAAAACACGGCCTTCCCATCAAAGTGACCAAGTACGGCGAGTGGGTCGGAAAAGCCGGTACGATCCATTACATCGGACGCGACGAGCACAGAAACATTCTTGCCGCATACTGTGCGCTCGGAAGCGATGCGATGAATTATTCCGAATTCGAGTGGTTCGATTACTGTCTTAAAGAAGCAAAGATCAAAGCCGATTATATTTATCTTTTCTCCAAAAACGGTTTTGATGAAGATTTAAGCGAAATGCTCTGGGACAGAGAAGTAACTTACGTCGATATTCGAAATCTGTAATTTAAAGAATGATTTTTATGCGGTTCCTTTGAACCGTTTAGTATAAAGGAGTTTTATGGCAAAAGAAGTATATATTGCCGAAAAACCGTCCGTTGCCAAGGAATTCGCAAAAGCTTTGAAAGAAAATTTCAAACAGGACGACGGTTATCTTGAAAGCGATAATTCAATCGTTACCTGGTGCGTCGGTCATCTTGTAAATATGAGTTATCCGGAAGAATATGATGCGGGTCTTAAAAAGTGGTCATTCGACACGATTCCTTTTATTCCCGATAGTTATAAATATCAGGTTATCTCTTCGGTTTCCAAACAGTTCAATATAGTCAAAGGCCTGTTGACACGTAATGATGTCGACCGTATTTATGTATGCACCGACTCGGGAAGAGAAGGTGAATACATTTATCGTCTTGTCGAACAGGAAGCTCATGTCGAAGGCAAAGAACGCCGTCGTGTCTGGATCGATTCACAGACTGAAGAAGAGATTCAGCGCGGAATCCGTGAAGCCAAAGACTTAAGCGAATACGACAATCTTTCCGCGGCCGCATATTTAAGAGCCAAGGAAGATTACCTTATGGGTATCAATTTCTCCAGAGCGCTTACCTTAAGATACGGTTACGGCATGAAGACCTTTCTTAAAGCCGATAAATGCGTTATAAGTGTCGGACGTGTCATGACCTGCGTACTCGGTATGGTCGTAAACAGAGAAAGAGAGATAAGAGATTTTGTTAAAACTCCTTTCTACAGAGTACTTGCATCACTTGATTTTAACGGTACCTGTTATGACGGTGAATTCAGGGCTGTTGAAGGATCCAAGTTTTTTGAATCACCTGTTCTTTATAAAGAAAACGGTTTCAAGAAAGAAGTAGATGCCAATAAATTGATCGAAGAAGTTAAGGCCGGTGAAGGCGAAGAATTTACGGTTTTCTCCATTGAAAAGAAAAAAGAAAAGCGTAACCCTCCGATGTTATATAATCTTGCGGATCTGCAGAATGATTGTTCAAAGTATTTTAAAATCGATCCTGCAAAGACTTTAAATTATATACAGGAATTATACGAAAAGAAACTCGTTACTTATCCCAGAACAGATGCAAGAGTTTTATCTATAGCTGTATCAAAGGAAATTCACAAGAATCTGAACGGTTTAAAAGTGCATCCTTTGTATGCAGATATAATAAAAGGTATTTTTGAATCCGGTTCGTATAAAAAGATCGGTTCGACAAAATATACAAATGATAAACTGATCACGGACCATTATGCTATAATTCCCACCGGACAGGGATTTGATAATCTTAAAAGCGTGGATGAAACATGTCTTCATATTTATGAGATTATCTGCCGAAGATTCCTTGGTATATTCCTTCCTCCTGCCGTTTATGAAAAGGATTCTCTGGTAGTTGAAAGAAACGGTGAAAAATTCTTTTCTTCATTTAAAGTTTTAAAGGAAGAAGGCTTTCTTGCAGCAACCACTTTTTCTTTTATCAAGAAAAAAGACAAAGATACAGGCAATTCTGACAGTGAAGATCCTGACGAGAAAGGTAAAAGCGATACTGAATCCAAGGATGAGAGTGAAGATGTCAAATGTTCTGAAGAAACACTTGAATTCCTTGCAAAACTTAAAAAGGGAGACAAGCTTCCTTACAAAGAGATTTTCGTTAAAGAAGGAGAGACTTCTCCGCCTAAACGTTACAATTCCGGAAGTATGATCCAGGCAATGGAAAGTGCAGGTCAGCAGATTGAAGATGAAGAATTAAGAGCACAGATCAAAGGTTCGGGTATCGGAACTTCAGCTACCAGAGCAGCTATTCTTGATAAATTGTTTAAAAACGGATATTTGAAATTAAATAAGAAAACCCAAATCATCACTCCCACTTTGCTTGGAGAAATGATCACCGATGCCGTACATCTTTCGATACCGTCACTTTTACATCCCAAACTTACCGCAAGCTGGGAAAAGGGATTGACAATGGTTGCCAATGGCGAAGTCGGCGAGAAAGAGTATATGGACAAGCTTTCCAAATATGTTTCCGATTACACCAATGATGTGAAAACCAAGGACTATAATTCGAAACTTAATTCAAGATACCGATATATAGCCCAATTTTATAAACATTGATGAAATTTTCTTGTTAATAATTGTTTTAAAATGGATTTTTTGATGATATAATAAAAGACGCGTTATTTTTTTAACATACAAGAATAACCGGAAGGTAAGATATATATGAAAAAAGTTAAAATATGTGAATTATATGATCTGAACGAGACCAGAGCAAAATCTTTGCTTGAAAGCAAGACTTATCCCTGGGAAGTTCTTCCTCTTATCAAAGATTTCATTCTTGAGACGGGAAAGACCTTAAGCGAAGATGAATTTGAAAAAAGAGGCGAAGACGTCTGGATCCATAAAACAGCCAAGATCTATCCTACAGCAAATATATACGGACCCTGCATCATCGATGCCGAAACCGAAGTTCGTCCCGGTGCTTTTATCAGAGGGAACGCTTTGGTCGGCAAGAAATGCGTTGTAGGCAATTCGACAGAACTTAAGAACGTTATTCTTTTTAACAATGTTCAGGTTCCTCATTACAACTACGTTGGTGATTCGGTTCTCGGATTTAAAGCACATATGGGTGCAGGTTCGATCACATCAAACGTTAAGAGCGACAAGACTCTGGTTGTTGTAAAGGGCGAAGAGAATTACGAGACCGGATTAAAGAAATTCGGCGCAATGCTTGGGGACAGAGTGGAAGTTGGATGCAATTCTGTACTTAATCCCGGAACGGTTGTCGGAAGAGATTCCAATATTTATCCTACAAGCTGTGTCAGGGGAGTTATTCCCGAGAAATCTATCTATAAGGATAAAGACAATATCGTTTCCAAGATCTCGGATATATAATTTAAGATCTTTTGCATAGGAGATAAGATCTTAATCTTAACTTGATAATAATTCTTTGGAGTTATTTATATATTTAATTCTTGAAAGGAGAAATTCACATGATTTATTCAAAAGAAGTTGAAGAAATGTGTACCGTTGCTCAGGGCGTGAATCACGGTTGTGCTCCCATTCCCGAAGAAGCAAAATGGGTAAAAGCCAAAGAAGTTAAAGATATTTCAGGCTTAACACATGGTATCGGCTGGTGTGCTCCTCAGCAGGGCGCATGTAAACTTACACTTAACGTTAAGGAAGGTATCATCCAGGAAGCATTGGTTGAGACGATCGGTTGCTCAGGTATGACTCATTCAGCAGCTATGGCAGCTGAAATTCTTCCCGGAAGAACAGTTCTTGAAGCTTTAAATACAGACCTTGTATGCGACGCTATCAACACAGCTATGAGAGAACTTTTCCTTCAGATCGTATACGGCAGATCACAGTCTGCTTTCTCAGAAGACGGTCTTCCTATCGGTGCAGGTCTTGAAGACCTTGGTAAGGGACTTCGTTCTCAGGTTGGTACAATGTACGGTACTCTTAAAAAAGGTCCCCGTTACCTTGAAATGGCTGAAGGCTATGTAACAGGTATCGCTCTTGACAAAGACGATCAGATCATCGGTTACAAGTTCGTTAACTTCGGTAAGATGACAGACTTTATGAAAAAAGGCGACGATGCAGCTACAGCATACGAGAAAGCAAGCGGACAGTACGGACGTGTTGCAGATGCTGTTAAGATCATCGATCCCAGAAAAGAATAATTTAAGGAGGAAAAAGAAATGGCTTTATTTGAATCATATGAAAGACGTATCCCTCAGATCGAAAAAGTTCTTGCAAGCTATGGAATTTCTTCCCTTGAAGAAGCTGAAAAGATCACAAAGGACGCAGGTCTTGATGTTTACCACATGGTAGAAAAAATTCAGCCTATTTGCTTCGAAAACGCAAAATGGGCATATACAGTCGGCGCAGCTATCGCTATTAAGAAGAACGCTCGTCGTGCAGCTGATGCTGCAGCAGCAATCGGTGAAGGTTTACAGGCTTTCTGTATTCCCGGATCAGTTGCAGATACACGTAAGGTTGGTCTTGGACACGGTAACTTAGGTAAGATGCTTCTTGAAGAAGAGACAGAGTGCTTCGCTTTCCTTGCAGGTCACGAATCATTCGCAGCTGCAGAAGGTGCTATCGGTATCGCTGAGAAGGCTAACAAAGTTCGTCAGAAACCTCTCCGTGTTATCCTTAACGGTCTCGGAAAAGACGCTGCTCAGATCATTTCAAGAATTAACGGATTTACTTTTGTTGAAACAGAGTATGATCCTTATACAAACACTGTAAAAGAAGTTAACAGAATCTCTTATTCTGAAGGTCTTCGTGCAAAGGTTAACTGCTACGGTGCAAACGATGTTTGCGAAGGTGTAGCTATCATGCACAAAGAAGGCGTTGATGTTTCCATTACAGGTAACTCAACCAACCCTACAAGATTCCAGCATCCTGTTGCAGGTACATACAAGAAGGAATGTATCGAGCAGGGTAAGAAGTACTTCTCAGTTGCATCGGGCGGTGGTACAGGACGTACGCTTCATCCCGATAACATGGCTGCAGGCCCCGCTTCTTACGGTATGACAGATACTATGGGCCGTATGCACTCAGATGCTCAGTTCGCAGGATCTTCTTCAGTTCCCGCTCACGTTGAGATGATGGGTCTTATCGGTGCAGGTAACAACCCCATGGTTGGTATGACAGTTGCTGTTGCAGTTGCTGTTCAGGAAGCTGCTGACGCAGGTAAGTTTTAATCTTGTGAATTTTTGAAATATACGGGGCAGATTTGCATAAAATCTGTCCCGATATTAAGCGGGTGCTTATGCCCGTAAAGTGCTTTGTTCAATGCTTTAAGAGGTCTTATGTTGCAGATTTAACAAAAATAAATAGTAATATTTATTTTTTGTTAAATAAATTCACAATATCTCTTGACTTTGAATAAAACACAAGTTATAGTATTTATAGTTGTATGGCAACACAATTAAATAATTTAGGAGGAAAATCGAAATGAGTAAAAAACTCGCAGCAATCTTTGCTTATTTAGGACCTGTTTTCTGGTTAATCAGCCTTTTAGCTTATCCTGATAAGAAAGATAACAGCAAGAACCTTTCACAGGGCCTTGTACTTTGGCTTATCGGACTTATCCCTACAATCGGAAATCTTATTTTCATTATTGGTGCTATCATGGCTATCGTAAAGATTTGTCAGGGCGAAGAAAATCCTGAGCTTCCTGTAATCGGCGGTTTAGATTTCTTCAATAAATAATTAAGTAAAATACGATAATTAAAATAAGGGACTTTTCAAAGCCCCTTATTTTTTTATGTTTTTATTTGAATTATTTTCTTTGCAAAACGTCGCCCATATAATTAACGCATTTTATAGCTTCATTGTAACTCGACATTCCTTCTTTAAAACTTACATCATCATATTCGCCGTCCAATGCGGTGTGAAAGTTTGTTTCGGCTATTTCGATATATTTCACTGCGTTATCTGCCAGGAACTGACAGTCTTTGAATTCTTCGGGAGTTTCGACTTTGGCGAAATCGTCAAACGAATCCTTTAATGAATCCAAAGATTCGAACATTTCGTCCACGGATGTTTCGGATGTTGTATCTATATTATTTATGATCGCATCGGTCGATACTATTTTTTCATATAAATTATTAACTTCTTTATGATATGCGTTATAATTGGCTTTTCCTGCACATCCGGTAAAAGAAAGAGCGGTTATCAGCAATGCTGCACATATAAATCTGTATAATTTCATTTTGCCTCCGGAGTATTACATTCTTTAGTTATTATTCAAAAAATAAAATACCATATATTGCGTTTTCTTGCAAGAAACATTATTGAAGAGAACTATTAATTGTGATAGTATTAAAAAGAATATGATTACTATTAGATTATTGTTTTTATGGAGGTTCTCGTGAACGGAGCCGAACTTTTGGTCAAATCATTGGAATGTGAAAAAACAGATGTGGTTTTTGGATATCCCGGAGTTTCTATCTGTCCTTTTTTCGATAAATTAACGGGATCGGATATTTATCCGGTTCTTGTAAGGCATGAAGTGAATGCCGCACATGAAGCAAACGGATATTACAGGACGAGCGGAAAAGCAGGTGTGTGTATTTCAAGCTCCGGCCCCGGTGCCACTAATCTTATAACCGGTATCGCGACTGCTTTTGCCGACAGTATACCCCTGATAGTCATTACCGGACAGGTAAAAAGCGAACATATCGGATCCGACCTTTTCCAGGAAGCCGATATTATCGGAGCCTGCGAATCTTTTGTTAAATACAGTTATCTTGTAAGAAATGCACAGGATATCCCCAAAACCGTCAAAGAAGCTTTTCATATAGCGATGACAGGTAGAAAGGGCCCTGTTCTTATCGATGTTCCCGTTGACGTTCTGCTCGAAGACGGATATGAATTCAATTATCCCGAGACTGTTAATTTAAGAACATACAAACCTACTTTAAAGGGTCATTCGGTTCAGATCAAAAAGATCATAAACGAATTATCAAAGGCTTCGAAGCCCATCATTATGGTCGGAGGCGGAGTAAAGCTTTCCGGAAGCGAAAGAGATGTGCTGGAATTCGCGAAGAAGCACAACATTCCTTTTGTTTCCACTTTAATGGGACTTGGAATAGGAAGGGATGATAACCCTTTATACATCGGTATGGTAGGAAACAACGGTTCAAAATTTGCCAATAAGGCAATAAATGATGCGGACTGCCTTATAGTTGCAGGTGCAAGAGTAGCAGACAGAGCCGTAAAACAGCCGGATCTTATCACGAAAGACAAGACACTAATCCATATAGATGTAGATCCTGCAGAGATAGGTAAAAATGCAGGCCCTAATATTCCGGTAGTAGGAGATCTTAAAGAAGTATTTTCCGAACTTAACAAATTTGAAGATAAATTTGATTTTTCGGACTGGGTAAACAGGATCAATACCTATAAGATGACGAGGGAAGGCCTTAAGGAATCTACAAATCTTTATGTCGATCCCAAGGAATTTGTTTATTCTCTTACGAAGCGTTTGAAAGATGATTATGTGATCGTTACCGATGTCGGACAGAACCAGATCTATGCATGCTCGAATTTTGTTTCTCTCGGTGCAGGATTTGTTACTTCCGGAGGATTCGGCTGCATGGGATTTTCGCTTCCGGCTGCGATCGGATGTAAAATGGGTGATCCCGACAAAAATATCCTTTCCTTCAACGGTGACGGTGCTTTTCAGATGTCGATGGCGGAACTTTCGACATTAAAGCAGGAAAACTTAAATATCAAGATCGTTATATTTAACAATAAAGCTCTTGGGATGATCAAAGAGTACCAGCATCTTAAATATAACAATAATTATACATTTAACGAGCTTAACGGTTTCCCTCATTTTGAGGATATTGCCAAAGCTTATGAGATCGATTATAAAGAATGTCATTCCAATGATGAGATGGAAAACTGTATTAAATGGCTTTTGAAAGCAAAGAAGACATGTATACTCGAATTAAATGTCGACAGAGATGCTTTCACATGTATGAATATTTAATTGTTTTGGAGACAGACTGATTTATGAAAAGGATTTTTTCCGTTTCGGTAGAAAACAGATTCGGTGTTTTAAGTAAGGTTTCTTCTTTGTTTGCAAGAAGAGGCTATAATATCGAGAGCCTTACAGTGGGCGAAACTCATGATCCCACAATTTCAAATATGACTATCGTTTCAAGCGGCTCTCCTCATGATCTTGAACAGATTGAGAAACAATTAAATAAAAAACTGGATGTAATAAAGGTCAGAACATTTAAAGAGGAAGAATCGATCTCTCGAGAAGTTATCCTTGTTAAGATCAAATATTCTGCGGCAAACAGAAGCGAGATAATCGAGATCTCTCAGATAACCAAAGCCGAGATAGTTGATACGACTGATTCAAATATGATTTTACTTCTTTGCGACACTCCCGACAGGGTTGATAAATTTATCGATATGATAAGAAAATTCAGTATCATTGAACTTTCAAGAACAGGCACTCTCGCGATGAAAAAGTGTAAATAATTATCCATGAAGAAAAGTGATTTAATCCTTATCGCCATAGCGGTAATCATTTTAATACCGATAGCTTTGCTTCTCGTTAATACAAAAAGCGGAGATAAAGCTTTAGTTAAAAGCGATGGTCAGACAATCGATGTACTCGATCTTTCCGTTGACGGTACATACAGATACGAAAACAAATACGGGTTTAATATCGTTGAAGTAAGGGACAAAAATGTGAGAGTGATCGAAGCGGACTGCCCCGGTCATGACTGTATCAATAAAGGTTTTATTAAGAGAAACAACGAATCGGTAATATGCCTTCCTCATCATTTTGAAGTTATCATTTCATCCGATAAGGAAGAATATGATGTTGTGGTTCAATAAAGAAACATGAAAAAAGTAAACAAGATCACGTTTCTCGGATTGTTTACGGCGATGGCTTTAATCCTGTCTTTCCTTGAAACACTTATTCCGAATATAGTTCCGATACCCGGATTTAAGATCGGGCTTGCCAATTTTGCTGTTCTGATGGCTTTGTATTTATACGGGTTTAAAGAAGCATTGATCGTAGATCTTGTAAGGATTCTTCTTTCTGCCATCCTTTTCGGGTCATTTTTTTCATTTTTCTATGCCTTAAGCGGAGCTGCTTTGGCTCTGACGATTGAATTAATCATAAAGAAAACGGATAAGTTTTCGCCCGTTGGCGTATCCGTATTCGGTGCGATATTCCATAATTTAGGTCAGTTTTTGCTGGCCGGGTTCATCATCAGGTCATTAGGTATATTTTATTACCTGCCTTTTACATTGATCTTTTGTATTTTAACCGGATTTTTTAACGGTTATCTTGTAACGATACTTAAAGACAGATTGAAAAATATAAAAAAATGAAAAAGATTTATATGATCATACCGGGGATCCTTGTTTTATTGTGCATGGCATGTACTTCTGATCCCGAAGCCGAAAAGACGATACAGGTAATCGAGGAAACGGTTATCGAAAATGCTGAAACAACAGAGCCTGAAAATATTGAAGAAGCTAATATATTTTATTTTGAAAATGTTTTTTCATCTTTTGAATATCCCGGCAGAAAAGTGAGTGATATTGATCCGGAAAAGTTTATTAAAGAATCGGATCATATTCCTTTCGAAGGAACGTTTTTCGGTGTACCCGTATCCGGGGAAATGCATTTTGATGAGTCAAAAGAAGAACCGGTGATCGAGTATATAACATTTACGGTTTATGAAGATGATCTTTCTCAATATGACTGTCAGGAATATTTATATAATACCTACGGAGCGTTGATAGCCGAAGGAACTGAAGAAGATGCTGACGGACAGATTTACTGGAGAAGATATTTTACCGGTCAGAAACTTCTAAAATATTCAAAGAAGGCTAAAGATGATTTTTATAATATAACTGTTGAATAGATTTTGGGGGTTGCATTGATCAATAACGAAGAAGAACATGAAGTAAATTATAGTAAAAAAGCTAAAAAAGCGAAATTATTATCGTTAGTTCCGATATTTATAAATGTCGCTTCGGTCGCTTCAGTTTTTTTCGGTATTATTTGCGAACGCGATCTTTCTTTTATTTTATTTGCCGTTGGCTGTGTTTTACCGATAATCGGCTTTATTTTTTCGATATATGTTCGTAAAAAATATCATTTTTATGTAAATACATATATGTTTACATATATTTTAAATATTCTTCTGTATTTAGGTTATGACTTTATCATTTTAATTATTGGATTTTTATACATTGTGTTTGGGAACCCCTGGTAGTTGCAAGGCCGGAAAGATATATAGTTTATAAGACATTGGGCAAAAAATTTATGAATAATGAGATTAGTTACGAAAAAAAAGTAATTATTGGAAGATTATTATCCCTGGTTCCGATATTTGTGAATATTCTTGCTGTAGTTTCCTTTATAGCTGCGTTTCTTCCTGAAGGTTTGCATAAACTGTCTTTTATATTAATGGCAGTTCCGGGATTTATCTTTCCTATAATAGGATTTGTTTATTCAGTCATTATCCGAAAGATTTATTTTGAACGGTTTACGCCTTTGTGGATTATCGGGTTTATTGTCAATATCATTATTTTTATTATATATGGATTTGGTGTTTTTATTTGGGGATTTGTATTTTTATGCTTTAGTGGTGGAAAAATATTCCCATAGTGATTTTAAAATCATTAAATATTGTTATGGAGATTGCTTATGTATGGCTTTATAAAAGGTACAATAGATTATATAAAGAACAATCAGGTTTGCATAGATACCGGAAATGTGGGATATCTTGTTAATATCTCCGAGAAAACATCTAACGAATTACTTGGAGAAACGGACGAGGTTAAGCTTTATACTTATACAAGCGTAAGAGAAGACGATATTTCGCTTTACGGTTTTCTTACCATTGAAGAACTGGATTTTTACAAACTTCTTATCGGAGTGAATTCCATCGGCCCGAAACTTGGAATGAGCGTTCTTTCATACTTTACTGTTAGTGAACTTGTATCACACATTCTTGCAAAAGATGCAAAAGCGATCTCCAAAGCTCCGGGACTGGGTGCAAAATCGGCCGAAAAGATCATAATCGATCTTAAAGATAAAGTTTCTTCTTACGGGATCGAAGCTGCAGAGGTTGTTTATTCGGATGAAAATGATGAAGTTGAAAAAGAATGTATCGAAGCTTTGATGTCGCTAGGCTTTAAGAAGAAAGACGCTGAGATCGCAGTAAAGAAAGTTAATAACTACACGGATCTTTCGGATCTTTTATCCCAGGCTCTTGTATTTTTTGATAAATAAAGGTTTATTTTATGAGCAGAACAATAGAAACCAAACTGACAAAAGAAGATGTTTTGATCGAAAAAGGATTAAGACCGGTAAGACTTTCCGATTATCTCGGACAGGAAAAGATCAAAACGTCGCTTGGAATATCCATTAAAGCAGCGAAGCTTAGAAAAGAGCCGCTGGATCATATCCTTTTATACGGTCCACCCGGACTCGGTAAGACAACGCTTGCGCAGATCCTTGCAAATGAAATGGGCGTGAACATTAAGATCTCTTCTGGACCTGCTATCGAGAAACCCGGAGATATTGCGGCTATTTTAAACGGACTTAAGCCCGGAGATGTTTTGTTTATCGATGAGATCCATCGTTTAAACAGAGTGGTTGAAGAAGTCCTTTATTCTGCAATGGAAGATTTCTGTATCGATATCATGATCGGAAAAGGACCCGCAGCGAAAAGTGTCAGGATGAAACTCCCCAAATTTACACTTATCGGAGCAACGACCAGAGTCGGAATGCTTACCGCACCTTTACGTGACAGATTCGGCGAGATCCATAAACTCGAATATTATTCCGTAGAAGAGTTGTCGCATATCGTAATGAAATCGGCAGAGAGACTCGATACATCGCTTGATCTTGATTCCGCATGCGAACTTGCGAGAAGATCGAGAGGAACGCCGAGAATAGCAAACAGACTCCTAAAAAGAGTAAGGGATTATGCTATCGTAGCTAATAACGGCATTATTACAAAAGCGATCACTGATGAATCGTTGGATATGCTCGATATCGATAAATTCGGCCTGGATGCAACCGACAGAAAATATCTTGAGACCATCATTGAAAGGTTTAACGGCGGACCTGTCGGAGTAGAGACTCTGGCTGCATCATTATCTGAAGAAACGGATACGATAGAAGATGTTTACGAGCCTTATCTTTTGCAGCTCGGATTCATACAGAGAACACCCAAAGGAAGAATAGCAACAGACGCTTCTTTCGCTCATTTGGGGCTTGAAAAGGAATAATTATTTTTGTATACTTTTTTTATAATTATCGATGGGGTATGGTTCAATGACCGGAAAAAGTGAAATAGAAGTTATTATTGGCGGAAAAGTATATTATATCTCGGGTTACGAATCCGAAGAATATCTGCAGAAAGTCGCATCTTATATTAACGCCAAGATAAGTGATTTTGAAGGCGAAGACGCTTATAAAAGATTAAACGGTCAGTACCAGAATCTGCTTTTACTTCTTAATATGGCAGATGACTACTTCAAAGCAAAAACAAAGATCGCACTTCTTGAAGAAGAAGTTCGTTCGAAAGATGACGATCTGTGCAATATAAAGCATGAGCTTATTTCCACGCAGATCAAACTTGATAACGCCAAGAGTGAGATAAACGAAAAAGATATTTATATCGCGAGGCTCGAGGGCGAACTTAAGAAATAATACAAACATATAAAACTGTATGATTTATTCATACGGTTTTTTATTTATTGATACATGGAGTATTTATGGTCGAATTACTGGCTCCGGCAGGAGAATACAATTCATTTCTTGGCGCGATAAATGCAGGTGCCGACGCGGTTTATCTTGCGGGGAATATGTACGGTGCGAGAGCTAGTGCCGTGAATTTTGAGCAGGATGAACTTATAAAAGCCATAAAATACGCTCATCTTTTCGGTAAAAAGGTCTATCTTACCGTAAATACCCTTACCAAAAACGAAGAACTGGATAAATTATATGATTTTCTGTATCCCTATTACATAAGCGGACTTGATGCGGTTATCGTACAGGATATAGGTGTCTTTTTGTATTTGAAAGAAGCTTTTAAGGATCTTGATATACATGTTTCCACGCAGGCTGCTGTCACAAGTCTTTACGGTGCCAGGTTTTATACTGATCTTGGTGCAAAAAGAATAGTTATAGCAAGAGAACTTACACTAAATGAGATAAAAGATATCACAAAAGCCGGTATCGAGACCGAATGTTTTATCCATGGTGCGATGTGTTATTCGTATTCCGGAATGTGCCTTTTTTCATCTTATCTCGGAGGTAATTCCGGAAACAGAGGACGCTGCAAAGGGCCATGCAGACAGCCTTATAAAACAGACGGAAAAGAAGCTTATTACTTAAGCCTTGCAGATATGAACACGGTTGAGATCATCGATAAGCTGATAGATGCAGGCATATTTTCTTTCAAGATCGAAGGAAGGCTTAAAAGTCCTTCTTATTCGGCCGGTGTTACTTCGATATACAGAAAATACATTGATCTCTGCCTTGAAAATCCCGGAGTAAGACTCGAGATCGATAAAAAAGACATGGATTTCCTTAGAATGCTTTATTCGAGGACTTCGACCGGATGCGGATATTACGAAAGAACGAAGTCGCCAAAGATGATCACTTTCGAAAAGGGCGCTTACGCAAAAGTAGATGAAAATCTTGAAAAAGAGATTATCTCCAAATATATCGACAAGCCTAAAAAGATAAAGGCTAATCTTTCTTTTAAAGGAACTGTCGGAGAGAAAGCATCTCTTAAAATGGAAGTAGCAAAGGAACCGGATTACAATGTTACCGTTTATTCGGATAATCTGATAGAAAAGGCATCAAAGGCTGCTTCGGGTAAAGAAGAAGTTGAAAATCAGTTAAATAAACTTGGCAATACGGTATTTGAGGCCGGAAAGAGCGAGATAATCCTTGATGACGGATTTATTCCGGTTCAGACTATAAAGAGATTAAGAAGGGAAGCCTGTGAACTTCTTGAAGACAGGCTCACTGTTTCCGAAAGAAGCGCCGATATAAGAAAGCCTTTGATCTCTGATGTTAAAGAAAATGTTTTAAACGGTTTTTCTAAAACGTTAACTGAAGCTAAAGACCTTTCTTCAGGCAGCAAGGTCGCTTTTGTTAAGAAGAAATATCAGCTGGATACAATATTAAATGATTCATTTTACGATTCTTATGTTGTTTCAAAAGAAATAATCGAAGATGAAAACTTTGAAGATACTGTAAAGAACTGCGGTAAAAAGATCTATATCGAACTTCCTCTTGTTTTAAGAAAACAGAATGAGGGCTATTTTAAAAAGATCACAGGATACGCATCGGAAAAATCTTTTATAAGCGGCGTCTGTGTAAACCAATATGACGCGTATGAATATTTAAAAGAAGCAGGCTTTGAAAAAGAGATGATCGGTAATCTGAATATTTATTCCTATAACGATATAAGTTATTCGTTTAACGGCAATCTCTTTAACAGAGTATTCAATCCGCAGGAACTTGCATTAAACAATTTCAATAAGTATGTTTCGGATTCCATGATGGTTTTGTTTTACGGAAAAGCCAGACTTATGATTACGGCTAACTGTATCCTTAACACCTGCAAAAAATGTTCGAAATATATCCCTGAGAACAAATACAGCTTTACAGATCTGAAAGACAGGATCGGGGTGGATTTTAAAGCTTATCCCGACTGTGACGAAGATCTTTGTTTTAATGTGATTTATAATTCAAAACCCACTTCTTTGCATAAATATTTTGATAAATTCAAAAAGTTGGGTGTAAAATCTTACGTTTTTGTATTTACCGACGAGAACGGGAATGAGACAAAGAGGCTTACGGATGCTTATAAATCGCTGTTTGAAGGGGTTTCTGACGACATTAAGGTCGATTATACCGCCTATCATTTAAAAAACGGCATTTTGTAGTTTTTTCTTTCATTTTTCGCCTTTTTATTGTATAATTTGTTATATGAGTTTAACTTTGGGAGGTTATTATGATAAGTCGTTTATTTGGCGCTTATTTGGTTAAGGAAGGCAAGCTTACAGAAGCTCAGCTCGAGACTGTTTTCGAAACAATGAGAAAAGTCAGAGTTAAGCTCGGTTTAATTGCCGTAAGCGAAAAGCTTATGACTACGCAGCAGTCTGACGAAGTTAACAGATTGCAGGCTATCGTCGACAAGAGATTCGGTGATATCGCTGTAGAAAAGGGATATCTTACCGAAGAGCAGGTATCAAGACTTCTCGGTCTCCAGGGAAATCAGTATCTTTCTTTTGTTCAGTCAATAGTAGATAATGATTTTATGCAGATGGATGATATTGAAAGTGCTTTGGCTGCTTATCAGAACGAGAACGGATTTACTCTTACGGATATCGAGTCTTTAAAGAGCGGGGATTCCGACAGGATCATTCCTTTGTTCCTGCCTAACAATATTACCGAATATCAGACAGAGCATATCCTTGTATGCATAAGAACACTTATAAGACTTATTGATTCTGAAGTTTATGTCGGAAAAGGATTTGTTACCGACTTTTACGAAGCACCTTATTTCGCATTGCAGAGCCTTGACGGTGATAACAAAGCATCCATGGCTTTCTCCGGTGCAGGAAATAACATCCTTAAGATAGCTGATGCATTTGCAGGCGAAAACTTTGATAAGGTCGACGAAGATTCCCTTGATTCCGTAGCAGAATTTATCAACTGTGTTAACGGTTTGTTTGCGACAAAGGTTAACTCATCGTTTATGATCGATATGTTACCGCCCGAATACAGTACATCCAAGACGATGTTCTCCGGCAAGATCCTTGTTTTACCGGTTTATGTTCAGGGCTTGAAAGTAGATTTAATCTCCAGTTTTGGCGATATCATTAATAAATAGAGGGAGGATTAATTAATGTCGAAAATATTAATTGTTGATGATTCCAGAACTTCCAGAAAAATCTTAAGAGGTCTTCTTGAGGAATCCGGACATGAAGTTGTTGCCGAAGCAGAAAACGGACAGGAAGGTGTGGATAAATACAAAGAATTTAATCCCGATATCACTACACTGGATATTACAATGCCTGTAATGGACGGACTCGAAGCTTTAAGCAAGATCAAAGAGTTCGATCGTAATGCGAAAGTAATAATGGTTACAGCTGCCGGACAACAGAATAAGATGGTGGAAGCAATTAAAAACGGCGCCAGTGAATTTGTTACCAAGCCTTTTGAAAAAGAGAACATTTTAAAAATCATCGAAAAAATGTAATTTTTGAAACGAATAGCTTGCTATTCGTTTCTTTTTTGTAAGGATACCATATGATTTTCTCTGATTATGTTTACGTCGACGAATATGCGTATTCGAATTTCGACAAGATAAAAGAGAATATTGAGAAAAGAAAGAAGATCATTACCGAAACTTTTTTTGTGATAATTCTTAACGAATATACATCAAAACTTGAGTTTACCGAGTGGATGTTCCTTCTTCAGAGACATTACAAAGAGAATCCTCCCATGATCGTCGGTCTTGCGAAGGATTACGAATCTGCCGAAACTCTCACATGTCATATGATAGAAAACTGTATGATCAAGGTAAAGAGTCTGGATTACATTGCATATCTTGCTTCTTTACCCGAGATAAAAGAGAACGAAGAATTACCAAAGTTACTTAAGATTTCCGGAGGCAAAATGTATGTTTAAAGTACTTGCCGTTATCGGGATTGTAATCGCGGCGTTAATTCTTATATTTTTGATATTATTAAATATAATACTTTTCGTACCGTTCAGATATAAGATCGGCGGTTCGAATAAAGATACGATCTATGCTTATTTTCTTCTGACGTTTTTCTTATCTTTTATAAGGCTGAGAATCTATTATAAAGAGAAGATGGGTTGGGCGTCTTTAAGACTGTTCGGCATCAAGATCTTTGATAAAGAGATCCCTGAACTTATCGAAATGCTGGAAGAGATCACGGATAAGCTTTCGAAGAAAGATAAGGGAAAGAAAACCGAAGGCGAAAACGCTGGTGAAGAAAATACCGAAGATGCGGCTAATCTTGAGGCTGAATCGATCCCCGATATCGATACCGAAGAGTTTGAGATAAGCGAAGAAGAAGCGGAAGAGTTCTTAAACGGACCTGATGAAATGGATGATATGAACTCTGTCGAGAAAAACATTTCGTTTCTGTCTTCTTTGAAAGATTTTATTTTAAACATAAAGAAAAAGTGGTATAATTTTAAAGAGTTTATTAACGAAAAACTCAGGCAGTGGGATTTAACAAAGAAATACATTAAATTCTACTGGAAAGTTATAAATCATCCCTCGTTTAAACCGACACTTATCCTTTTTAAGGATGTCTGTTTGAAGATGTTAAAGCATGTATTCCCAAGAAAATGGCGAATGCATATCGAATACGGCGATGAAGATCCGTATATAACAGGAAAAGTTCACGGCTATATATGCATGGCACGCGGATATTTCAACAGGGAGATCGATTTTACTCCCGTCTGGGATGAGAACAGATTCGAGATCGACGGATATGTGAGCGGCAGAATACAGATGATAGTATTCTTAAGCGTTGCATTTAAACTTTTTACCAACAAGCATTTAAGAAGAATGATCTTTTTAATCAGAAAAGGAGGAAAGATTCGTGGCAGAAAATAATTTTGACGGTTTGATCAACTCATTAATGGAAGGTATGGATGGATTTCTTTCCACTAAAACCGTTGTAGGCGATCCCACCAAAGTAGGTGATACTATTATTGTTCCGCTTGTCGATGTTTCCTTCGGTGTAGGTGCCGGCGCAGCAAGAGGAGATAAGAAAAACGGCGGTATGGGTGCTCTTTCCGGAAAGATGACACCTTCAGCGGTACTTGTTATTTCTAACGGCCATACAAGACTTGTTAATATCAAGAATCAGGATTCCATTACAAAGATCATCGATCTTGTTCCCGATATTCTCGATCGTATCAGTGTTAAGAAGAACAAAGACGGTGTTACCGACGAGAATGCTATAGAAACCGCATTTCCTAAGGAAAACGAAGAATAATTATGGATAATTTCATCTCTATACTTCGCGATTCAAATTCACCTGCGGAACTTGAAGAGCTAAAGGTCCAGCTTTTTCGTGAAAATGTAAGGATCAAAACAGATAAGGCCGACCTGGAAGAACTGAAGGAGAGCATTGCTAAAGAAAAGAAAGAACTTGAAGATTTAAGGTTTGAACTTGAACAAAGCCGTAAACAGTTTGACAAAGAAGTCGAAGAAATAAATCAGACGATCGAATCCTCAAGAAAGAAACTGGAAAACGATCTGACTTTTTTGAACAAGAAACAGACGGTATTGGAATCAGGATTTAAACAGCTCGATTCCGACAGGCAAAGACTTAATCGTGAAAAAGAAGAATTCAGAATTTATAAAGACAGAGGCGAGCAGTTAAGAAAAGTACCAACCCTCGAATACAGACAGGGTATATTTTTCAAGGGCATCACTTCGGAAAAAGGTTTGAAGAAAAGATACAAAGATCTCATCAAGGTATTCCATCCGGACAATGTTACCGGAGATACCTATACTTTACAGAACATTAACAGAGAGTATGAGACTTTGCTTCATGACTTGCAGATGAAAGCATAAAAAAAGTGCCTGTCGAATCGACAGGCATTATTTTTTATAATTCATTAAGCTCTTTCAACCAAGCCAGACTTTAAACATCTTGTGCAAACATGCATTGTCTTGGTTGTTCCGTTAACCTTACACTTAACTGTTCTAATATTGGAATTCCAAATATGATTTGAACGTCTGTGTGAATGGCTTACGTTGTTACCGAAATGAACACCTTTATCACAGATATCGCATTTAGCCATTTTTAACACCTCCTTAATCTGACAAAAAAGGATAAGGAGAATGCTTCTCCACAATCCACAACGAATGTATTATACCCAAAACCAAATCAAAAGGCAATAATAAATTTAAAAAAATGTAAATTTTATTAACATTATGTGAATAGTGTTTATTTTTTAAAACCAAGGATATATAATGTTTTACAGTGTGTTGAAAATAGGAGGGAATAGTATGAAAGGAACTCTTGATACTCATTTGGGCAACGTTCTCATTGACAACAATGTTATAGCCGAATATGCGGGCAATGTTGCGTTGGAATGCTACGGTGTTGCAGGTATGGCTCAGATCAATGTAGCCGAAGGCGTAGCCAGCATTCTTAAAAGAGACAGTATCTCAAAGGGCATTTCCGTTTCTCTGGATAATAATAAACTTACAATCAATCTTCATATTATAGTTGCTTTCGGCGTGTCGATCCAGGCTGTGGCCAACAATGTAATGAGTGAAGTAAAATATAATGTTGAACAGTTCGCCGGTTTGGACGTAAGCAAGGTTAACGTCTTTATCGAAGGCGTCAGCATTGTTGAATAGGAGGATTTATCGTGTCAACAAATACGATCGATTCAAAGCTTTTAGCTAAAATGTTCATGGCCGGTGCCTGCAATCTCGAGAAGAAAAAGGATTACATCAATGAATTGAATGTATTCCCCGTTCCCGACGGCGATACCGGAACAAATATGACCATGACGATTATGTCGGCATATAAGGAACTCAATAATCTTGAAGACCCCGATATGCGTGCCGTTTGTAAGGCTATTTCTTCGGGATCCTTAAGAGGAGCAAGAGGTAACAGCGGCGTTATCCTTTCCCAGCTTATCAGAGGTTTTACAAAAGTAGCTTCCGAATATAAAGAACTTGATGTGAATATTATCACGGATGCATGCAAGAATTCAGTCGCTACGGCTTACAAAGCAGTTATGAAACCCAAGGAAGGTACTATCCTTACGGTAGCTTCGGGTGTATATGACAAAGCGGAAGAATTAAGAAAAGCAGGCGTAACGGATCTTTCCGAATATCTTGAACAGGTCATCGCTTACGCAGACGAAGTTTTACTTAAGACTCCCGATCTTCTTCCCGTATTAAAACAGGCCGGTGTTGTGGATTCCGGCGGACAGGGCCTCATGGAAGTCCTTCACGGCGCTCTGGATATTTTCCTTGGAAAAGATGTTGATATCACAGTAACACCTTCCAAAGCGGGAAAGGCGGAGAAGAAAGATAATGCAGGCGAAAGCCTCGTTGCAAAAGATATCAAATACGGTTACAAAGTTGAATTTGTGATAATTCTCAATAAAGCTTTAGTCGTTAAGACTGAGCAGGATTTCAAGAATTTCCTTGAAGCAATGGGAGACAGTGTCGTAATGATGCCCTCCGACGGAAACATTAAGGTTCACATTCATACCAATGATCCCGGCCTTATCCTTCAGCGCGGCTTAAAGCTTGGTATGCTTAATGAGATCTCCATCGATAACTTAAAGCTTGATCCTGCTTCAAAGAGCAGCGGAGAGCCCAAAGCAGCTCCCGCTCCCGAAGTAAAAGAAGAACCCAAGGAACTTAAGGAATTCGGCTTTATAGCAGTTTCTGTAGGCGATGGAATGAGCGATATATTCAAATCCATCGGCGCAGATACCATCATCGAAGGCGGTCAGACCATGAATCCTTCGACGGAAGATATGATGAATGCGATCGATAAGGTTAACGCAAAGCATATTTTCATCCTTCCCAACAACAAGAACATCATCATGGCTGCAAATCAGGCCAGAGATCTTACGGAAGACAAAGATATCATAGTTATTCCTACCAAAACTGTTCCTCAGGGAATCAGTGCTATGATAAACTTCATGCCCGATTCATCCGTTGAAGACAATACAGATAACATGACCGAAGGCGCGAATAACGTTAAGACCGGTCAGGTAACATATGCTGTAAGAGATACCGAGATCGATAATAAGGTTATCCAGAAAGACGATTATATGGGTATCGGCGATAAGGGAATCTTATCAGTGGGCAGAGACAGAGATACGGTTACCAAAGAGATGATCGCAGAGATGGTTGACGATGACGCATCGGTTATCACCATTTATGTCGGAAGCGATGTTGAGGAAAAAGATTACGAAGCATTAAAGTCTGAACTTGAAGATACATACGAAGACATCGAAGTTGAGATCCAGCTTGGCGGACAACCCATATATTATTACATTGTATCTGTGGAGTAATTCCATGAATTTAGAAGATCTTAAAAATGTATCCATAAAGGAATTAAAAGGGGTCGGCGATAAAAACGCCGCCCTTTTTGCGCGTTTGGGTATAGAAAATATATACGATCTAATAAATTATTTTCCAAGAACTTACAAAAAAATGCCTCCGCTTTCCAAAGTGTCGGAACTTAAGGAAGGTGAGATCTGTGCGGTTAAATTAAAGGTTTCGGATGATTTTTATTATAAGAAAACCTCTAATAATGCAGTTACTACAGTATCCGGATCTGATGCGACAGGCAAGGTCATGATGACCTTTTTCAGGGTTTCTTACTTAAGAAACATTCTTAAACCGGGATCGGAATGGGTGTTTATGGGTACGGTTAAAAGAAAAGGCAGAAATTATGCTTTTGAAATGCCTGAGATCCATAAAATATCGGATTATCTTACTTCATTAAGAAACCTGCAGCCGGTTTATCCTCTGACAAAAGGCATCAATTCGAAGACAATAGCCAAATATGTTAATGCTTCGATCGAACAGTATTCGCCTTTTAATGAGGTTCTTTCAAAAGAGATTGTAGAAGAGTTTGATTTCCCTTCGATATCAAGAGCTCTTTCGGATATTCATTTTCCAGTAGAAAACAATGATTACCTCAAAGCGAGGGACAGACTTGCGTTTACCGAATTCTATAATTTCTTTATTGAATTAAATGAGATAAAGAAAGCATACAACAGGCTTAAATCAGACTATGTTTTTATAGAAACGGCAGAATATGAAAGATTTAAAATGCTGATACCTTATGAACTTACCAAAGGTCAGAAAGATGCTATAAATGATATCGTTAACGATGTTACCGGCGGTTATGTCATGAACCGGCTTATACAGGGTGATGTAGGATGCGGTAAAACGATCATCGCTTTTCTTTCATGTGTTTTATGTGCATCAAACGGTTTTCAGAGTGCATTTATGGCACCGACGGAAGTTCTGGCTGCACAGCATTTTACGAAATTTAAGGAATTAAACGAGAAATACAGATTAAACCTTACGATCGCATATCTTTCCGGCTCCACCTCAAAGTCTCAAAAGAAAGAGATCGAGGAAGATTTAAGAAGCGGAAGCATCGATCTTATAATAGGAACTCATGCTTTGATAGAAGATGATGTTGAATTCGAGGATCTTGCGCTTGTCATCACCGACGAGCAGCATCGATTCGGCGTAATGCAGAGGGATACTTTGAACGAAAAAGGCAATAAACCTCATGTTTTAAGCCTTTCTGCAACACCCATCCCGAGAACCCTGGCTTCGGTTTATTATACAGATCTTCAGGTTTCCGTGATAAAAGACAAACCTTCATGCCGTATTCCGATCAAGACCGGTTTAAGAAAGGCGTCTCAGCGTAT
>CADARM010000010.1 GCA_902790275.1 uncultured Lachnospiraceae bacterium
TATCGCAGCCAACAAGGACTTCGTTCCTCCTTACGGAACAGGTGCTTCACTTTACTTAAGACCTTTTATGTTCGGTTCAAACCCCGTTATCGGTGTTAAGCCCGCTGACGAATATGAATTCAGAATCCTTGTTACACCTGTTGGACCTTACTTCAAAGGCGGCGCTAAGCCCATCACCATCAAAGTAAGTGATTTCGACAGAGCCGCACCTCACGGTACAGGCCATATCAAGGCAGGTCTTAACTACGCAATGAGCCTTCACGCTATTCAGACAGCTCACAGAGAAGGTTTTGCAGAGAATATGTACCTTGATCCCGAGACAAGAACAAAGGTTGAAGAGACAGGCGGTGCAAACTTCATCTTTATCACAAAGGACGGCACACTTGTAACTCCCAAGTCTGATTCGATCCTTCCTTCTATCACAAGAAGAAGTATCTGCTACGTTGCAGAGAAGTATCTTGGAATGAAGGTTGAGCACAGAGAAGTATACTTCGATGAAGTTAAAGACTTCGCAGAATGCGGTCTTTGCGGTACTGCTGCAGTTGTATCACCCGTTGGCAAGATCAATGACCACGGCAAGGAAATCTGCTTCCCTGCAGGCATGGAAGAAATGGGTCCCTGGACCAAGAAGATTTATGATACACTTACAGGCATCCAGAGATGCGAGATCGAAGCTCCCGAAGGATGGATCAAAGTTATCAAATAAGTTAAAAAATCATATCACCCGGCACGCCTTAAAGTGTCGGGTGTTTTTTATGCTTTTCTTTGGGCTTTTTTATTGAATAATGGGCTTTTATATGGTAAAATTGGGCGAATTGAATATGAAACGGAAGGTGTCAAAGCGACTTTTTTGTCGGCTTTGGTGAAAAGGGAAACAGGTGAGAATCCTGTACGAACTCGTCACCGTATTTAAGGAGTTCCTGCCATATGTCACTGGTAATTCGGGAAGACGGCAGGAATGTTGAAAGATAAGCCGGGAGACCTGCCTTTCGCTGTACGCGGTGAAAACCGAGCCACGAGTAACTGGCTGTACGAAAAAGGAACGGATTATTTTTTTAATCCATTTTTCTCATGTTCTTTTTTTGTATGCCTTTACCTCCAAGCGGTAAAGGTTTTTTATGTATTCAGGGGTTAAATACATTTGGAACTTTAAAGTTCAAAGGAGGAAAAATGAGAAGAAAATTTTTATCATTGATGATGGCAGGCGCACTTACTGCAGTATGTCTTACAGGTTGTTCTTTAACCAACGATATAGTGCAGCAGACACAGCAGGATATCGATGAGACCAAGGAAGAACTCACAAATGAAATAGGAGAATTAAGCGGAGATATCGATGACCTTAATGCAAGCTTACAGAATGCAGGCGAAGATATTTCCAAGATTGTAAACGACACAATTAACGGTACTTCAGAAGAGGACGATCAGATGAAAGCAGATGAAGTAGCAGCTCTTATCGATGCCATCTATGTTCAGGAAAGAACAGATGAAACAGACGCACAGTGCAAGGCAGCCAAAGAAGCATGGGATGCACTTACGGATGCACAGAAGGAACTCGTTGAAGGCGAAGATGCAGATCCCGATTATTTCGGAAGAGATACAGGCGATGCTTCAAAGGATGATGCAAGAAACGCTGATGAAATCGGCGAGAATGAAATCCTTGTAGTAAGCTTTGGTACATCATTCAACGACTCAAGAGTTGCGGACATCAAGGGTGTTGAAGATGCACTCGAGGAAGCATTCCCCGACTGGTCTGTAAGAAGAGCATTCACAGCTCAGATTATCATTAACCACGTACAGGCAAGAGACGGTGAGGCTATCGACAATGTTGACCAGGCACTTGAAAGAGCAGTTGCAAACGGCGTTAAGAACCTTGTAATTCAGCCCACACACCTTATGCACGGTGCAGAATATGATGAATTGGTTGAAGCTTTGGCTAATTACGAAGATAAATTCGAAAGCGTCGCAGTAGCAGAACCCCTTCTTGGTGAAGTCGGAAAAGATGCTACGGTTATCAATGCAGACAAGAAAGCAGTTGCAGAAGCAGTAGCTCTTGCAGCAGCAAAGGATGCAGGATTTGACAGCGTTGCAGCAGCCAAGGAAGCAGGTGTTGCTCTCGTTCTCATGGGACACGGTACAGCTCATCTTGCAAAAGTTTCTTACAGCCAGATGCAGACAACAATGAACGAACTCGGATATGACAACGTATTCATCGGAACTGTTGAAGGCGAACCCGAAGAGACAGCTTGCGAAAACGTCATCGATGCAGTAGCAGAAGCAGGATACAAGACAGTTGTATTAAGACCTCTTATGGTTGTTGCAGGAGATCATGCAAACAACGATATGGCAGGCGAAGATGAAGACTCATGGCTTTCAATGTTCAAGGCTTCAGGCAATTTCGATAAGATCGAGACTCAGATTTCAGGTCTCGGAAGAATTGAAGAAATCCAGAAACTCTATGTTGAGCATACAAAGGCTGTTATTAAATAATCAGTAATTTGTGAAAAATTAAATTCAGATTTAACATTTTAGAGAAGGTTATATAGTGATGTGCCGCTCAAAAGGGCGGCACATCGTATTATTAAAAAGATATAATTTTTAGAAAAGAGATTAAAATGAAACTCAAAAAATTAATGCTTTTTGCAGCCGCGTCACTTACATCGGTTATTCTTTTGGCAGGCTGCAACACCAAATATGAAGGTGACATTGTAAATTTTGAAGGCAATGCTGATATAAATATTTCGACAAATGACGGATCCGAAGAAAACAAGGAGGAGACTCCTAAAACGGATGAAACCGTTGAAAACAACACAGAAGAAGAAACTTTAAATGAGAGCACTGAAACAAAGTGCGAACTCGAAGACGGTATATATCTGGCAGATTTCACTACAGACGGTTCAATGTTTCATGTAAATGAAATGTGTGACGGCAAGGGTGAATTAAAAGTTGAAAACGGTGTGATGACAATTCACATCTCTCTTACTTCAAAGAATATTCTTAATCTTTATCCCGGACTGGCAGAGGATGCCCAGAAAGATGGAGCAGAGCTTTTACAGCCGACGGTTGATACCATTGACTACGGTGACGGAACCACGGATGAGGTTAACGGATTTGATGTTCCCGTTCCTTACCTTGATGAAGAATTCGATTTGGCTATAATCGGGACCAAAGGCAAATGGTACGATCATAAGGTATCTGTAAGCAATCCCGTTTTAAAGGACGAGGCAGCTGAAGGTGCCCAAGAAGAAAAAGAATCCTTGGATATTAACGACGGAGATTATACAATAGAAGTAGCTCTTGAAGGCGGATCCGGAAAAGCTACAATCACATCTCCCTGTAAGATTAACGTTGTTGACGGAAAGACAATTGCCACAATCGAGTGGAGCAGTCCCAATTACGATTACATGCTTGTAGGCGATGAGAAATATCTGCCCGTTAACGAAGAGGGCAGCAATTCGGTATTCGAAATTCCCGTTGATTTAAGCGTACCCAATGTTGTAATTGCGGATACCGTTGCAATGAGCAAACCTCATGAGGTTGAATATACTCTTACTTTTGATAACGATACTTTAAAGTAAAGAATAAGTGAATTAAATGCGAAGAACAATTACTTTAATTTGTATATTAAGCTTGATTTTTGCGGGACTGGCACAGTCTGTGGGCTGTGCCGGTCCTTCTTCGGCTAATACGGAAATAAATGCTTCGGAAATCGAGAGCAAAGAGCCTGAAGCAGTCGAAGGAAACAAAGAAGAAAATGATGTTTTAGTCTATAAAGAAAGCGAAGAATTAAAATATGCAAAAGAATTCGCCATAGATTATTACGAAGGCGGATACACGGTTTTGAATTCAATACAGGATGACAGAAAATATCTTTTGGTGCCTGAAGGAAAAGATGTTCCGGGAGGCTGCGAAGATTTTATAGTGATTAAACGTCCTGTTGATGATATATATTTGGTTGCAAGTGCAGCCATGGACATGGTAGTTAATCTTGATGCACTCGATTCGGTCAAATTCTCCGGTCAAAAAGAGGATAACTGGTATATAACCGAAGCCAGAGAAGCCATGGAAAAAGGCGATATTGTTTATGCCGGCAAATACAATAAGCCTGACTATGAGACGATTTACATGGAAGGCTGCAAACTCGCCATAGAAAATACGATGATTTATCATTCTCCGGAAGTCCTCGAACAGTTTGATAAATTTGAAATTCCCTATATTGTCGATTATTCAAGTTATGAAAATCATCCTTTGGCAAGAGTCGAATGGATTAAATTTTACGGTGCTCTGCTTGGATGCGAAGAAAAAGCAAAAGAGATTTTCAATGAGCAGGAAGAACTTATAAAAAAGGTTGAGGCTAAAGAAAAGACAGGGAAAAGCGTGGTGTATTTTTACGTGACTTCAAACAATCTTGTTCAGGTAAAAAAATCCTCCGATTATATTCCCAAGATGATAGAGATAGCCGGCGGAAAATACATCTTTGAAAATCTAGATGATGATTCAACTAAAAAAACGACAGTCAACATGCAGGTTGAAGAATTCTATAAAGGTGCAAAGGATGCTGACTATATCATCTACAATTCTTCCATTGACGGCGGAATAGAAAGTATCGATGATCTTATTAACAAATGTCCTTTCCTTGAAGATTTTAAAGCGGTAAAGGACGGAAATGTCTTTTGCACGACCAACGACATGTACCAGCAGACACTTTCCACAGCATATATGATTGAAGACATTAATACGATGTTAACCGGCGAAGAGAATGAGATGCATTATATTTACCGGGTTGACTGATAAAACGGAGTTTTTATGGAAAAGAAAAGAGCGATAAGATATACCGTATGCTTTGGTATTCTTTTTGTTTTAATCTTAATTTTCACAGCATTAAATATCTGCATCGGGAGCGTAAGAATTGCACTGCCGGATGTTTTTGATGTATTTTTCAAAAACTTCGCGGATGAAGTAACAAGTACGATAGTTTTAAATATACGATTCCCGAGAACCCTTGCGGTACTGATACTCGGCGGCGCGCTTTCTTTATCGGGATATCTTCTTCAGACATTTTTCCATAATCCGATAGCAGGTCCTTTTGTACTCGGTATTTCATCGGGTGCAAAAATGTGTGTGGCTTTGGTTATGGTATTTCTTGCAGGAAATGCATTAAAGATTAACAGCGCAACTTTGATTTTCGCGGCATTTGTCGGAGCGATGATAAGCATGGGATTTGTGCTTTTAATGACCAAGAAAGCACAGACCATGGCAAGGCTTATTGTTTGCGGCGTAATGATCGGATATATCTGTTCTGCCATCACGGAACTTGTCGTCACATTTGCTCAGGATGCGGATATAGTCAATCTTCACAACTGGTCAAGGGGAAGCTTCTCCGGTCAGACATGGGAGAATGTACGAATCATGGCAATCGTTGTGTTTATTGCATTTGCGCTTATCTTCCTTATGGCCAAGCCTTTATATGCTTACAGCCTAGGCGAATCATATGCTGTGAACCTCGGTGTAAATATTAAAGTATTAAGAGTGCTGATAGTCCTTTTGTCGGGACTTCTTTCCGCATGCATAGTCGCATTTGCAGGTCCCATTTCATTTGTCGGAATTGCCGCACCTCATCTTGTAAGAAAGATATTTAATACAGACAAACCGATAATCATGATTCCCGCCTGCTTTATGGGCGGAAGCGTTTTCTGTCTTTTCTGCGATTTGCTCGCAAGAAATCTTTTATCTCCGACGGAACTTAACATCAGCACTGTAACGGCAGTATTCGGTGCCCCGATAGTTATTATCATTTTACTTAACAAAAAGGGGAGGGCTGAACAATGAGCGTGTTAAAGACGGATAAATTAAATGTCGGATACAATAAAAAAGTCCTCATTCACGATATAGATTTATGTATTGAAAAAGGCGAAATATTAACACTTATCGGGCCAAACGGTGCAGGCAAATCAACCATCCTTAAAACAATCGCCAGACAGCTTGATAATCTCGGCGGCAGTGTTTACGTTGATGAAAATGATTATATGAAAATCGGCGGAAACGAATTCGCCAAAAAGATGGCTGTAATGTTTACGAGCAAGGTAAAGAGTGAAATGTTAAGCTGCGGCGATATAGTAGCCACAGGAAGATATCCTTACACCGGACATTTCGGTCTTTTGTCAAAAGAAGATAAAGAAGAAGTCGCAAAGGCGATGGAGCTTGTTAATATTTCAGATATTAAGGACAATGATTTTTCGAAAATCAGCGACGGTCAAAGGCAGCGTGTAATGCTTGCACGCGCGGTATGTCAGGATACGGATATTATTATTCTGGATGAACCGACTTCATTTTTGGATATAAAATACAAGCTTGAATTTGTATCGATAATCAAAAAGCTTACAAAAGAAAAAAATCTTACGGTAATAATGTCGCTTCACGAACTCGAAATCGCAAAGAAAATCTCGGACAAAATCGTCTGTGTAAAGGGCGATCGGATAGATAAATGCGGAACGCCGGATGAGATTTTTAAGGACGAATATATCAGGGAATTATATGATATCGATGATGCAAAAATGTCTGAGAATATCGATATATTGAAGATATAAAAGATATTGAAAACAGATTGTAATTTATATGAAATTATACAGTTTAAGTGCAGGCATCATTGATTAAATTCAGGGAAGATTATGGCTAAGGTAATTATGGTGCAGGGTACCATGTCGGGAGTCGGAAAGAGTTTCCTCGTGGCAGGTCTTTGCAGGATATTCAGACAGGACGGATACAGGGTAGCACCGTTTAAATCGCAGAATATGGCACTCAATTCGTATATAACGGATGAGGGGCTTGAGATGGGTCGCGCTCAGGTAATGCAGGCGGAAGCCGCAGGCATTGCTCCGAAAGTCTGCATGAATCCGATACTTTTAAAGCCGACGGATTCGATCGGTTCGCAGGTTATAGTTAACGGCGAGATACTCGGACAGATGAGTGCGAGAGAATATTTTTCTTACAAAAAGAAACTTATTCCATGTATTAAAGATGCGTTCAGGGAACTTGAAAAATATGCGGATATCATTGTAATCGAAGGTGCGGGAAGTCCTGCGGAGATCAATCTTAAAGAAAACGATATCGTAAATATGGGTATGGCAAAGATGGTCGATGCACCCGTTCTTCTTGTAGGTGATATCGACAGAGGCGGCGTATTTGCACAGCTCCTTGGAACCATAATGCTTCTTGAAGAAGATGAAAAAGAGCGTATCACAGGTCTTATCATCAACAAATTCAGAGGTGATAAAACCATACTCGATCCGGGTATCGATATGCTCGAAGATAAAGGAAAGATCGCCGTTGCGGGAGTACTTCCGTACATGAATGTCAGGCTTGAAGATGAAGACAGTTTATCCGAGAGATTCGATAATAAAAAACGCGGCCTTATCGATATAGCGGTAGTTCGTTTCCCGCGTATTTCAAACTTTACGGATTTCAATGTCTTCGAACAGGATCCTAATGTTTCCGTTCGCTATGTATCTTCGGCTTCGGAACTTGAAAATGCCGATATGATCATTTTACCCGGCAGCAAGAATACCATCGGAGATCTTAAATGGATGCGTCAGAACGGAATAGAGGCAATGGTTAAAAAGATGTCCGAAAAAGTACCCGTATTCGGAATTTGCGGCGGATTCCAGATGCTTGGCACATCGATAAGCGATCCCGAAAACATAGAAGAAGGCGGAGAGATAAAAGGCCTTGGTCTTTTAAATATCCAAACCGTATTAAAGAGTGAAAAGACCAGAACGCAAAAGACCGGAAAGATCGATCCGATCGGCGGATTCTTTAAAGTTCTGTCGGGACTTTATTTCGAAGGATATGAGATACATGTCGGAGAGACTGACGGCTCATCGGATGTCATCATCGCTGAGGGAACAGGATATGTTTACGGTACATACGTTCACGGAATATTTGATAAAAAGGAAATCGCCGAAGCTGTGATCAAAACTCTTGCAAAGAAAAAAGGTGTTGAATTAAGCGACGGTGATCTTATGGATTACGCGTCATTTAAAGAAAAAGAATATGACCGGATGGCTGAGATCTTAAGAGAGCATCTGGACATGGAGAAGATATATGGGATGCTCAGGGAAGCAAAAATTAACTGAATACGGTTTTGAAGATTTAAGATCCTTAAAAGTATCGGCTCCCGATGAAGAAGTTCGAAAAAAGGTTAAAGAGATCTGGGATGACATTGCAAAACCTTTGGACGGACTCGGAGATTTCGAAGAACTTTTCTGCAGGATCGGAGCGATAAAAGGAAGCACTGATCTTTGTCTTTCAAAAAAGGCTCTTGTGATAATGTGTTCCGATAACGGTATAGTAAGAGAGGGCGTAAGCCAGAGCGATTCTTCGGTAACTTTATCCGTTTTAAAGAACATGGTAAGAGGAAGATCTTCCGTAGCCGTAATGGCTGAGAAAAACGGTATCGACGTATTTGTTTATGATGTCGGTGTAGACAGTGATGATATTCCCAAAGGATGTATAGACAGAAAAATTGATCACGGAACGAAAGATTTTTATATCGAACCTGCTATGAGCAGGGAAGAGACGATCAAAGCGATAAATGTCGGGATCGGAGCCGTAAAAGAATGTAAAGATAACGGTTACGATATGATCTTAACCGGCGAGATGGGTATCGGAAATACAACGACGAGTTCGGCGGTTAGTGCCTCTCTTTTGGGAAGGATAAAAGAACTCGGAAATGATAAAAAAGGCAATGAATTAAAAGAGATTTCAAACATAGATCTGCTTGCAGAAAAGATCACGGGAAGAGGCGCGGGTCTCGACGATAAGAAACTTGAAAACAAGAAAAAGATCATTAAGGAAGCGATAAAAAAATATTCACTTCTAAATGCAGATCCCTTAACCGTTCTTTCAAGCGTGGGAGGTTTTGATATAGCGGCTCTGACAGGTGTATGCATAGGCGGTGCATTATTTGATATTCCGATAATCCTCGACGGAGTGATCACACTGACTGCCGCACTTACTGCAGAAGAATTATTCCCGGGAGTAAAGGATTATCTTATCCTCTCGCACAAGGGAAAAGAACCCGCATCGGAAATGATAGCAGAACGACTTCAAATGAAAGCCGTTATAGATGCAGATATGGCACTCGGCGAAGGAACGGGTGCGGTAATGATGATGTCACTTCTTGAAGACGCACTTTCGGTCTATAAAAATGCTTCAAGATTTTCGGAAATAGAAGTAGAAAATTACTTAAGGAATTAAAAAATGCTTACTTTGGTTTACGGCGGAAGCGCCAGCGGAAAATCACAGATCGCGGAAGATATCATCTGTAAGATCAGTGAAGGAAAAAACAAATATTATATCGCTACGATGAAAGTCGGTGACGACGAAGAAAATATCGAGAGAGTCGAGAAGCACAGAAATCAGAGAAAAGACAAAGGTTTTGTGACGATCGAATGTCCGCATGACATCGAGAATGCGATCAAAGAGATGACATCCGATAAGAATGCTCTTCTTGAATGTGTATCAAATCTTGTTGCAAACGAGATGTTTTTCGGCGGCGAGATAAAAGAAATGGAAGATACCGTAAACAAGGTTAAAGACGGTATTAAAACTCTGGCAGAGAATTCGGATAATCTTGTGATCGTAACCAATAACGTGTTTGAATCGGGTTCCGATTACGATCCGACAACGCTTTCTTACATGGAGGCACTCGGAAGAGTAAACAGGGAACTTTTCAATATGGCGGACGAAGTCTACGAAGTTGTTGTGGGCATCAGTATGAGGATCAAATGATGAGACTGATCAGATCATTTTTTATAGCCTTTGCGATGTATTCAAAGATCCCGGTACCGCATACCGAATGGAAGGAAGAAGACATGAAATACGTTTTCATATTTTTTCCTTTTATAGGTGTTGTGATAGGTGCACTCGTTTTCGGATGGTTTGCGCTTTGCCGTTTCCTTGAAAACATTCCGGATATATGCAGGGTACTTATAACGGCAGCGATCCCTTTGATCATCACGGGCGGAATACATGTCGACGGATTTATGGATACGATGGATGCGTTTCATTCATACCGTGACAGAGAGAAGAAACTGGAGATATTAAAAGATCCGCATATAGGTGCATTTTCCGTGATCATGCTTGCACTGTACGGACTCATTTTCTTAGGCGCGCTCTCTTTCGTAAACGGATTTCAATGTGTGCTGACACTTTGCATCATATTTGTATTATCAAGAAGTATAAGCGGATTCTGTGCAGTATCTTTTAAGAGCGCAAAAGAAGGAACGCTTGATCTTTTCTCGAAGAACTCATCAAAGATCCCGGTACAGGTTATCACGCTTCTGGAGGCTTTGGGTTGCGTTGTCGCCATGGCTTTTATGAATCAGGTCTTTGCGGCAGGCATTACCATAACGCTTATCCTTACGGTTATATATTATTACTTTAAAACGAAAAAAGAATTCGGCGGAGTTACGGGAGATACGGCAGGATATCTTTTGCTCATATGCGAGAGAAATGCACTTCTGGCGCTTTCGGTCATAACGGTTATTTTGGGAAGATTGAATTTTTATTTCAGATAAAAACAAGAGAGGGAAAACATGAAACTTATTATTGGCGGGTATGCACAGGGAAAACTTGATTACGCAAAAAAGAAACTCAATGTGGAAGATAAGTATGTATTTGAATGCACACTTCCCACAAAAGAAGAAAACGAAGAATTAAATCCAAACGGAGATGCAAAGATCATTGTGAGCAGTCTTCATAAGTGGATAAGAAAAAGGATCAAAGAAGGCGGAAGACCCGAAGAAGAAATATCTTCTTTCGTTAAAAAAAATCAAAACGCGATCATCATCTGTGATGAGATCGGAAACGGAATCGTTCCCATGGATCCTTTTGAAAGAGTATACAGAGAAAGAACCGGAAGAATACTTGTTAATCTGGCTGCCGAAGCTTTGGAAGTGGAGAGAGTCGTATGCGGAATCCCTCAGAAGATAAAATAAAGATCGTATTGATACGTCATGGTGCTACGGCGACAAACCGCGATAAAAGATACTGCGGAAAAAGAAGTGATGAGGATCTGTCCGAAGAAGGCATCAAAGTGCTGAATGAAATGAAGGAAAAGAATGCTTATCCTTCGGCGTCGTTCCTTTTTGTGAGCCCCAAGAAAAGGGCGAAAAGCACTGCGAAGATAATATATCCTGAACTGGAACAAAACATTATCGAAGAATTTGATGAGATCGATTTCGGAGATTTTGAAGGAAAGAATTATGAAGATCTGAAAGACGATCCCGAGTATCAGAGCTGGATAGATTCAAACGGCGAAAATGCTTTTCCACACGGCGAGAGCAAGAATGAATACTGCAAAAGAGCAGCCGGAGGTTTTTTAAAAGCAATGGATATCTTTTCAAAAAGAGCAGACGAAAATGCTGACGATCTAACAAAAGATCCGAGAAGATTCGCTGATATCGCTATAGTTGCACACGGGGGAACGATAATGGCTTTATTAAGTACTTTTGCGGGGATGAATTATTATAACTGCATGGTATCAAATGCCAAAGGATATATTGTCGAAATTGCCCCCGGATATCCGGATTCAATGAAGGTAACAGGGATAATAGAGTAGTATTAAATGAGTTTAATAAAGACGATTCTTGAATTTCATATGACCGCTCTTGTCGCGGGATTTTTTCTCGATCTTCTGATCGGTGATCCGCACTGGCTTTATCATCCCGTAAGGATAATTGGGCTTCTCATATCGTTTCTTGAAAAGATCTTTTTAAAAGAAGAAAAAAACGATAAAAAGAAATTTGTTTACGGAATAATTACTGTGATCATCGTACTTGCCGCAACATTTATCGTGACATCGGTTCTGATCGCAGGTTCGTATTTGATAAACATATATCTGGGTCTTGCGGTTGAAGCGATCCTTACCTACTTTATCCTTGCCACAAAGAGCTTAAAATATGAGAGCATGAAAGTGTATAAAGCACTTAAATGTTCATCGCTTGAAGAAGGAAGAAAAGCGGTATCGATGATAGTCGGAAGAGATACCGAAAACCTTACTGAAGAAGGTGTTATAAAAGCAGCGGTTGAAACCGTTGCGGAAAACACATCCGACGGTGTGATAGCACCGATGATCTTTACTGCTTTAGGCGGACCCGTTCTCGGTTTTTTATATAAGGCGGTCAACACGATGGATTCGATGATCGGATACAAAAACGGGAAGTATATGTACTTTGGAAGAGCGGCCGCAAAACTTGATGATATCGTAAACTTTTTACCTTCAAGGATAAGTGCATATTTAATGATCCTTGCCACGGCTCTCGGGGGAAAAGAATTCTGTGCAAAGAAAGCGAGAGAGATCTTTAAGAGAGACAGATTCAATCATGCGAGCCCCAATTCCGCACAGACAGAATCTGTATGTGCGGGTGCTTTGCAGGTACGACTTGCGGGCGATGCATCTTACTTTGGAAAGATAGTAAAGAAACCTTTTATAGGTGATGATATAAGAAGCATAGAAAGAGAAGATATAAAAAGAGCATGCAGGCTTATGTATATCACCGCTTTTTTATGCATGGTCATATGTGCGGTGCTTCTTTTAGGTGTGTGGGAGATCAGTCTGTTCTTACTGTGATCCGTTAAAAATTTTTAAGAGGTAAATATGCCCGGTTCGATTCACGGCGGAGACGTGTATTCTCAAAAAATTAATACAGATTATTCCGTAAGCGTCAATCCCTTAGGTACTCCGAAAAGTGTGCTCGATGCGATCTCGGGAGCCATAAAAAATATAAACCGTTATCCCGATTACAACAACACGAAAGCTCTTGATGCTTTATCCGAATATCACGGGATAAACAAAGATAACATTCTTCTTGGTAACGGTTCATCAGAACTTTTTATGGCCGTTGCAAGAGCGTTTGAAAGTAAGAAAGTCCTGCTTCCGATCCCGTCATTTTCAGGTTATCAGTATGCTCTCGATTCTTACGAAAATTCGATCGAATATATCGATATGCTTTTTGAAGAAGACAGGATCATACCGGATGAAAAGATCCTTGCTCTTATAAAAGATGCTGACATGTTCATCCTCGGAAATCCGAACAATCCGACAGGAAAACTTATCGATAAAGATCTGCTTAAGAAAATAGCTGATGAATGCGAAGAAAAGGATACGATATTTGTTCTGGACGAGTGCTTTATAGACTTTTGCGAAGGCGGTAATTCCTTAATAAACGAATTCGAAAATCATAAAAATCTTCTGATCATCCGTTCTTTTACAAAGAATTATGCGATACCGGGTGTAAGGGTCGGCTACCTTGTCTGCAGTGATAAGGAAAAAATTAAAAAGATAAAAAAGCAGATACCCGAATGGAATATCTCGTCATTTGCATCTGAAGCCGCAGTAGCATGCTGCAGGGAAAAAGATTTTCTTAAAGATACTTTGGAATATACAAAGTCCGAAAGAGAAAGACTTAAAAAAGAACTTGAAAATCTTGGCATAAAAGTATACGAAAGCGATTCGAACTTCATGCTCTTAAAAGCAGATGAAAAACTCGCTGAAGGTTTGCTAAAAAAGAACATACTCATAAGAAACTGCTCTAACTTTAAAGGTCTGACAAATGAACATTACCGTATCGCGATAAAGAGCAGAGAAGAAGATGACTGCCTTATAGAAGCGATAAAAGGATTAAGAGCGAAAGACGAATAACGGGAAAAGCAATGAACGAAATATTACTTGATAAGATCGAAAGACTTCTTCCTTCGGAGATAGAAAAAAGAAGTTTTGAGATCATAGGAGAAGAATTAAACAATAAGGGTATTGTGCTTGATAAGGAAAAAGAAAGCGTTATAAAAAGAGCGATCCATACGAGCGCGGATTTTGATTATGCTTTTACATTAAAGTTTTCGGATGATGCGGTAAAAAAAGCATACGAACTTATTAAGAACGGCGCTGATATCGTAACAGATACCAACATGGCTTTATCGGGAATCAATAAAAGGATCCTCGCACAGTACGGCGGAAGCGTGCATTGTTTTATGGCGGATGAGGATGTGGCCAAAGAGGCAGAAGAAAAAGGCGTAACAAGAGCCTATATAAGCATGCAGAAAGCCGCAAAGATAGGAAAGCCTCTGATATTTGCGATAGGCAATGCACCTACCGCTCTTGTAAGTCTTTATGAGATGTATGAGAGTAAAGAATTCAGACCGGATTTTGTTATAGGTGTTCCTGTCGGTTTTGTTAACGTTGAAGTTTCCAAGGAACTGATAATGAATACGGATATCCCCTACATCATCAATGAGGGAAGAAAAGGCGGAAGCAATATCGCGGCTGCCATATGTAACGCACTTCTTTATAACATAGAGTAAAAATATGAGATACGGATTTACGACCGGAAGCTGTGCAGCGGCCGCTTCAAAGGCAGCGATATACATGCTTCTAACGGGAAAAGAAAAAAACAGCATAACGATAGATACGCCGAAAGGTTTAAGTTACACCGCGGAGATCCTGGACATTAAAAGAAGCGAAAACGAAGTTTCCTGTGCGGTAAGAAAAGACGGCGGAGACGACCCGGATGTTACAAGCGGTGCACTTATCTGTTCGACGGTTTCACTGACCGGCACGTCCTCAAAAGCGGCCGCAGGGGATGCAGAGGACGGCAGCACTAAAGTAAATGACTACACCGTTATCATAGACGGCGGGATCGGTATTGGCAGAGTCACGAAGCCCGGACTCGATCAGAAAGTGGGGGAAGCAGCGATCAACAGCGTACCCAGACAGATGATCGAAAAAGAAGTAAGGGATGTCTGTGATCTTTTTGATATCAAAGAGAATGTAAAGGTAGTTATTTCCGTACCCGAAGGCGAAGAGATCGCAAAGAAGACTTTTAATCCGAGACTCGGGATAGAGGGCGGTATATCGATCATCGGAACGAGCGGCATCGTTGAGCCGATGAGCACTCAGGCGATACTCGATACGATCAAAGTCGAACTCAATCAGAGGAAAGCACTCGGATTTGATTATGTTGCGATATCGCCCGGTAATTACGGACTCGATTTTATGAGAGATACATACGGGTATGATCTTGATAAAAGCGTTAAATGCAGTAACTTTATCGGTAAGACTATCGATATGGCAAAAGAATCAGGCTTTAAAGAGATACTTCTTGTGGGCCATATAGGAAAGCTCATAAAGGTCGCCGGCGGGATCATGAATACACATTCCAAAGAAGCCGACTGCCGTATGGAGATAATGTCAGCGATAGCGATAAAGCATTATACTCCTGAGGATACGGTAAGAAAGATCCTGGACTGCGTGACCACCGAAGAAGCCGCCAAGCTTTTGAAAGAGTTCGGCAAATGCGACGAAGTCATGAATGAGGCAGCAGTCAGGGTATGCGAGAATCTAAATAAAAGATCGGGAGGAAGTATAAACGTGGAATGCGTTCTCTTTTCGAAGGAACTGGGCGAACTTGCAAAGAGCGATAATGCAAAAAGCCTAATAGAAAAGATGAATTCCGAGGGATAGTGTCCAATTCGCACAAAAATAATATTTTCCGTTGACTTGAATAAAGGCATGCGTTAAAGTAATTCAGGTATTTTGTTTACAGTAGGAGTTGTAATAAATGAAACAGGACAAAATTAAGCCGATGCTCTTTAGCGTCTTAAAGAACTACAGCGGAAAGAAGTTTATAAATGATGTAGTGGCAGGCGTAATTGTAGCGATTATCGCACTGCCACTTTCCATTGCTCTCGCACTTGCTTCGGGCGTGGGCCCCGAACAGGGTATTTATACTGCGATAGTTGCGGGATTTCTGATCTCGTTCTTCGGCGGAAGCCGTGTTCAGATCGCGGGCCCCACAGCGGCATTTGCAACCATCGTTGCAGGTATCGTCGCAACGAAAGGAATGGACGGTCTGGTAATAGCGACCATCATCGCAGGGATCATCCTTATCCTGATGGGCGTGTTCAGACTCGGTGCACTTATCAAATACATTCCTTATACGATTACAACGGGATTTACGGCAGGTATCGCCGTAACGATCCTTATCGGTCAGATAAAAGACTTCGGAGGCCTTACATATCCCGAAGGAACGGTTACGATCGAAACAATGGATAAGATCAAAGCTATCATATCCAATATCACAACAGTAAATTATCAGGCTTTGATAGTAGGCGGCGTCAGTCTTGCCATCCTTATCATATGGCCTTTTATCTCGGAAAAGATCCCCGGTTCGCTTATCGCCGTTATCGTCGGAATCTTAATGGTTAAGTTCTTAAAGATGGACGTTAACACCATCGGAGATCTTTATACTATAAGCAACAAGCTTCCGGGATTCCATTTCCCCGCTATCACTTCAGAGTCGGTAATATCAATGGTACCGGACGGATTTACGATCGCGATCCTTGCTGCCATCGAATCGCTTTTATCATGCGTGGTCGCAGACAGTATGATCAACTCGCATCACCGTTCCAATATGGAACTTATCGCACAGGGTATCGGTAATATCGGTTCCGCACTCTTCGGCGGTATTCCCGCTACAGGCGCTATCGCAAGAACAGCAGCAAACATCAAAAACGGCGGAAGATCACCCATCGCAGGTATCGTTCACTCGATAGTCCTCGTACTGGTACTTGTGCTTCTTATGCCTTATGCGGCACTTATCCCCATGCCTACGATCGCAGCCATCCTTTTCATGGTCGCTTACAATATGTGCCAGTGGAGAACATTCGTACATCTTTGCAAGACTGCTCCAAAGAGCGATATTCTGGTTCTTGTAGTAACATTTGTTCTTACCGTGGCATTTGACCTTGTTGTCGCTATCGAGATCGGTATGCTCATCGCATGCGTACTCTTTATGAAGAAGATGAGCGATGTATCGAGCGTTCAGGGCTGGAAATACTACGATCCCGAAGAGGATCCCGACGGATTGGATCTTAAGAAAGTTCCCAAGCATGTCCGTGTATATGAGATCACGGGCCCCATGTTCTTCGGTGATGCCGATCAGCTTGCGGGAGTTTCGTTTAAGGATTTCACAAAGGTTATCATCATAAGAATGCGTGGCGTACCCGCTATCGATGCTACGGCTATGCATTCGCTTGAACAGCTCTTCGACAGATGCGAAAAAGAGGGTATCAAACTCGTATTGTCCCATGTAAACGAGCAGCCCTACAAGACCATGGAAAAGAGCGGTTTTGTTGAGAGGATCGGTAAGGACAACTTCAGACCTCATATCGACGATGCTCTCGAATGGGCTTCAAAGCTTGAGTAGAAAGAACGGTAGAATATGAAAAAAGTTCTTGCTTTTTTGAAAAAAGAGATAATGCTGACGGTGGCTGTTTTGGCCGCCGTCGTTTCTTTGTTTATAACACCTCCGACAAAGGCCCTGATAAAAGAGATCGACTGGCATACGCTCGGAACTCTCTTTATGATGCTTTGCGTACTTGAAGGTTTTAAGCAGGAAAACATCTTTGAACCCGTCATCAATTTCAGCAGGAAATTCAAGAGCATGACGACACTTTCTTTATTCCTTATCTTCGGTGTTTTCTTCTGCTCGATGTTTGTTACAAACGATGTGTCTCTGATCATCTTTGTTCCGCTTACGATCCTTTTGTTTAAAAAAGGAGACAAGGAAAAATACATCCTTCCCGTTATCTCGATGGAAAATATCGCGGCTATCAGAGGCTCACTCTTAATGCCTTTCGGAAGCCCTCAGAATCTTTTCCTTTTCGGACAGTCAAAGACGAGTGTATGGAATTTCATGCTCCATATGTCACCGTTATGCGTAGGCTCTGCGATCCTTCTTATAATCTTTGTGCTTGTTTTATACAGAAAGGATCTTAAAGAAGAGTTCAATACCGAACTTAAGGAAGACGACCTTGCAAAGCTTGAAAAGAACGGCGACAGGAAAGAGAGCGCAAAACAGATAAAGATAAGAAAGACAGCTTACCTTTCGCTTTTTGCCATGATCATCCTGACGATCGTAACAAGAACTAAATTCTGGCCCGTGGCAGTCGGTATCGTGATAGTCGTTATCGCGATCGTAAACATAAAGCTTTTCACACAGGTCGATTACGTACTTATATTCACATTCCTCTGTTTCTTTGTATTCTCATCCTCGATAGCTTCAAACCCCGGAATATCGGGAGTTTTACAGAAAGCAGTTGCGGGAAACGAATACTGGTGGGCTCTGGGATTAAGCCAGATAATATCCAATGTACCCGCTTCGATAGTTTTATACCCGTTTACAGAGAACTTTGCGGGCCTTATATACGGACTCGATACTGCTGGCCTCTGTTCACTCATCGGATCGCTCGCATCCGTTATCAATTACAGGATCTATGTAAGGGAATATCCTTCGAACGGCTTCAAGTTCATCAAGACTTTTACGCTTGTAAGCTGGGCATTCTTTATCATTGTCGTTATACCCGGATTCTTCTTAAGTAAGTGGAATTTCTTTTAAATGATGATATTTTGCGAAAGATATTGTAAAATAGATGGGTACAGTTATAAGAAAATAACCTAAGGGGGTATAAAAATGCAGAGAGTAGAAAAGTTTTTAAAAGAAGCAGGAACATATTATCTTGCAACAGTTGAAGGCGATCAGCCCAGAGTAAGACCTTTCGGAACCGTTAATATCTTTGACGGAAAGCTTTATATCCAGACAGGAAAGGTTAAAGAAGTATCAAAGCAGATCCATGCCAATCCCAAGGTTGAGATATGTGCTTTCAAGGACGGTGCATGGTTAAGAGTTGCCGGGGAATTGGCTGAAGACGACAGAAGAGAAGCAAAGCAGTCAATGCTCGATGCTTATCCTTCATTACAGGGGATGTATTCCGCAGATGACGGAAATACCGAAGTATTCTATTTTAAGAGTGCAAAAGCAACATTCAGCTCATTCATGGGAGCACCCGAAACGGTAGAGTTTTAATAATAACACTTTGAAATATTGAAAAAAGGTGTTAACATAGCAAGAAAAGTTTATATCCAGGAGGAAAAGTGCAATTGTATAACGATAGGGAATACACAATATCATACCCAGTGTATCCGGATGAGGGTGTGGACTACCTTCCGGCTCTGACGGACGCAGTGGCAGAATATGCTGAAAGCAATACAGAAAACAATCGTGCTGTGGTTCTGGAACTTCTTAAAAGGAGCTTTCTGAGCGGCGAAAAACTGATTACTCCGTACGAAAACGCAAAGGAAAAAGGGAAGATCGGCTTCCTGATGAAGCAAGTAGCAGAGAAAAAGTATATTCTTCTGTATACTTCGCAGGAAGCTTCGCTCAAAGCGGGATGGTTCCGGGTGATGGAGTCTCCGATTGCAGACGTTTTTCGTTATTTGTTCAACCCGGTAGAAGAATACGAGGCAGTAGATGGAATAGCATTGAACTTTACACGGAAATCCACACCTTGTTACATTACAAAGGGGGAGATCCGAACGATTTTAGAGTCCTGCCGGCAAACAATTGAGAATGTTGTGCTGCCTCAACACCAGCGCAGGCGGTTTAACCCCATCCGGCATAGAATTTGATGAAAGCTCTGACGGACTGGCAGACTGACACATACTGAAGGGAGGAGAAATCGTTGGAACATGCATTTTCGATACTGATGTTCTGCTTTGCAGGAGCTTTGCTGCTGTACGGTATTCTCCTGATTGCGACAAAAGATCCAGGCCTCATCCCAAGATCGGATTCAGCCGAGATGAAAGACAAGAAGGCTTATGCTACACAGCTTGGAAAGATCATTTGTGCAACAGCTCTGGCTCCGTTGACTAGCGGCCTCATCGCATGGAACGGGCAACATTTTGGGTACGCCATAATCATGCTGGTGGTTGGATTCGTTGTCTGTATCTGGGAAGGTACAAAAATGATAAAGAAACTGTGATCTGACATCTTCAATAATGTTCAGCGCGGAAAATCGGTTTGATTTTAACTTTGTTGAATGGTATAATTATTCTGGTTTCGTATAGACTTTGACTCTACGCTTCAAGACAGAAAAGTGCGTTAATATTATTCTTAGGCAGGTAGTATTATGGTCGATTTTGCACCGGGTATGCGCATCATCATTCGCAACGGAGAAATACGGGAAGGTGAAAGGCAATGGCTGATCTGAAAGTCTCTATACGTTTCTTTGACGATGTTCCGGTCCGTTCCGTCTGGGATGACGAGACCGCAAAATGGTGGATGTGTGCCGCTGATGTTGTCGCTGCCCTTGCTGAGACGTCAAACCCGAGAGTTTACTGGGCAACGGTAAAGAGAAGGAATCCGCAGTTGTTTGCAAATTGCAAACAACTGAAGCTGCCCGCTCGGGACGGGAAACGGTATCTTACGGATGTCATTGATGAAGCTTCACGGAATGCGCTGATTGCCGTTATACAGAGCGGGAAGAAGGATGTTTTCCTCAGGTGGCTCTCTTCCGTCGGAAGCTCGATTGATGAAAAGAGCAAACAGAAGGCTTATGAGCTCTTTGAGAGCGGATTGATCAATGCCGTTGAAGTCGGCACGGTCAGAGGTCTGCAGCAGATCCATGCATATATCTTTGACAGCCTTTATGACTTTGCCGGACAGATCCGGACAAAGAATATCAGCAAGGGCGGGTTCGCATTTGCCAATGCCCGGTTTTTATCGGATAATCTGAAAAAAATAGAGCAGATGCCCGAAAGCACTCTGGAAGAAATCGTATCAAAATATGTGGAGATGAATATTGCCCACCCGTTTATGGAGGGCAACGGCCGCAGCACGAGAATCTGGATTGATCTGATTCTGAAGAAGAATCTGTCTCTTTGCGTTGACTGGAGCCGGATCGATAAGAAAGCTTACCTTCAGGCAATGGAACAGAGCCCGGTGACCGAGGCCCCAATCCTGAGCCTGATCAGTGGCGCGTTGACAGATAAAATCAATGACCGCGAAGTATTCATGAAGGGTATCGACTATTCCTATTATTATGAAACGGAAGAGTAAAAAAGAGGTTATGCCTGCACATGAACAATGATGATATCAGAAGGTTAAATCAGCTTCTCCTGTTGCATTCCGATGGCCTGAAAGCCCGGGAGATTGCGAAAGAGCTTCAGCTTGCAAAAAACAAAGTAAACAGATATCTCTATGATCATAAGCGGACATATCGTAAGGATGAGCAGTTCCGCTGGTATATGGAACCGGCAGGAGAGAGCAGTGATCCGGTTCTCGTAAAGCTGAATAACCGGAGCGGTGCAGAAATATTCACCTATGAAGAATTTTCAGCTCTGGCCGATTGGACGCATGGTTCAACACACAGGGAAGGGCAGCCTGCTGCAACCTTCACTTCTATCGACGGCAACCGGATTGACTGCGATTCCGGCAGTGAAGTGCAAATGCTGAAATATCTGCACGACAACAATCTGGTTTATGCATGCGGCGGGCAGAACCTGTGCATCCCTTATAACTCAGCTTTTTCAACAGGGAAAAGTTATTACCCTGACTTTGTTGTCCTGACCCGGGATATGCATATTGCTGTGATTGAAGTGAAATCGGCAGGGGCGATGGATTACCACGGAAATATAGAGAAATACTGCGCCCTGAAAGAATACTGCATTCAGCACGGTTACGAATATATGGTGGTGGATCCGACCTGTGATTACCTCACCTTTGAGGAGCTGCGGGACAGACCTGTCAATCGGGAGCTGCTGGATATGTTTGACCGCTGGAATTCAGTCCCGGACTCACCGGTTCAGCCGTACAAGTTCTTTGATGATCAGGTCGTGAAGGAGTGGCATCAGAAGTACGGGAGAGGGACAACATTAGGTGCTTTCCGGCTTCAGGTGCACGCTTTGGTCATACGCTATAACTGGTACAATGTACGTCACAATGGTTTCAAAGTTTTCAGCAAACCAGTCAGGCAGGAGTGCACAGAGCAGCTTTAACTTGCTGGTAACTTTCACGTTTTGACGTTATGTTAACTGAACAGCGCATTTCAGTTGATTGCAAATTGCAAACAACTGAAATGAAAGGAATAAATCGGTCAGACAGGGGACGGTTCACTGTCTGATTTTATATTGTTCTTTGAATTATTCTGGTTCTTAGTAGTACAGTGCATAGAGACCGGTGTCGTTTATTTATCACAGCGTGAAGCCATTCGGTTAACAGGTTTCACGAATATCCATGCTGCATGCACCGGAGCCCAGATCCATGCAGGGGGTTACCACTGGAGGTTTGTCACCGGTGAGGATGTTGAAACAATACCTGGTCATTATGAAAAAGAGGTTGCATTATGATTGGCCGGAGTGATATTATGATACATGTTGAGAATGAGATACTATGAATGACAGCTTGCCGGCGATGATGCCATGCGGTGAGCTGTATGGAATCTGAAACACGATACTTTTACCGGAAAGAGAACAACAATGAACAGAATTTTTGGAATAATTGTAACCTTGATTGCACTGGTATGCACGGTCTGGCTTGCATATCCCGTTATAGGGCGGATGTTCGCGCTCTCGAGCCCGCCCGTATCTCCCGCCAAACCCACAGAGGGGCCGGTGGCGATTTTTACGCCTGCGCCTACCCCGATGCCGTCTTATGAGCCAGCACCTGCTCCCACCCCGGAGCCCACTCCCGTGCCGACTCCGGAGCCGACCCCGGCTCCCACTCCGGAACCCACCCCGGAGCCCACTCCCGATCTGAGCATGTTTTCTCCGATTCAGAAGGGAGCTACCGGTGAGACGGTTCGGATTCTCCAGCAGCGGCTGATTGACCTGCAGTGCCTGACCAATGATGTGGCCGACGGAAGATTCGGCGATAATACGGAAGCCGCAGTGAGGATATTCCAAAGGTCGGCAGGCCTGCCGGAGACCGGTGTAGCGGATGAAATGACGCAGTACATGATGTTCAAGGATGTTATTACCGGTTAATCTAAAAATAATTTGTATGGAGGATAACACATGAAAAAAACGCTCAGTTTGATTCTGGCATTGGGCATGCTTTTATCTCTTGCTTCTGCAGCCTTTGCCGAGGACGCCCCTGCTCTTGACTATACCAACGGCACTCCGTGGCCCAATATCGATCTGGAGGGCGTCGTCACGCCTGACACACCTGTGAATCTGAAGGACAATTTCGCTCTCGCCGTCAATAAGGACGCTATCCTCAGCCTTGAAATTCCCGAGGGTTACCCCTATGCCGGCACCATTATGGACATCTCCCTCCTGGGGGACAAGGAAATTAAAGATATGTTCCTCGGCGATGCCCCTTCCTCTCACGATGCCAAACTCGCCTATGACCTCTTCTGGCTCATGATGGACTGGGACTCCCGCAATGCCCTCGGCGTTGCGCCTCTCAAGGAGATGACGGATGCCGTTGACGCGATCACCTCTGTTGAGGCTCTCACAGCCTACTTCACGGAAACCCCCATTGAAAAGCAGATCGGCTCCCTTTTCTCTGTGGGTCCCATGGTTGACTTTGTCGACTCCTCCCGCTACATCCTGACTGTGGGCTCGGGCTCCCTTCTGCTGGGTGACAGTGCGGAGTATTCTGCTCTGACCCCAAGCGGCGAGGTGCGCAAAGCCGCCCTCACCGAGCTCGCCACCAAAATGCTCATGAAGCTGGGCTATTCGGAAGAGGAGGCCGCCTCTAAAATCGCCAACGCTTTTGCATTCGAGTCTATGCTGGCTCCCGCCATCTATACCAACGAAGCCAGCCGCAGCCCTGATTTTTACGGCAAAATCTATAACATCTTCTCCCGTGCCGATCTCGAAGCCGCCCAGGCCTCTCTCCCCATTCTCCCCATGCTGGAGCAGGTCATCGGCTTCCCCGAGGCCGAGCAGTATCTCGTCACGGAGCCTGCCTTCCTTGAAAAGCTCAATGAGCTTTACACCGATGAAAATCTCCCCCTCATGCGCGACCTTCTCATTGTCAAGGGGGCTATCGCCCAGGCCGGCAGCCTCGACCGCGAATGCTACGAGTGGGATGTGGCCTGCACCAATGCCATCTCCGGGGCCACCGGCATGCTCGATGACGAAACCGCCTTTTCCGGCATTGTGTCCGGCATGCTCGCCTGGCCTGTTGCCCGCCTCTATACCGAGTCATACCTCAGGCAGGAGGATAAAGACCGCATCTCCCTGATGATTGATGAAATTCTGGAGGCCTACCACGGCATTCTTGCCGATGCCTCCTTCCTCTCTGATGAAACCCGAGCCAGGGCAGTGGAAAAGCTGGAGGCAATTGACAAGCGTGTCCTCTATCCGGACAGCTGGGAGAAGTACGAATGCCCCGATCTCAATTTCGCTTCCCGTGAAGAGGGAGGCACCCTCTGGGATGCGGAGCTCGCCATTGCTCTGAACAACCTCCGTGAAAGCATTGAAGACTATTCTGCTCCCGTCGACAAGGAAAAGTGGGTTGCCACACCGCAGACTGTCAACTGCTTCTACGACCCCCAGTCCAACAGCGTGTCCATTCTCGGGGCTTTTGCAAGGGGCTCTCTCTATAATACCGCTATGTCGGATGAAGAGCTTTACGGGACCCTCGGTGCAGTCATCGGCCATGAAATCTCCCACGCCTTTGACTCCTCCGGGGCCCAGTTTGATAAAGACGGCAACATGACCATGTGGTGGACCGAAGACGACTATGCCGCCTTCCAGGCCCGCAATGCCAAAATGGTGGACTATTATAACGCCATGCACCCCTGGCAGGGCCAGGATTTCTACGGCAGCATCATGACGGGCGAAGCCTGTGCCGACATGGCCGGCATCAAGGTTATGCTCCTCCTCGCCGCCGAAAAGCCTGACTTCGATTATGAT
>CADARM010000011.1 GCA_902790275.1 uncultured Lachnospiraceae bacterium
GATTACAGAATAAACTTTATGAAGCAGGCTTTTCGGGAGTTCAGACAAAGGATATCCCCATGCATTTTACTTTGGGCACATATGATACCGACAGAGAAGAGGAATTAAAAGAGCGTCTTAAAAAGGTCGCAGAAACAACGGATTCATTCGATGTTTCTTTTAACAATTTCGGACTTTTCCGCATGCCTGAAAACGACGTTTTGTTCCTTTCACCGTCGGCGAGCAAAGAAATGCTCCTTTTAAAAGACAATTTTCTTGATACCAAGGATTTCTATAAATGGACGGCGCATACCACGCTTCTTATAGATAAGCCGGATGTGATAAGGGATGCGTTAAAGCTGGTCATGGGTGAATACAGACATGTTGACGGAAAGGTTAATACGATTTATTTATATGAGTTCTGGCCGACGAGACATATCCTTACCGTCAGACTCAAACAGGAGGATCTTGTATGAAAATCAGAAAAACGGCGTTTCTTGCCGTATTGATGCTCGCCTGTCTTGCATGTGCTCCGAAAGCGGGAAATACACAGCCTGTCGAAACGCCGGAAGAGGATAACAAACCCGTTATCAAAGAAATGAAGGAGATCGATTCCACGGGATTCATTAGAATTACAAAATATGATGAGCACGGTAACGAAACGGAAAAAGAGTTTTACAATGAAAAGGACGGACTTACCGATGTTTATACAACAACATATGACGAAAACGGAAACAAGCTTACCGAAGTCCATACTGATTCTGCAGGTACGATAAAAAGATATACCAAATATGTTTATGACAAGGACGGAAATCTTCTGGAAAAATACATGGGTGATAACGAAGAAGAACTGATCATACAGGAAAAAAACACCTACAAATCCGGAAAACTTGTCAAAAACATAGATTACAGTTTTGACGGAGACGTGTTCCATATAAATGTATACGAATACAACGATAAAGGTCTTGTGACTCTCTGGTCTGTGGAAAGCGAAGACGGATATGTTTACAGAACTTACGAATATGAGTATGACAAGGATGGAAATAAGACCAAGATGACGGATACGATGTATGGAAAGTGTCCTGATATTTATTTCTATGACAGTGAAGAGAGGGTCATCCGCGAGGAATATTACGGGGAAGACGGTGAACTTTCATTCGCCATAGATTATACATTCGGCAAATACGGGATCGAAGAGGCCGTCAAGGTCGGGGATCATCCGTCTCACTCCGTCATCGAATATGAAAATGACGGAAAGATCTCAAAGGAATATTCGATCGAAGAAGACGGAAGCAAAAAACAGACAAGTATCCATGAGTATGATGAAGACGGAAATCTTCTGTATTACTGCAGCGACAAGGACAGTTTAACGGGATATTCGGAATTCTCGGCCGAATACAATGAGTACGGTGACCCCGTAAAGATTTACCGCTTCAATAATTATATATTCAGAGACAGCCCGCCGGTCGATGAGACGACGGAATATGAGTATATATACTATTGATTTTTAAGACAACAAACGAAAAAATGAAACTGCTTTCATTTTTGCCTTGACAAAGCGTCAGGGGAAAAATAAAATGAATGTAGTTTCATTTTTATTTTGAGGAGAAAAACATGCCGAAAGTATCAGAAGATTATTTTGACAAAAAGAAGCAGTCGATAGTGGATGCGGCCTACAGGGTGTGCCTGAAAAAACCCGTGGAAATGGTCACCATGACGGATGTGATAGAAGAGACAGGCTTATCCCAGGGCGGGATCTACAGGTTTTACAAAGATCTTGATGAGATCCTAAGCGATCTGGTCACGAGCATGCGAAGAGATTATAACATCATCGATGATTTTGAAGCTTTGGGTAAAGAAGCTGATAACCTTTCGTTCAACGAGGCCATTTATCGTTTCTGCGATATCCTCGGGGAAGCGATGGAAGCGCATCTTATGGATATCCAGAAGATAAATTTTGACCTTACGGTACTTGCGATCAACGAACCCGACAGGGCGGAAAAGATAATCGGCGGGACGAAAGGAAGAGGAAATATGGAGTACATGGCGCAGATCGTGCTCCCGTTACTTATGAAGGCAAGCGAGGAAAACCATTTTGTTTTGAAAGGAACGCCCGAAGAACTTTTTGATTTTATTTCGTCGGCATATGTGGGTATAGAGATGAACTGTATCCTTTCAGCCTGCTACGGCAGAGGAAAGACCGGCAGCAAAGCAAATCCAAGACAGCAGTTTAAGACACTGGCAAAGACGATAATCTTTCTTTTCGGATCGGAGGAATAAAAGATGAAGAAAGTTAATAAACCCGTTCCCACAGGTGAATATGCGGTAGGAACATTTACATATACGGTTAAGGATGTCAGAGAGGAAGTAATGAAGCCCGGCACAAAAAGAAGTGTTGGCGCAAGAGTTTACTATCCCGTGAATAAATCGGATGTCGAAGGTCTTTCAAAGACGGAATACATGTCCGAAAACATGACCAAAGGAATGAAAATGGTATATAAGGTTCCCATGAATTATAAAAAGATGACGGAATCGGGAGATAATATTTCCGAGTGCTATACCGATGCCCCCCGTATACAGGGTGAAAAGTTTCCTCTTATCGTTTTTTCTCCGGGATACGGATCATACAGGGAAGGAAACTCGTTTCTTTGTATCGAGTTGGCATCCCACGGATATGTCGTTATCGTAGTGGACCATACAATGGAGATGATCTGCAGCGAATTTGATGACGGTTCGTTTGTTTTTTATAACAAAAAGATCAAGTCGATGGAGCCTTATTTAGGCGGACTTATAGCAAGTTTAAAACTAATGAAGTTAAAAGGCACAGATGAGGAATTATGGGAAGCACTGGATGAGTACCAGAGAAAATACAGAACATTCATAATGAGCAGAAGGGACGAATGGGTTAAGGATACCGATGCTGCAGTCGAGTATGCCAGGGAACACTTAAGCGATCTTATCGATTTTCAGAAAGGAATAGGTGCCACGGGTCATTCGGCCGGAGGAAATACGGCTTATGAACTTTGTGCGACCAATCCCGATTATGCCTGCGGAGTAAATATGGACGGCGGCTCGTTCGGAAATTACAAAGACGAAGTGTTAAATGTTCCGTTCCTTCAGATAAGCTGCAAGGATAATGAAAATGTTGTAAACAGGTTCTATTTAAGACATACCAAACCGGTGTATAAAGCACTTTTTAAAGATATGAAGCATATGGGATTTTCCGATATGAAATACAATATTCCCATGGCTTCGATAGCAGGGAAACTCGATCCCAATCTGCTTCATGAGAATCTCTGCAGATGTCATCTTGAGTTTTTCGATACCTATTTGAAGGGTAAAAAATCGGAACCGGATTTCAAGGATAACGAAGCTGTGACTTTCACGACATACTCACCCGATATGTGAGATTTATCATATTGACGATAAAAATTTTTCGTGTTATTATTTGCACAGTTTAAAGAAGGGCACACGAAAGTGTGAAGGTGAGAGAATGATAATCAGATAGTTTGATTTGGTAAATGCGAACGTTTTTTGGAAGGCCTCAAAAAGGTCTGTTTGTGTATGCCGAATTGGATTATCGTATCATTTTGGATTGTCGCCTTTTTGGGTGTGCTTCGGCATATGATCTTTATTTGTACGTATAATCTGCTTTCGGTATGGAAGCAGATTCTTTTTTATGCACACGCCCGCACGAGGTAATTTGCTGCTTCGCAGCATGCGGGCGGCGCAGCGAGCAGGGTGCGATAAATCTTCCCTACTCGATTTCGAGGTCTTGATCACAGGAGGTGATATAGATGGCACAAATAAAGGTTAATGATCTTACGTTCTGTTATGAGGGCAGTTTTGACGATGTCCTTTCAGACGTAAATTTCAGTATTGATACAGATTGGAAACTCGGACTTATCGGAAGAAACGGAAAAGGAAAAACCACACTTTTGAATCTCTTCCTGGGCAAATACGAACCCACAAAGGGAAACATTTCATCGGGTATGCGCTTTGACTATTTTCCGTATGATGTGAGTGAGGAAGATCTTTTAAAAACGGCGGATGAGCTGATCGGGAAGTGGAAACCCGAGGCGGAGTCGTGGCAGGTCATGGTTCAGATGAACCAGATAGGAATGGATGCGGAATGTCTTTACAGACCGTTCAATACATTAAGCTTCGGCGAACGCACAAGGGTAATGCTTGCGGTCCTCTTCGCTCTCGAGGGAGAGTTCCTTCTTATCGATGAGCCGACGAATCATCTGGATTCACAGGCAAGAGAACTGGTAAAAAAATATCTTGCAAAAAAGAAAGGCTTTATCCTGGTCTCTCATGACAGAGATCTTTTGGATGCGGTCTGCGACCACGTGCTTGTTTTAAACAGAAAAACGATAGAGGTCCAGACAGGCAATTTCTCATCATGGTGGGAAAACAAGGAAAAAGCCGATGCTTTTGCGAAAGCGGAAAACGAAAAACATTTAAAAGAGATCGGTAAATTAAAGGCGGCAGCAGACAGAGCCGACAGATGGGCCGAAAAAAATGAAAACACCAAGATCGGTTTCGATCCGGTAAAAGAGCATGACAGGTTTCTGGATACCAGAGCCTACATCGGAGCCAAGACCAAAAAAATGCAGTCGAGAGTAAAGAACTTCGAGCACAGGATCGACAAGGAGATCGAGGAAACAGAAGGCTTGCTTCAGGATATCGAAAAAGAGATAAACTTAAAGGTTATGCCTCTTAAGCACCATAAGGATGTTCTTGTTCTGGCAAGAGATCTGTCCCTCGAGTATTCCGACGGAGATAAGCCTCTGTTCGAAGGAATGAGATTTGAGATCCGACAGGGCGACAGATTGGTCCTTCGCGGCGATAACGGATGCGGCAAATCGAGCATCATCAAAGCAATCTTAAAAAAGGCGAATCCCGATGAAGAGATAAAAGGCACACAAAAGCTTGTCGAAAACGGCATACTCGAAGTGGCTTCGGGACTGAAGATCTCCTATATAAATTAGCATCGAGTCTTATAACTCCCGCACATCTTTATATCTGGGACGAACCGCTTAACTACATCGATGTTTTTTCACGCATGCAGATAGAAAAGCTGATCTTAGATTTTAAGCCGACCATGCTTATCGTGGAGCACGATGTCCGCTTCCAGGAAAAGGTTGCCACCAAGATAGTAAGTTTTTAAGTCCGCGCCACGGGATCCCGATATTTGACATATCTTCAGTTCTTTTATAAGATTGTGATGCATTATTTAAGAGGAAGATTCAGATGAAAAAAGAAGAAAAAACAAATGTCATGCGTGTGCTTGACGCTAAAAAAATATCTTACGAAAGTCATACATACGAACCGGATGCGACTTTGACCGGCGAAGAGATCGCAGCAATTTTAAAAGAGGATTCCGCGAAAGTATTCAAGACTCTGGTAACTCAGGGAAAGAGCAATACTTACTATGTTTTCGTGGTTCCCGTAAACGAAGAACTGGATCTAAAAAAAGCCGCAAAGGCAGCAGGCGAGAAGTCCATCGACATGATTAAGCAGAAAGAGCTGCTTCCCTTAACGGGATATGTTCACGGCGGATGTTCACCGATCGGAATGAAAAAGCAGTTTAAGACTTTTATCCATGAAACGGCTCCATCGTATGAGAAAATATATGTAAGCGCAGGCAGAGTCGGAGCGCAGATCGAACTCTCACCCACGGATCTTATTGAGGTCACACGAAGCGTTACCGCAGATATAATCGTAAATGATTAAAAATTTTTGTTGACTTGCTTTTTTTCGTGTGGTATTCTTTTTTCAAATTTAAGAATTTAAACCGTTGAAGCGGAGATAACGGCAATGATGCCCCTACAGAGAATCCGGGAAGCTGAGATCCGGGTACGAAACAAATTGTCAAATGGACCGCTGAGGGCGCAGTGAAATGAGAGATCAAAGTATTCTGCGACGTTTAGGCATACGTCAATTGCCGGAGATATGAAGGTATCTCGCTAAGCGCACGAGTCGCATCGTGAATCAGGGTGGCACCGCGGATAAAAGATTATTCGTCCTTGACAGAATCAGTGGATTTTGTCAGGGACTTTTTTATTGAAAAAATTACTTTTCCTCCTTAAAACTGTAATGATCGTAAAAGTCCCCGGACATATCGAATAAAATGAAAGGAAGTTTCCCATGAAAATCGTACCGTCTTTAGAAGAAGTCAAAGAGATCGCAAAGTCCGGCAAATACAATGTACTGCCTTTAAGCACTGAGATCCTCTCAGACTTTACAACACCCATCGAGACGATGAAGATCCTTAAAAACGTTTCGACACACTGCTATATGCTTGAATCAGCCCAGGCGAACGACAAGTGGGGCAGATACACATTTTTGGGATACGATCCCAGGATGGAGATCACCTGTATCGACGGTAATCTGAAAGCGGGAAACCTTGATATAAAGACCGAGAACCCTTCGATCCAGCTTCGTCAGATCCTTTCGGAATACAAGAGCCCGAGATTCGATCATCTTCCTTCTTTTACGGGCGGACTTGTCGGATACTTCTCATACGATTATTTAAACTACAGCGAGCCGACCGTAAAGAGCGACGTTACAGATACGGAAGAGTTTAAGGATGTCGATCTTATGCTTTTTGACAAAGTAATAGCGTTCGACAACATGAAGCAGAAGATCATCCTCATCGTGAACATGCCTCTTAAGGATATCGAAGTCGGATACAACAAAGCCGTGATGGACTTGAAGCAGCTTGCGGATCTTTTAAGACACGGCGAGAAAAAAGAAGAGGAAGGCGGAAAGCTCTTAGGAGAAGTTACTCCCTTATTTAATAAGAAAGAGTTTTGCGAAATGGTCGAGAAAGCAAAACACTATATCCACGAGGGAGACATTTTCCAGATCGTTTTATCGAACAGACTGAGCGCTCCTTTCGAAGGAAGCCTCTTAAACACATACAGAATGTTAAGGACCATCAATCCTTCGCCTTACATGTTTTACTTCTCGGGAACGGATGTCGAAGTAGCCGGCGCTTCTCCCGAAACACTCGTAAAACTTGAAAACGGAGTACTTCACACTTTCCCTCTTGCAGGAACAAGAAAAAGAGGCAAGACGGATGAAGAAGATTTAGCCCTCGAAGCGGAGCTTTTAAAAGACGAAAAAGAACTTGCCGAGCATAACATGTTAGTCGACCTCGGAAGAAACGACCTTGGAAAAGTAAGTAAGTTCGGAAGCGTATTCGTAGAGAAGTTAAGAAGCGTGGTCCGTTTCTCCCACGTAATGCACATCGGTTCCACGGTATGCGGAAAGATAAGGGATGACAAGGATGCACTTGATGCTATAGAAGCGGTCCTTCCCGCAGGTACACTTTCCGGAGCACCCAAGATCAGAGCCTGCAAGCTTATCGGCGAACTTGAAAACAATAAAAGAGGCATCTACGGCGGCGCCATCGGATACATAGATTTCACGGGAAACATGGATACATGTATCGCCATCAGGATAGCTTATAAAAAGAACGGAAAAGTTTTTGTAAGAAGCGGTGCCGGGATCGTGGCAGACTCGGTTCCCGAACTTGAATATGAAGAATGCTTAAACAAAGCGAGAGCATCCCTTACGGCACTTGAAAACGCACAGGAGGCAGATATATGATTCTTTTGATAGATAATTACGACAGCTTTTCATATAACCTTTATCAGTATGTCGGAGAACTCGATCCCGATATAAAAGTGATAAGAAACGATGAGATGACAGTCGAAGAGATAAAAAAATTGAATCCCGAAAAGATAATCGTTTCCCCGGGACCCGGAAGACCCGAAGATGCGGGCATCATTATCGAAGCGATACAGACCCTGGGAAAAGATATTCCGATCCTCGGTGTCTGCCTCGGCCATCAGGCGATATGTGCGGCATTCGGAGCAACAGTTACTTACGCATCAAGACTTATGCACGGCAAACAGTCCGATGCAAAGTTCGATACAAACTGTCCTTTGTTTAAAGGCTGTCCCGAGGTTGCACCGGTAGCGAGATACCATTCACTGGCGGCGGATGAAAAGACTATCCCTGAGTGCCTTAAGGTTACGGCAAAGACTTTGGAAGGCGAGATAATGGCCGTGGCCCACAAAGAATATCCGATATACGGAGTGCAGTTTCATCCCGAATCGATACTGACTCCCGACGGAAAACAAATGTTAAAGAACTTTTTGGAACTGTAAATAAACTGTGATCGGAGGATACAAAAATGATTAAAGAAGCAATCGAAAAGATCGTAAACAAAGAAGACTTAACATATGATGAAGCTTATGCCGTAATGAACGAGATCATGAGCGGTGAGACTTCTCCCACTCAGAACGCAGCATTCCTTGCATCACTTTCGACAAAGAGTGCAAAGGCAGAGACAACGGATGAGATCGCAGGCTGTGCCGCAGCCATGAGAGACCATGCTACAAAGGTTGAGACAGGCATGGATGTATTCGAGATTGTCGGAACAGGCGGAGACAACGCACAGAGCTTTAACATCTCCACAACAAGTGCACTCGTTGCGGCAGCAGGCGGAATGAAAGTTACCAAACACGGCAACCGCGCCGCATCATCAAAATGCGGAACTGCAGACTGCCTCGAAGCACTCGGCGTAAACATCCAGCAGAGTCCGGCAAGATGCGTTGAACTTTTAAACGAAGTCGGAATGTGTTTCCTTTTCGCACAGAAATATCATTCTTCAATGAAATATGTTGGCCCCATCAGAAAAGAACTCGGTGTAAGAACAGTGTTCAATATCTTGGGACCCCTTACCAATCCCGCTTCTCCCTCAATGCAGCTTCTCGGTGTATATGACGAATACCTTGTAGAGCCTCTGGCACAGGTTCTTGTAAGCCTTGGCATCAAACGCGGCATGGTCGTATACGGAATGGATAAGCTCGATGAGATCTCATTAAGCGCACCCACAAAGATCTGCGAGATCAAGGACGGCTGGTACAAGACATACACGATCACACCCGAAGATTTCGGATTTGAACGTTGTACAAAAGATGATCTTAAGGGCGGCGATCCCGCAGAGAACGCAAAGATCACACTTGCCGTCTTAAACGGCGAAAAAGGCCATAAGAGAAATGCGGTTCTTTTAAACGCAGGCGCATCACTTTACATCGGCGGCAAGGCTGCATCCATCAAGGAAGGTGTTACACTCGCAGCAGAGATAATCGATTCGGGCAAGGCACTCGAAGTATTGACAAAGTTCATCGAAGTAAGTAACCGTCCCGACGCAGAATAAGGATAAAAAAATGAGTGAAACGATATTAGATAAACTCGCGGCATACGCGATCGAGAGAACAGAGGCGGCCAAGAGTCGTGTTAACACGACTGATATAAGAAAGATGGCCTTCGATATGGAAAAAGGCAGCTTTTCATTTGAAAAAGCACTGAAAAAAGATGACCTGGCTTTCATCCTCGAATGCAAAAAAGCATCTCCTTCAAAAGGTCTCATCGCCCCCGATTTTCCTTATCTTTCAATAGCAAAGGAATACGAGGCGGCAGGCGCGGACTGCATTTCGGTACTTACCGAACCCAAGTGGTTTCTGGGTAAGAACGAATATCTTGAAGAGATCGCAAAAGAAGTTTCCATACCGTGTTTAAGAAAAGATTTTACGGTTGACGAATACATGATCTACGAAGCAAAGACGCTCGGTGCATCCGCGGTACTTCTTATCTGTGCGATCCTTTCGAAAGGCCAGATAGAAGAGTACTTAGGCATCTGCGACGAACTCGGACTTTCCGCGATCGTTGAGACACATGACGAAAAAGAAGTTGAAACCGCTGTATCGGCAAATGCCAGGATAATCGGAGTCAACAACAGAAACTTAAAAGATTTTACTGTTGATTCAAACAACAGCAGAAAGCTTCGCGAACTCATCCCTTCGGACAGGATCTTTGTATCCGAGAGCGGATTCAAGACACCCGAAGATGTGGCAAACATAAGAAGAGCGGGAGCCGATGCGGTACTTATCGGTGAGACGGTAATGAGAGCAGCCGATAAAAAGGAGGCACTTAAACTTTTAAGGAGTGCATTATGACAAAGATAAAACTTTGCGGACTCTCAAGACTTGAAGACATCGAAACGGTCAACGGATTAAAGCCGGAATTCATCGGATTTGTTTTTTACAAAAAGAGCATCCGGTATGTTGATTTCGATAAAGCGGCAGAGTTAAAAAAGAAACTCGATCCCGAAATAAAAGCGGTCGGAGTTTTTATAGACGAAGATATAAAAGATGTGGCATATCTTTTAAATGAAGATATCATAGATATCGCCCAGCTTCACGGAAGAGAGGACGAAGAGTATATTTCCGAATTAAGAAAGCTTACAGGCGGAAAACCGGTGATCAAAGCTTTCAGGATAAAGTCCGTTGAAGATGCATCTTTGGTAAACGCTTCAAGCGCCGATTACGTGCTGCTTGATTCGGGTGCGGGAGACGGAAAGCTTTTAGACCGAAGCCTTTTAAGGGAAGTAAAAAGAGATTATTTCCTTGCGGGCGGACTCGATCCCGAAAACGTAAAAGATGCACTTAAAGAGACAGATCCTTTTGCGGTCGATGTAAGTTCGGGGATCGAGACTGACAAGAAAAAAGATCCCGAAAAGATGAAAAAGTTTGTAAAAACTGTCAGAGATATGCGATAATTCGAGCAGTCAGTTTTTTAGAAAGGAAATACAATGAGCAATAATGATTCAAAAACCGGAAGATTCGGAATCCACGGCGGACAGTATATTCCGGAAACATTGATGAATGCAGTGATAGAACTTGAAGAGGCATACAATCATTATAAAAACGATCCCGAGTTCAACAGAGAACTTACGGAACTTTTAAATGAGTACGGCGGAAGACCTTCAAGACTTTACTACGCAGAGAAGATGACCAAGGATCTCGGCGGTGCGAAGATCTATTTAAAGAGAGAAGATCTGAATCACACCGGTGCACACAAGATCAACAATGTTCTCGGACAGGCACTTCTTGCAAAGAAGATGGGAAAGACACGTCTTATCGCAGAAACCGGTGCGGGCCAGCACGGTGTAGCAACAGCTACGGCAGCAGCTTTGATGGGCATGGAATGCGTAGTGTTCATGGGCGAGGAAGATACAAAGCGTCAGGCTTTGAACGTATACAGAATGAGACTTCTCGGTGCCGAAGTCATTCCCGTAACTACAGGAACGGCTACACTTAAGGATGCGGTTTCCGAAGCGATGAGAGAGTGGACCAAGAGGATCGACGATACGCATTACTGTCTAGGTTCCGTAATGGGACCTCATCCCTTCCCCACGATCGTTCGTGATTTCCAGGCTGTTATATCCAAAGAGATCAAAGAGCAGATCCTCGAAAAAGAAGGACGTCTTCCTGATGCTGTCTTGGCATGTGTCGGAGGCGGTTCCAATGCGATCGGAACATTCTACAATTTTATTAACGACAAAGACGTAAGACTTATCGGATGCGAAGCAGCAGGACGCGGTGTCGATACATACGAGACGGCAGCAACTGTTGCAACCGGAAAGCTCGGTATCTTCCACGGCATGAAATCATATTTCTGCCAGGATGAATACGGCCAGATCGCTCCCGTTTATTCGATCTCCGCAGGACTTGATTATCCCGGTATCGGACCCGAGCACGCATATCTTCACGACATCGGAAGAGCGGAATATGTTCCCGTTACCGACGAAGAAGCGGTATGCGCATTCGAGTATCTTGCAAAGACAGAGGGTATCATTCCCGCGATCGAGTCTGCACATGCTGTCGCACATGCATTAAAGATCGCTCCCGAAATGGATAAGGATAAGATAATCGTTATCACGATTTCCGGCAGAGGAGATAAGGACTGTGCGGCTATCGCCCGTTACAGAGGGGAGGATATCAATGAGTAATATTAAAAAAGCATTCGAAAATAAAAAAGCATTTATTCCTTTTATCACATGCGGTGATCCCGATCTTGAAACAACTGCAAAGATCGTTCGCGAAGCAGTGGCAAACGGTGCATCCTTAGTGGAACTTGGAATCCCTTTTTCGGATCCCACAGCTGAAGGTCCCGTTATCCAGGGAGCAAACTTACGTGCGTTAAACGGCGGCGTAACGACCGATAAGGTATTCGATCTCGTAAGGGATCTTAGAAAAGACGTAACAGTACCTATGGTTTTCATGACATATGCAAATGTTGTATTTTCCTACGGCTCGGACAGATTCTTTAAGACCTGCAGTGAAGTCGGTATCGACGGTATCATCTTACCCGACCTTCCTTTCGAAGAAAAAGAAGAGTTCTTAAATGACTGCCATAAGTACGGAGTTGATCTTATCTCACTTATCGCGCCCACTTCAAAAGACAGGATCGCAATGATCGCAAAAGAAGCAGAAGGATTTATCTATCTTGTTTCAAGTCTCGGTGTTACGGGTACAAGAACAGAGATCAATACCGATCTTGAATCGATCGTAAAGATCATAAGAGAAAATTCTACCGTTCCCTGTGCCATCGGTTTCGGTATTTCAACACCCGAGCAGGCAAAGAAAATGGCTTCGGTTTCGGACGGTGCCATCGTGGGTTCGGCTATCATCAAGATCATGGAAAAATACGGAAAAGAATCTCCGAAGTATGTAGGAGAATATGTTAAGACAATGGTCGATGCGATCTAAACTTTGTGCATATAAATTGCAATTTAATCTTTGTGCATATAAATAATAATACCCGACGCTTTAAAAGCGCCGGGTTATTTTTTTATAGATCGCTTGCAAGTATTTCAAGTATATCGGTTTCGGAATTACAGTGTAACAATGTTGTCAAAAAGACAGAAGAATGTATCTTCGATCTCAGTGTCTTCATGGAAATGTCCGAAGTACCAGGCTTTAAAATCGGTATTGTCGGCCACCCTTTGAAGAAAACGTCTCAGTTCTATCTCGCCGTCTGACATCTCGCCGTAACACATCTCGGCAGCCACATCGGTAGGAGCGGTATGCGAAAGGATGTAGTCGACTTTGAAATTCGCTTTCTCTAAAGAAAACCATCCTTCTTCATATTCGTTTCTGCTTGGGATCTCTTCGGGAAACCAGGAAAATCCTTCTTTTCTGCACCACTTGTCAACGCTGTATGCACCGCCGAAAGTAAAGAAGGTAGTACCGTCGATGTCAAAGATCTGACCGCGCATAAGGTGGATTATGTCTTTTTCGATCCTGTGGATCTTGCCGCCGTTCCAGGTTTCTGTGGGGTAAGAATTAAGATGCCAGAAATGTTCGTGATTTCCGTCGATGAAAAGCACCGTCACCGGAAGATCGCGAAGAGTTTCCCTTACCGCTTTTTCTTCCTCTTCAAGAAAGGCACAGACACCGACATCACCGCATATGATAAGGTAGTCATCTTTTGTATATTCGATTTCGGAAGCGGCGAAAAAATCGGTCACTTTTTTTATATCAAGCATCCCGTGTGTATCGCCCGAGATTATAAAACTCATTTTCTTTCTCCGTGGTTTATTATATCAGATAAACATAAAATGTATACGGTTTCGTTTGAATATGGGGTGTAATTATTCTTTGCTCTTTGATAAAATAAAAATGAATTTAGGGGATTCGTAAAGGGGATATCCATGAAGAAAAAGATAAATCAGATTCTAATTATTTTTTTGGGGGTTTCGTTAATGTTTCTGTTTGGCTGTTTTTCCAATAAGGATGTTGATTCGCCTGAAGATGTTACAGAGGCTTCAAACGGTGAGATCACAAAAGTTCATTTTACGTACGATAATTTCTCGGGTAATCAGTTTTATCTTGATGTCATCGTTGATAAGATAAGCGAAAAAGGTGCGAAAGCCGAGATATCAAAAAGAGTCGGACCGAATAATTATACGGGCAGCAAAAAAGAAGGCACGATCAAACTTGATGCCGATGAAGTCGAGGAATTACTTGATATCCTGGGAAGATACGATCTGGAAGCTTTCACCAATTATCAGGCATACGGTGTGAGTTATTCGCCGAGCAGAACATTATGTGTGTTCAGCGGAAAGAACATGATCTATGATGTCAGGTTTAACACTCAGTTTCCCAAGACACTTCCTCCCGAGGAAGATATCATGTATGCGGAACTCTACAATTTCTTTAATGATCTTGTAAGAGAAGAACCCGGCTGGGAAGAGGTTGTAAACGACAATCTTAAGGATCCGAGAGATAATCCCGCATATTATGACAGGACCGTTACGTGGTTTGGAAACGAAGTAAAACTTGTTCCCGGAACAGGAATTTATTATGAAGACGGATCGCTTGCCGAGATCGATTATGAAGGCAAAGACTGGTGGGTAGTCGAAGGCTTTGTCGGCGAATGGTTCATTGATAAAGTCAGAACGGAATACATAAAAGATGCGTCATTAAAAGTTAACGAAGACGGTTCCGCCACATTGAAAGTTGACCAAAAAGAGTATTCGGCAAAGACAAGCGATGTCAGGATATATAACGGTTCGGCTTATATGATCGTGGATCTGGACGGTTATGAAAGAGGTGCCGAAGTCATCCTTTTAAAGCAGGAATCCTATGATGAGATCCGTTTCATGTGTCTGCCCGATCCCGTTCCCGGATATCAGTTTGATCCGATCGATGTTTACTTTAACAAAAAATAAATCCAAGAGGTTTGTTTATGAAAATATTTCTGCTTGAAGATGATGATGCGATAGGCATGGGACTTAAGTATTCTCTTGAAAAAGAAGGATACGAAGTCACTCATGTTAAAAGCGTCGCAGAAGCAAAAAAAGCATGGAAAACAAAAGAGTACGATATAAGCATTCTTGATATAAATCTTCCCGACGGCAGCGGATACGATGTCTGTAAGTTTTTAAAAGGATCGGAAGACATTCCGGTCATTTTCTTAACGGCCGCCGATGCGGAAGTCAATGTAGTCATGGGTCTTGAACTCGGAGCCGATGATTATATCTGTAAGCCTTTCAGGGTTAACGAGCTCATGGCCAGGATAAAAAGCGTGCTTCGAAGAGCGGGCAAAGGCGAAGACAAAGCGGGCGAAACTTCGAATATCGAAAAGATAGGAAACCTTTCCGTTTATACGAATGAGGCAAAGGTCACCGTATTGAACGAAGCTACGGGCAAGGAAGAAAGCATCGAACTTACCGCACTTGAGTACCGTCTGCTTTTGACATTCTTAAACAACAGAGGCGTGGTGCTTTCAAGAAATCAGCTTTTATCCGACATGTGGGATATAAGCGGTGATTTCGTAAACGACAACACGCTTACGGTTTACATCAAGAGACTTCGCGACAAGATCGAGAAAGACCCTTCGGACCCGAAGATAATAAGAACGGTCCGCGGTATGGGTTATATTGTTGATAAATAACGATCGGATCGGTGCGGCATTAAGAAGTAAATCCTGCACCAAACGGTAATGATCATGAAAAATAAAGAATTTTAAGACGCTCATTTAATTTGGATTGACTTAATGGAAGATATCCAATATTATTTTTGTAACAGTTAACTGTAAATTTCGGAGGAAAGAAAAATGGTAATGTTTAGAAGATTAAGAAATATCTAACGGCATGAGACTTATAAAATAGTTTCATGCTTCGATCAATGATGCGAAAACTATTTATATAAGGAGAATCAATATGATATTTCAGGACAATATAATTAAAGAATATTTACGTAACGTTTATTTTATTTCAGGTACGCCCTGCGGCGGAAAGACCACGATAACAAGAGCACTCGGAGAAAAATACAATATCCCGGTATACGTTATCGACGATCAGATCCCGTACCATATCCGCTTATCCGACAAGGAACATCAGCCCGAGATGAACAGAGATTTCAAGGATGCTGACGAATTCTTCGGTCGTACTGTGGAGGAATACAAAAACTGGCTTATCGGCAACAGCAGAGAGCAGCTCGATTTTATACTGCTCGATCTTATAAAAATGTCTCAGGACAAAATGGTTTTATGCGATATCCATATCGTGGCCGAGGAAGCTTTTAAGTTTACGGATCCGTCAAGGATAGCATTTCTTATAAAAGAGCCGAAAGACCTTGTTGATGATTACTGTAACAGACCGGATCATCAGCCGTTCAGTGATTTTATCCATTCGGCCTCGGACTACGAAAAAGCAAAAGCGACCTGTAATGAAACACTTTATTCACTCAACATCGAACGCTACAATTTCATCAAAAACAGCGATTATTTCTGGCTGGAGAGAGACAACGAAAGAAGCGTCGATGCAACCGCCGATCTTGTGGCAAAGCATTTCGGATGGCAGAAGACGGATGTAGTGATAGAAAAAGTTGATAAGGGAACTCCCCTTGCAGACGAACTTTTATCTTTTATCGAGAACTGTTCATACGATGCTAAAGACCACATCGCCGGACTCGTCAGAAACTGGGAGTTTACCGACTGGGAGACGATGTTTGCGGCAAAGGTCAACGGAAAAGTAGTAGGAATGGCTTCGGCACTGAAGGAAGACTATTACCCCTTACCCGAGCTTTTCCCCTGGGTATCCTGCATATTTGTTGACGAAGATAAACGCGGTCAGAGGATCAGCGGAAAACTGATCGATTATGCAAACAGTTATCTTAAAGGTCTCGGGTTTGACAAAAGTTACATCCCGACCTGCCCCGGCAACATAGGACTCTATGAGCACTACGGATATTCATTTGTAAATGAGATCACAAACTACGGCGGAGATAACGATCTTTTATACGTAAAAAATATTTAAAACAAAAAATTACAAAATTGTAATAAAAAAGTCACCCGATTGTAAGGTGGCTTTTTTATTATGGTCTCATAAGATGAAAAAATGCGTAACGGTTACGATTGGAATATTCGAAAGGAGCTTGAATGAAAATACTTGAAATTAAAAACTTATGTAAGGTTTACGGCAAAGGAGAGACAGAGGTTAACGCACTTAAAGATGTGACATTCGATGTCGAGCAGGGAGAGTTCGTTGCGATCGTCGGACCTTCCGGAAGCGGCAAATCCACTCTTCTTCATATATTAGGCGGAGTTGATACACCCACATCGGGCGAGGTAATAATCTCCGGAACGGATATCGGTAAATTAAACGAAAACAATCTGGCGATTTTCAGAAGAAGACAAATCGGTCTGATTTACCAGTTCTACAATCTGATTCCCATATTAAATGTCGAAGAAAACATGACTCTTCCGATTCTTTTAGACGGTAAGAAACCCGATAAAAAGCTCTTAAATGATCTCGTGGAAAAACTCGGACTTAAGGAGCGAATCAAGCATCTGCCCAATCAGTTATCCGGCGGACAGCAGCAGCGAGTTTCCATCGGCAGAGCCCTTATTAATCATCCCGCGCTTCTTTTGGCCGACGAACCCACAGGTAACCTTGATTCAAAAAACAGTAAGGAAATTATCTCATTGCTCAGAAAATTTAACCGCGAAAACAATCAGACGGTTATCATTATCACACATGACGAACGTATTGCACTCAGTGCGGACCGTGTAATTACCATTGAAGACGGTCAGATTACGAAAGATGAGGCGAGAAACTGATGAATATTATAATGAAACTGACTTTCCGGCATTTAAAATCTAATCTTAAAAGAACCATCGTCACGGTATTCGGAATTTTAACATCCACGGCACTTATTACTGCAATGTTAACAGGTGTTTATTCGGCTTTCATATTCGTGGGTGAAGTTGCCATATATGTTGACGGAAACCATCATGCGATTTTTAAAGATATAAGCGAAGAAGATTACAACAATTTAAAAAACGATCCGGCTATTAAATTTGCCGGAGTTTATGATACCGACAACGAAAAAACAGGTTTTTATATTGACTCTGATGCGGAAAAAAGGTTCAGAATCGGTAATATTTATCATGGAAATACCGACCTTCTTTCGCAGATGGTAACCTGTGAATATGAAGGAAAACTGCCGGAAAATAAAGGTGAAATTGCTGTTGAAGAAGAATTCTTAAAAGACAATAATTTAGGTCTCAGTATCGGTGATACGCTTTCCTTTCATCAGGGATACCGATACATTTATGAAAATGATAAGCTTGTTTATCTGGCGGGAAATTACAGATCTTCTGAAGACTTTACCGTCTTAAGTGATGAAACCTGCACGATTACGGCAATTCTTCATGGTAACGAACCTACCGATTCTTTTGATATTATTCGTGGTATTGATGAATTTCCCGATACTAACAAAGTATATATTACACTTAACAAAATCGACAGAAACGCAATAAAAACCTTAAGAAGCATAGAGGCTGCATATGGCCTTCATCTTTATGAAATTAATTCGGAATATCTGATGAGTTTATTTGTAAAAGATATTCCCTCCAATCCGGTAAACTCGATATACAAGCTTCTGGCAACAGCACTTGGGATAATTGTCATAGCTTCATCGATTATGATTTACAACGCTTTTGCCATGTCACTTACAGAACGAATGAAGTATCTCGGAATGCTCTCCAGTGTTGGTGCTACCAGAAGACAGAAGAAGGCAAGCGTATATTACGAAGGTTTCCTTCTTGGAATCGTAGGTATTCCTCTGGGCTACCTGGTCGGAATTCTCGGCTGTATAGCTACGCTTCGTTTTACGGGATCTCTAATCCTTAATTCCAATATGCTTTACGGACTTAACATGTCGAAAATGGGCCATATACCTGTAAGGACACATCCCGTCATCGTACTTGCCATAATTTTATTCTCCGTGCTGACCATATTTATTTCGTCCTTTATCCCTGCCTTAAAGGCGAGTCGCATCACCGCAATCGAAGCAATCAGGCAGAGCAATACCATCAGAATCAGTGCGTGGAAATTAAAAGTCCTTCCTTTTGTAAAACTGATCTTCGGATACGAGGGCGAACTTGCTTCAAAGAATATAAAAAGAAACGGTGCCAAAGGCTTCGTAATAACGGTTTCAATGGCTGTTTCGGTTATTTTGCTGATTTCCGTTATGTATCTGGTGGATCTGTTTAACAAAGAAAACAGCTATGAGATTGAAATACCTTTCCAGGTTTTCGCATCCGCTTCTTTAAGTGAACGTGACAGATTAAAAGAGGATATTTTAAAACTCGACGGTGTTGAAAAAGTTTTTGTCACGGAAATGATTTCATATGATTTTAATCCGAAGGATGAAAACGGAAACAATCGTGAGATACCGAATACCTCTATCAGAAATCCGGAATATCTTACAAAGGATTACGAATATCTTTTTGACAAGTCACACAATATCTGGGTTATCCCTGTCGAGGATGAAGACTTTATAAAAATCTGCGAGAAAAACGGCATCGACTATACAAAATATTTCGGAGACGAACTTCGCGGAGTTTTGTTAAACAATTACTCACATAAGCCTTCAAGAAAAGTTGTCTTTAATGACAAAATCCTCGGCCAGAAACTCTTTTATGATAAAGCCGAAGGCAATCCGCCCGCAATTATTATCACGGATTTTGTAAAATGGGATAAAAATATCGAAGAATACAGATTGTCCCCCAAAGGAAGCATCTCGGTTTATGTTCCTTCCTCGATAATGGATCGCGAATACGTTAAATGCGTGGATGAAAAAGAATTAACCTGCACATACGGGATTAAGTGTAAAAACCATGAAGAGATTCACGCAAAAATATCGGATATTCTACTTTACGACGGTTATACCAATTCGTATTCTTCCGATGTCGAAGACCAGCTTATTATAATGAAGACCCTGATGACACTTATAAAGACCGTAATGTACGGATTTATAGCTCTTATTTCACTTATCGTAATTGCAAATATCGTAAACACGATCACGACGGGAGTTCATTTAAGACGTAAAGAATTTGCGATGTTTAAATCGATCGGAATGACAAAATTCTGCTTTAAGAAAATGCTTTTCCTCGAGACTTTCCTCTACGGATTAAGAGCACTTTTATTCGGTCTTCCGATTTCGGCGTTAATAAGTTTCTTTATATACAAAAACGTTCCGACTCCTAATTCGGCATTCGAGATTAATATATTAACATACATTCTCGTATCGCTCGGGGTATTTGCAATCGTCGGAATCAGCATGCTTTTATCGGCAGGAAAAACAAGCAACGAAACAATCGTTGATGTTCTTAAAGAAGAAATCTGCTAAGAATATGCAAAATAAAAAAGTGTAAGGAATTCATCACTCCTTACACTTTTTTATTGGGCTTTTTTAATCAGTTTTTTGATGTATCTAATTTCATTTCTATTAAATCAGAGTCTTGTAAAACTTGATTATAAATTTTGTTCCGACTCCCTCCGTACTTTCAACCGTAATCTCACCCTGCTCGCCTTCGATGATGGATTTTGAAAGAGCAAGGCCTATGCCGACACTGTCTTTACCGGCATTCTTTCCTTTGTAAAAACGCTCAAAAATATGAGGGATATCTTCTTTGGCGATACCGCAGCCCGTGTCTCTTACGGTAAACTGTGTAAAAATATTTGTATCAACCATTGATACGGAAAGTTCTCCGCCGTCATCCATATGCTCTATGCAGTTTTTGATAATATTCTGTATGGCTTCAACGGTCCAGTTTTTATCACAGCGAATAACAAGATCTGAAATATCGGATTTAAATTTGATGTTTCTTAATTCAAACTGAATGCCGAAAGGTTTTACAGCCTCTTCAATAAGCTCAAGCGAAGAAACATCCTCTTTTTTAAGTACGATTGTTCCTGCATCAAGTTTAGAGAGCTTAAGCAAAGTCTGAATAAGCCAGTTCATTCTGTTAAGCTGTGAAGACTGAGTTTGAAGAAATTCGCTTCTCTTCTCTTCATCCTGCTCATCCACCAAAAGATCGTTCATCACCATCATTGATGTAAGCGGTGTTTTTAACTGATGACTGATATCTGCTATTGCGGCAGCGAGGTTCTTCTTATCATCGGACAGAAGTTCTTTTTGAAACTTAAGTGTCGAGGTCGTCTTGTAAATATTTGTCTTTAGAATCGACAGTTCTCCTTCTTCCTGATCAAGTATTTCGCTGTCTTCATTATTCGAAAGAACTCTGACAAGATAATCGTTTAATTTCTCGATATTCTTATATCTTTTTCTCGTGTAAAAGAAAAAAACAGTAAGCAGAACAAAGCCCGTCACGAATACAGACGCTGCGGGAATCCATCCTGAAAAAACGGCACATAAAACCGTCACAAAAATCGTGAAGGCGGCACCGATTAATATCATATTGCGGAATTCTTTGTTTTTCATATGTTTCACCATCAGGGGTCAGGCAACGTTTATTTATAGCCCACGCTTTAGAAAAAAGAGTCAATAATAATTATATCAAAAACCATTTGCTTCCACCATAAGCACATTCGGAGTATTGTCGGTATATATTAAGTAAATTGACAAACTCAAAATGTAATGATAGTATGTATCTGCTTTAAACAAGCCATTTTTTTAGATTCGGAGGAAAGAAATGAAAAAATTAGTTTCAATTTTATTGATGGCAGCAATGGCAGGATCCATGCTTGTCGGATGTGGTACAAAGGGAAATGCAACAGATTGGGAATATATCAAAAACAAGAATGAGATGGTTGTCGGAATCACACTTTACGAGCCCATGAACTACTATGATGAGAACGGAAAGCTTATCGGATTCGATACAGAGTTCGCTGAGGCAGTATCCGATATCGTAGGAGTTCCCATTAAATTCCAGGAGATCGAATGGGATCAGAAGGAAGTAGAACTTAAGTCCAAAAAGATCGACTGTATCTGGAACGGACTTACTGTTACCGAAGACAGAAAAGCTAACATGGCTTTCTCCAAGTCTTACGTAGTTAACGAGCAGGTTGTTGTTATCAACAAGGCAAATCAGGACAAGTTCACATCTCTTGAAGACATGGACGGTATCAACGTATGTGCAGAGAGCGGTTCCGCAGGTGAGAGTGCTATCGAAGCAGATCCTCATCTTTCAACAGGAAATTATTTGGGATGCAGCGCACAGAAGGATGCACTTCTTGAAGTTAAGGCCGGTACATGTGATGCAGCTGTACTTGACTCAACTCTTGCAAAAGCAGTTATCAACGAAGATACAGACTATAGCGACCTCTTGATCCTTTACGGAGCAAGCCTTCAGAGCGAGGAATATGCTATCGGCTTCAGACTTGAGGATACAGAGACAGTTGCAAAGATCAACGCAGCTATCGATGAGCTTGTAGCAAACGGAAAGCTTGCAGAGCTCGGTGAGAAATACGGCGTAGACGTTATCAAATAATTATTTAGGATCACACAGACTGCCTGAAATACCTGGTATTTCGGGCAGTTTTTTTTATGCCTTGAAATATTTTTTAAAAAATTTTTTGAAAAAAGTATTGACTTCAGACTGTATATTGCTGTATATATAACACATAAACAGTTGTGAGGTAACCTGTATGAAATTATTACAAAACAGCGGAATTCCCATATATAAACAGATAAGCGAACAGTTAAAGGAAGAGATCCTGGCCGGAAAATTCAAAGAAGGCGAATATCTTCCTTCGATAAGAGGGCTTGCTCAGGAATTAAGGACCAGCGTCATCACGACCATAAAGGCGTATGAGGAACTCGAAAGCGAGGGACTTGTGACGGCGGTTCAGGGCAAAGGTTTCTATGTCAATGCGCAGGACAGCGAACTTTTGAGAGAGCAGCACATAAGAAAAGTCGAAGAGGATCTGACTCAGGCCATCAAAGCTTCGAAAGTGGCAGGGATGACGGAGGAAGAACTTGTGGAGACGCTTAAAGTACTTATCAGATTATCGAAAGAGGAATAAAGCAGAAAGCAGAACGGAGACGAACATGAATTACACAGACGTTATTACAGGAAAAAATATCAAAAAGAGATTCGGAAAATTCGAACTTGATGTACCCGAACTTCATATACCCGAAGGATTTTCGACAGCTTTAGTCGGCGAGAACGGCGCAGGAAAGACAACGCTTTTAAATATCCTCGGCGGTTTAAGAAGAGACAATGCGGGAAGCGTCACATATTTCGACCAAAAGAATATCGATGACGAAGGCATTATGGAAAGGATCGGATTTACCGGAACGAAGAATTACCTTTTGCCTCACTGGAACGGCAATCAGGTCAGAGAACTGGGCGATATGCTTTTTGATTCTTTTGACAAAGAAAAATTCGATTCGATATGCAAGGCACTGAACATCGACGATTCGATCTTCGGCGCAAAGGCAAAATGCATATCCAAACTTTCCGACGGAAATATCATGAAGCTCATGCTTGCGACCGTGTTTGCGAGAAAGACGGATCTTTTAATACTCGATGAGCCTGCATCTCCTCTGGATCCTTTGATGAGAGACATGCTCTCGGATATCTTAAGAAAATACATCGCGGAAGGAAACGGAAAAAGGAGCGTGCTTTTCTCCACTCACAATATTTCCGACATGGAAGACGTTACGGATTACATTATCGTAATGGATAACGGTAAGATCCTCGAGCAGGGATTCGTAACAGACATAAAAGAAAAGTACATTCTTGTTAAGGGTGATTCCGAAAAAGAAAAAGCGGCTTCGGAATTCCTGATCTCGGCACATACGGGAAAATTCGGTTTCGAAGGAATCGCTTTATCCGAGAATTCCGAGCGCTTTGCCGGAATGGATGTTTCTTTCGAAGCACCGGATCTTTTCCAGATCTGCGTGGCACTGCTTAAGCAGAATTCAAAACTTCAGATGCCGGTATTGTGATCCAAAGAGGTGTGACAGGATGATAAAAATGATTAAACAATACAATGCATATACATCAAAAAAAATAACGGCAGCAGCGTATGTTCTCTATCCCCTCGTACTGCTGACAATATACTTTGTTCTGGCATTTGTTTTCAGAAATTCGGAGTCATCGGTATCTTTACTTTCGGTGATGACGATGATCTCGATGATCTACACGATAATAGTCGTCTGTCTTTCGGACCGGTTCAACATCGGAACGATACTGGTCAACAATGCACAGATAAACGAGATGGCCAAGACTTCTCCGAACGGGAAAACGATGGTTTTAAATGTGACAAAATGGGATATTTTTCAGAGACTCATTCTGATCGTTGTTATCTATCTGGGCTTACTCATACCTAGGGCATTAAGATCGCCGAAAGAGATCGCCCCGCTTCTTTTGTTAAGCGTAATGGGAGTCGTCAGCTGTCATATGGGAACTAGTCTTTTATGCTGGATCTGCAGGAATATAGAAAACACGACCCTGTCGACGATCATTTACAGTGTCGGCTTTATCAGTGTCATGCCGACCATGATAATGGGTGTTTTTCCTTTTGAAGAGTTTCCGACGGTCTTCATTATCGTAAGTACGGCGGTCTATCTGGCAGCGGATGTGATCATAAATGTGATCGGAATAAAACTTATGAAGAGATTCATAAAAAAAGAATGGTATAACGACAGAAATTCGGAAGGCAAATAAAATGAAACTTAAAGATACGATAAAACTTTTTAACTACACATACCAGAGCAAACTGCTTTTGTTTGTGATCGCGATATTTTTCTTCAATTGCGTGATGTACATCTTTATGCCGGTCGGCCTTATACTTCAGGGACTGATGGCAAGCGTCAGCAGTACGTATTTTGTGAACATCACTTATCAGGCTTTTGTTTCGGGAATGGTTCAGTCATCCGAAAAAGCAAGGAAAAGCGTACTTAAAAATTTCACGATCATCCTGCTTGTATCAAACATTGTGCATTTCTTCCTCTTTATACTTACAAAATTCTTTTTCATCATGTTTATGGAAGAAACACCAGGAAGCGATCCCGTGGTCTTCTTAATAAATTATATGGTCTTTAATATTCTGACCTATATATGTGTTGCCATACTTTACAAAAAACAGGCTCTCGGAATGATCATCCTTGCATTTATGGTTCTTCTTATGTTAGTTCAGATACCCGGAGTGCTCTCCAAAACGATACTGATATTCGAGAATTCCTTCATGGGAGGTTCGTTACAGCTTTCCGGACAGAGCGGTGCATTAAATATCATTATGCTTTTAGCGGCATTTGCCGTTTGTCTTATATCCCCTTTTATCTACTATATTGTTTCGAAACTTATGATCAATGTCCCCATCAGCAAATCTTACCTGGACAAACAACCCTGGGGAAAACATTAAACAATATAGTATTAACATATAAAGACCCGAAGAGATTCGGGTCTTTTTTATTTCTGAATTGACAATACGTATTGATACGTATATGATAAAAATGTAAGGAGAATGGATTTTATGCCGATGACTTCAAAACAAATGATAAAAAAACTGAAAAAGAACGGATTTGAAGTCGTATCGCAAAACGGTTCTCATGTGAAGATGTATAATCCGAACTCGGATATTACTTTGGTTATCCCTTTTCATAACAGGGATTTGAAAAAAGGGCTTGAACAGGCAATATTAAAACAAGCCGGAATAAAGGAGGATTAATATGGAACATTATTTTTATCCTGCAATTTTTCATAAAGAAAAAAAGGGAGGTTATTGGATTTCATTTCCTGATTTTCCTGAATGTCTGACTCAGGGAGAAGATTTGGAAGATGCATATAAAATGGCATCGGATGCGATAGGTCTTTGTATAGATGATAAGATTAAGAACAAAGAAGAGCTTCCCAAAGCTTCTGCACCGGTTGATTTTATATTGGAAAACGAAGATTTTTCGTGCTTAATCGAATTTGATTTATTACAGTACAGAAGAACACACAATACAAAATCGGTAAAAAAAACGCTTAGCATACCTGAATGGCTTAATGAAGCTGCTCTTGCGCAGAATATAAATTTTTCACAGGTTTTACAGGATGCGCTCATTCAAAAATTAGAGTCTATGCAATAATATTTTGAAAGAGTGTAAAGATTTTTTACAAAGATAAAAAATTTGTGTAAAATGATTTTGAAATAAGAGAAAAACAGAAAGAAATAGATTTATGTTTGCAGCCATTAAAAACTTTGTAGATGAATTATTTATATTGATTCCGTTTTTAAAAACATTTGTGGAAGTAACGCTTCAGCTTTTGGACGGATTTAAACTTACACTTTTTATATTTGTGGTTACCCTTGTGGGTGCGCTCCCGCTCGGACTTCTTATCACATTCGGAAGCATGTCGAAGATAAAAGTTATAAAAGGCCTGACCAAGGGATTCGTCTGGATAATAAGAGGTACGCCGCTTATGCTTCAGATAATCCTCGTGTTCTACGGTCCGGGACTTATCTTCCATACGACGGGTCTTAACAGACTTCCCGCAGTTATCATCGCTTTTATCATCAATTACGCCTGCTACTTTTCGGAGATCTACAGAGGCGGTATCGAGAGTATCCCGCAGGGTCAGTACGAAGCCGGTCAGGTACTCGGCATGACCAAGACACAGATCTTCTTTAAGATCATCCTTGCCCAGGTAATAAAGCGTATCATCCCCCCGATGGGAAATGAGATAATCACGCTTGTAAAAGATACATCTCTCGCCAGAGTCGTATCCTGTGTCGAACTTCTTAAGGCAGCACAGGACATCGTAGGACTTAAGGCGATCATCTGGCCGATCTTCTACATCGGTGCATTCTACTTACTCTTCACAGGAATACTTACCATCGTATTCGGTAAGATAGAAAAGAAACTGGATTACTACAAAGGATAGAATATGAGCGAAGAATTAAATGAAAAAACAGTCCTCAAAGTTGAGGGACTCTGCAAAAGTTTTGATAAAGAAGAAGTTTTAAAAAGCGTATCGTTTGATCTTAACAAAGGCGAAGTGCTTGCGATCATCGGTTCTTCCGGAGGCGGAAAGACTACGCTGCTTCGCTGCCTTAATCAGCTCATCATTCCCGATAAGGGAAAGATCTCGGTTAACGGCGATGTGATATTCGACGATGCACTCGGAAAAGAAAACGAAAAGAATCTTCGTACCAAGAGACTTCATTTCGGACTCGTGTTCCAGCAGTTCAATCTTTTCCCTCAGTACAATGTGTTCAACAATCTGACACTTGCCGCAAGACTTCTTGCAAAAGAAAACAACAAGAAGAACAAAGGCAGTGCGGAAGACTTAAAGAATGAATATACACGCATTGATGAAGAAGCAAAAGCCATACTCGAGAGAGTCGGACTCAGAGATAAAATGAAAGCTTACCCCTGCGAACTCTCGGGCGGCCAGCAGCAGAGAGTCGCCATCGCAAGAGCGCTTATTTTGCATCCTGATATCCTCTGTTTCGACGAGCCAACATCGGCACTCGATCCCGAACTTACCGGTGAAGTTTTAAGAGTTATCGAGGGACTTAAGTCAAACGACAACACGATGATAATCGTAACCCACGAAATGGAATTTGCAAGAAGGGTAGCGAGCAAGATAATCTTCATAGCGGACGGCGTCATCGAAGAGATCGGAACTCCCGAGGAAGTATTCGAAAATCCGAAGAGCGAGAAGCTTAAAAACTTCTTTAACAAGTCGGTTGAAGTCATTTCATCAAACTAAAAAAGGAATCGTAAAAATGGACGATCGCATTAAGAAACAGCTTGATTTTTCACTTGAGATAGACAAAGAAAAAAACATTTTCAGACAGACGAGTTTAAGCAACCACGGCCGTAAGGAAAACGATGCCGAACACGCATGGCACATGGCTATCATGGCATATCTTTTAAAGGAATACGCCAACGAGGAAGTGGATATCTCAAAGGTCATGATAATGTGCCTTATCCACGACATAGTCGAGATAGATGCGGGCGACACTTACGCATACGACCCCGAGGCAAAAAAGACTCAGAAAGAGCGTGAGGAAAAAGCAAAAGAAAGGATCTTTTCTCTTCTTCCCGACGATCAGAAGGAAGAACTCACAGCGATCTTTGATGAGTTCGAAGCATGCGAGACACCCGAATCCAAATTCGCACATTCGATGGATAATCTTCAGCCGCTTATCTTAAACAATTCCAATAACGGAAGTGACTGGAAGGAACACGGAGTGTATGCGAAGCAGGTATACGAACGTCAGGGAAATACGCAGTTAGGAAGCGAAAAACTCTATGAGATAACAGCTTCGATCATCGAAGAGAACATAAAAAAAGGCAACCTTAAATAACAGGTTTTGAAAAATCCGGATAAAGCGTATGGACAGGATTGATCTTGAAACGTTGGATTTAATATGTAAAAAATACATTAACGCCGATGCAAGCCTTATCAGTGCGAGGACCGGCGGGCTTATTAACGATACGTATCTTCTGAATGCGGATAACAAGATGTATGTTATCCAGCGCATCAACAGGAATATGGATCCCGATCTTCTTGAGTTCAATTACGGACTGTATTCAAAAGCTTTCGACGAAACCGGATGGCTTTATCCGAAGTGGATGAAAAGCTTTGAAGGAAAATATTTCGTTACGGATGAAAACGGCGATAACTGGAGAATGTATCCATTCGTTAAATGTGAACTTCTGGATAAAAAACTGTCGAAAGAATACCTTTTTGCATTAGGAGAAGGGCTTGCTGGAATGCATAAGATCTTTGATTCCATGGAAGATAAGCCCAAGGCCGTATATCCTCTGCTTCACGATCTTAACCACTATTTTGAAAATTACGACCGCGTTTTAAACGGAGAAAATCTTTTAAGCGAAAACCGCGACAGCGCTTTGGAAGAAGAGATCGATTCTGACAGAGAAAAGATGCTGGGTATCATAACGGATAAGGACTCGGTCATCCATGCGGACACAAAGCTTTCGAATATCCTTTTTATAAAAGGGAAAGTTGCGGGCTCCATAGACATGGATACGATAATGCCGGGATCGGTCCTTGAAGATATCGCGGACTGTGTGCGTTCATCCTGCGTAACCAACGGATTTTTAAACAAAGATGCGGCGGAAACGATCGTTAAAGGATACGTAAGCTCCACAGATAAAGATAAAAAAGAAATAACCGAAGGCCTTCCCAAAGTTTTCGAAAAGATATGCTTTGAACTTGCCCTAAGATACTATACGGATTCGATATCCGAAGAGAAGTATTTTAAGGAAAGCTATCCCGGATACAGCAGGGAAAAAGCAAAGAGTTTACTCGGACTTGTCAAAAACATATAATAACATAGACTGAAAAAGGAGAAAAAATTATGCCTCACGTTGAAATAAAATGCTATCCCGGAAGAAGTGAAGAAGTAAAGGGCAAATGCGCTTTGGAAGTATCGAAAGTTATAGCCGAGACTATG
>CADARM010000012.1 GCA_902790275.1 uncultured Lachnospiraceae bacterium
GATAGCGATAGCCAGGGAGTCGCAGCCTGTTCTAGATACGAACTCTTCTACTTCTTCCGGACGTGTGTAGGACTCATGACCAGCCTCTACAACAACTTCATCCTCGATACCTGCGAGTGTTCCGAGCTCAGCCTCAACAACTACGCCGTGAGCGTGAGCATATTCAACTACCTGCTTGGTAAGAGCGATGTTGTCCTCGAAAGACTTGGAGGAAGCGTCGATCATAACGGATGTGAAACCACCGTCGATGCAGGATTTGCAGAGTTCAAAAGAATCACCGTGGTCAAGGTGCAGAGCGATCGGGATCTCCGGATTCTCAATTACAGCAGCCTCAACGAGCTTTACGAGATAGGTGTGGTTAGCATAAGCTCTTGCACCCTTGGAAACCTGGAGGATAACCGGGCTCTTCAGTTCGCCTGCAGCTTCTGTGATACCCTGAACGATCTCCATGTTGTTTACGTTAAAAGCACCTACAGCGTAACCGCCGTTATATGCCTTCTTGAACATTTCAGTAGTAGTAACTAATGGCATAAGTATGTTCTCCTTTATGTTATTTGTTATATATGAAAATAAATTTTCACCAAACCTTATTTTACGAGCAGAAGTGTCTTTCGTCAATTACAGAAACCAAAGATCAGTTCGCTTTGACTTACTTCTCCTCGCTGTCCTTCTCCTCGGAAGAAATCTCCTCTTTGATCTCCTCCACTGCTTCTTCCGCGTCCGCTTTTACAGCTTCTGCAGCTTCTTCTGCAGCTTTCTCGGCTTTTTCTGCCTTTTCTTCCTTAATAGCCTCTTTTACCAGATCCATGGAATCATCCTTGGAGTCCGACTTGCTGTCCTCTTCATCTGTCTTCAGCGCATCGTACTTCTCTTTTGCCTTGTAGACGGAAGAGACCAGTTTTGCTTCTTTCGCCAGCATATCAAAGTCTTCTTTGGAAGCCAGATCCTTGGAAGATGTCTGATAGCAGACTTCTTCATAGACATTGTCCAGGATCAGGTAATCCACATGCTCCATGTTGGCGCCGAGTGTGGAATTCTTCAGCATCTGGGCAACTCTGTCGCCTTCGCCGTCTCTTCCATCAAAAGAATCAAACGGGATCGTGATCTTATTGAACATGTAGCGCAGTGCTACCTCATTTTTCTGATAGTCCATCGCAACGCGGTACTTCGCAATAACGAAAGTGTGGATGAATACGACGATGCAGATCAGAAGGATCGCGCCGAATACACACCACAGGAGCGGACCCGGATCGGTCTTTCCCGCGATCAGGTAACCTGCCGCCGCTGCATCCAGAGCTGCGATGATCAGGGTAATGATCCTTCTCTTTAAGATCTGCTTCTTGGAAGCCGGAAAACAGTGGACTGTGTCCTTTGGCAGTTTATCCAGTTCTTCCTGGGAGATCTCTAAGTTTTTCTCTTCAACTTCACTCATAAAATAACCCTCCGAACCTTATTATTTCTTAAGTGCATCAATTCTTGAAAGCACGTTATCCAGCATCTCCTGATACTTGGCCTGCTTTTCTCTTTCCGCATTGATGACCTTCTCCGGCGCCTTCTTGACAAACTCTTCATTGGCAAGCTTCGCATTTACACGCTTCATCTCGCCCTCGAGGCGCTCCTTCTCTTTTCCGAGGCGCTCAAGTTCCTTATCAATATCGATCAGGTCCTCAAGCGGGATATAGATCTCACCGGCAGAGCATACACATGCTACAGCAGTATCCGGAATACCTTCTTTCGTTTCCTTTGTCTCGACTTCCGTAACATTTGCAAGTCTTTCCAGGAAAGCCTTTCCATCCACGAACATCGCACGGTTCTTCGCATCCGTAGAAACAAGGATCATGCCGATCTTACGGGACGGGATAACACCCATGTCTGTTCTTACATTACGGATCGAGCGGATCGCATCCATCAGGATCTCCATCTGCTTTTCCTCCGCCGGGAATACTTCGTTTTCACGGTATTCCGGCCAGGAAGAAATCATGATGGAATCACTCTTATTCGTAAGAACAAGATATCTGTAAACTTCTTCGGACAGGAACGGCATGAAAGGATGCAGCAGCTGCATGGATCTGCCGAGAACATCATTTAAGATGAACTGTGCTTCTTTTCTCGTCGCACATTCCTTATCGAAAAGACGGGACTTTGCGATCTCGATATACCAGTCGCAGTATTCTTCCCAGATGAAAGAATTGATCTTGGAAAGAGCAACGCCGAACTCATAGTTATCGAAGTTATCGGTAACTTCCTTGATGACCTGGTTCATACGGGACAGAATCCACTTATCTTCCAGAGTGAACTTAGAAGGATCGACATCGTCAAATGTCAGGTCGTCTTCGCAGTTCATCAGGACGAACTTCATGGCGTTCCAGATCTTGTTGCCGAAGTTTCTTCCGGCCTCGATCTTCTCCTGCTGGAAACGCTGGTCATTACCCGGAGCATTACCGGTAACGAGCGCATACCGCAGAGCATCCGCACCGAACTTCTCGATGATCTCAAGCGGATCGATACCGTTACCTAAGGACTTACTCATCTTTCTGCCCTGGGAGTCACGTACGAGACCGTGGATCAGGACTGTATCGAAAGGTGTCTGCTTCATGTGTGCACATCCGGCAACGATCATACGGGATACCCAGAAGGTAATGATGTCATAACCGGTGACGAGTGTATTGGTCGGATAATAACGCTTCAGGTCAGCTGTTTCTTCCGGCCAGCCGAGAGTAGAGAACGGCCACAGCGCCGAAGAGAACCATGTATCCAGAGTATCCGGATCCTGGTGCATCGGCTTTCCGCACTTCGGGCATACTGCAGAATTTTCCTTGGTAACAACGAGTTCACCACAGTCGTCACAGTAGAATGCCGGGATACGGTGACCCCACCAGAGCTGACGGGAGATACACCAGTCACGGATATCCTCCATCCAGTTGAAGTAGTTCTTATCAAATCTTTCCGGAACGAACTTCGTCTTACCGGATCTTACCGCTTCGATAGCAGGCTCGGCCAGAGTCTTCATCTTTACGAACCACTGCAGGGAAACTCTCGGTTCAACGGTCGTACCGCAGCGGTAGCAGGTGCCTACGTTATGCGCATGCGGCTCAACCTTGATGAGGAATCCGCCCTCTTCAAGATCCTTCACGATCGCTTTTCTTGCTTCATAACGGTCCATACCGGCATACTTCGGATAATCTTCCGTGATCTTCGCGTCCTCGGTAAGAACAGTGATCACTTCGAGGTTATGGCGAAGTCCGACCTCAAAGTCGTTCGGGTCATGAGCAGGTGTGATCTTAACAACACCGGTACCGAACTCGATATCAACATAACTGTCGGCGATAACCGGGATCTTTCTTCCAACGAGCGGGAGAACGAGCATCTTACCGATGACGTCCTTATAACGCTCATCTTTCGGGTTTACAGCTACCGCGGTATCACCGAGGAGTGTCTCCGGACGGGTGGTGGCAAGTTCCAGATATCCGGAACCATCCTCGAAAGGATAGCGCAGATGCCAGAAAGAACCCTGCTGGTCTTCGTATTCAACTTCGGCATCTGAAATGGATGTGTTACATACGGGACACCAGTTGATGATCCTTGCGCCCTTGTAGATCCATCCTTTTTCATGCATCTTGCAGAAAACTTCGGTTACGGCTTTGTTGCAGCCTTCGTCCATGGTGAAACGTTCTCTGTCCCAGTCGCATGATGAACCGAGTTTCTTAAGCTGGGAAATGATCCTTCCGCCGTATTCTTTTTTCCACTCCCATGCTCTCTCAAGGAATTTTTCTCTTCCGAGATCGTGCTTGTCGATGCCCTGTTCCTTAAGTGTATTGATGATCCTTACTTCAGTAGCGATGGAAGCATGGTCTGTTCCGGGCTGCCAGAGTGCATTATATCCCTGCATTCTCTTGAATCTGATAAGGATATCCTGCATTGTATTGTCAAGCGCATGACCCATATGAAGCTGACCCGTGATATTGGGTGGCGGAATTACGATGGTAAAAGGTTTTTTGGTTTCATCCACCTCGGCATGAAAATACTTCTTTTCAAGCCATTTCTGATAAAGTCTGTCTTCTATGCCCTTGGGGTCATAGGTCTTAGCGAGTTCCCTGCTCATTTAATTTAGCTCCTTGTATATTTGTATAATTTTTGTCGTATAATAGTGCATAAACCGATAAAAATCCATAGTATGCATAATCTATATTATTATAAGTATATATGTCAATATAGTCAAGTTATGTTAAGTAATCCTTAAACGAAAACAGGGAGCCATAATGCTATGACTCCCTGTTTTTTCTATACCTTCTCCAAAAATATAGTTATTTGTTATTGCCGAGTACGGAAAATGCGATATTTGTGGCGTGGTCTCCGACTCTTTCGAGTCCGGAAAGGATATCCGAATAAAGCATTCCGGCTTCCGCAGTACATTCGTTCTTCGTAAGTCTCTGAACATGTGTCTGCTGGAATTCTTTTTCCATATTGTCGATACGGTCTTCCGTATCCCTTACCTGCTCTATATGCTCCATCTTTCTTGAAGCGAACATCTCGATCGCATACTGGAGATTCAGGTTAATGGCATCCATCATCTGTGCCATCTCGTTAAACGCTTCCTTGCTGAATTCGATGTTCTTTTCTTTTCTCATCTGTGCGGTCTCGGCAATGTTCGTTGCATGATCGCCGATACGCTCTATATCGTTAACCACATGGAAGTATGCACCGATGTTCTGCAAGTCTTCGATGGGAATATTGCTCTGGGTAAGTTTTACGAGGTAGTCCGTGATCGTTTTGTTAAGGAAGTTGATATTCTTTTCAACTTCGGCAACTTTGTCGATCTCTTCCGAATCAAGTGTAACAAGTGAGTTCATCGCTCTGTTTAAATTGTCGAGTGCGAGGTTTGCCATACGTTCGATCTCGTTGGTAACTTCGACGACGGCGGTCGCGGGGTTGAACACGACTTTGTTTCCGATAAACTGAAGTTTGAATTCGTCGTTGTATCCGACCTTATCGTCTTTACCGGGAATAACAAGGTATGTGGCCTTGACTAAAAGACTTGAGAACGGGAAGAGGATCAGTACCTGGAATACCTTTATGATCGTATGGCTGTTAGCTACGAATCGGCCGTAATTGTTGCCCGAAAATCTCATGATTCCGGATACGATGTAATCGCCTAAGAACAGCATGATCACAAATACGATCGCCGTACCTGCAAGGTTGAAAAGGAAATGGATCATTGCGGCACGCTTTGCATCCTTCATACCTGATAAAGATGCAAGAAGTGCTGATACGCAGGCACCCATGTTACAGCCTAAGATTATAAAGATAACGATATTGAAATTATCGAGAAGTCCCTGCTGTGCGAGCAGCAATACGATGCTGACCGTAACCGAAGAACTCTGAACAACACCTGTGATGACGAATCCGAGCAGTACTGCGAGCAGAGGATTCGAAAGCGATGAGAAAAGATTTAAAACCGCTTCTGATTCCTTAAGTCCGCCCATGGCATTGCTCATAAGAGAGATACCCAAGAAAAGCGTACCGAAAGATACTATGATCTGTCCGATACGGTTTATCGCAGGCTTCTTTACGAACATAACGATGATAGCACCGATAAGAAGGAATATCGGAGCATAATCGCTTAATTTAAACGATACCAATTGCGAGGTGATCGTGGTACCGATATTGGCACCCATGATAATGCCCGCAGCCTGATACAGATTGATCAGACCGGAGTTAACAAAAGATACTACCATTACGGTACAGGCACTTGACGACTGTACTATAGCGGTAAATAACATGCCGACACCGAGTCCGGCGAATTTATTTGTGGTGAAAATCTCAAGAATCTTTCTTAGTTTAGCACCTGCGGCTTTTTCGATGGATTCGCTCATCTGCTTCATTCCGAAAAGAAAAAGCCCGAGGCCGCCCGCTAATGTAAGTATGTTACCAAAACTCATGCGGTCCTCCTAGTTATTCTTAAAAAACCTTTCGGCTTCAATTATATCATTACTTATCTGATTAAATAAAGACTCATTTGAATCAAATTTTCTTTCTTCCCTCAGAAACTCAAGGAAGTAAACATTGATCCTCTCTCCGTAAAAATCCTTATCCTTGGGACAGTCTATAAGATGACTTTCGATATTTACATTATCCCCGTCGGATACGGAAGGTCTTATCCCTACATTGGTCACGGCCTTATATTCCTCATGATCCGAGGTCTCAACGATCGTGCAGTACACGCCGTATTTCGGGATCACTCTTCCGGGAACAGGATTTATGTTAACCGTAGGCATATCGAACTGATGTGCCAGGCCCTTTCCCTTAACAACGGGACCGTAGTGATAATAATCGTATCCGAGCATCTCGGATGCATCTTTGATATTTCCTTCTTCCAGAGCTTTTATGATCCTTGAAGAGGAAATGGTCTCGTTCTTATATTCGATCTTTTCGATGATCTGGGTTTCAAATCCGAATTCTTCGGAAAGCTTTAAAAGAAGATCCGCATTACCCTCTCCGCCTTTTCCGAATGACACATCGCTTCCGCATACGACTACCGATGCGTTAAGTTTGCCGACGATTATGTCTTTGATGAAATCGCGGGGGCTCATGTTCATAAGCTTCTCGTCGAATTTAGCCCTTATGAGTCTGTCAACGCCGATCTCTTCCATCTCGGAGATGATCTCGCCCCTTGTATTAAGATGGGGAAGTTCCCTCTTCGAAAAGAAATCTTCGGGATAGGGATCGAATGTGAAAACACACGATTCGGTTTCGTTTAATTCACTGTTTAAAACAAGTTCTTCGAGTAAAGTTACATGTCCCAAATGAACACCGTCGAATTTCCCGATGCTCACACAGTTTTTATTTTTCAGTTTGGGAATTTCTTTTAAAATCTCCATTACCACTCTTCCAGAGCGAGCAGTTCAAGGAGCTTGTTTCTTATATCTTCTTCGCTGTCTTTATGATAGAAACCTGCGGCTCTCTTATGTCCGCCGCCTCCGAAATGTTCGCTTATCTTCGCCACATTGATTTTTTCTTTTGAACGAAGGCTTACCTTTATGGTCGCATCGTTCATAGGATACATGAATATCGCAACCTCGACTCCGGAGGTGATCCTTAACTGATTGATGACTCCTTCGAAATCACTCTTTACGATATTGTGTTCCGTCATTTCCTGTCTGGAAATGCTTCCAATGATAACTTTTCCGTCAAAATAGATCTTTGACGAGAGCACGATCCTTGCGCATGCAAGATTCTGTGCGTAAGTTTTTTCATAATATGTCTTGTCTATAAGATACTGACAGTTGATCCCTTCTTCCATGAGTCTCGCGATGATCCTCATCGTTTCGGGAGTCGTTGCGGGATATTTGAACACACCGGTATCGTGAGCTATCGCAAGATAGAGCCAGGAAGCGATGGTCTTATCGAGATAGGACGGATCCATAAGTCTGTAGACCATTTCCGCAGCCGAAGATGCATTGATGTCGATGTAATTGATATCTCCGCTTCCGTGCTCGTTGCTTAAATGATGATCGATATTGATCTTAAGTTTTGCATTCCTGTATAATTTCTCGCCCGAGCCCATTCTTTCGGGGCCGGCATCGAGAAGGATATACGCATCGGGTTCCATTCCCGCGTAAGTGGAATCGATTATCTCATAGCCTTCTATCCCTTTGAAGCATTCGGGTATCTCCTCAAGGAAAAGTCTGATATCCGCATCCTTTAAAATCTTTCGCAAATAAAGGGTCATGGCAATACAAGAACCAATAGAATCACCATCCGGACTTATATGCCCCGATATCGCGATCTTTTTGCTATTGGAAAGTTCTTTGATAATATCCATAACCCTTCACACTTTTCTATATTCTATTCTTCGGTTTCTTCTTCCGGATCCTCTTTTTCTTTTTCATGAAGAGGTGCATTTACTTCATCGATGAATTTCATCATTTCAATGCCCTTCTCTATCGATTCGTCAAGAATAAAGGTGATCTCGGGAGTATTACGCATGTTCATTCTCCTGGCAAGAAGAGATCTGACCATTCCCTTTGCGCTGTTAAGTCCCGCCATCGTGTTTTCTTTTTCTTCGTCGCTTCCCATTACCGAAACATACACTTTGCATGTCTTAAGATCGGGAGCAACATAAACATCCATTACGGATGTAAAAGGATTGATCCTGGGATCCTTAACTTCGTAAGCAATGATCTGAGAAAGCTCTTTATGTACCTCTGAATTGATACGTACGTTTTTGATACTTCCTTTTCTCATTATCTGGGTACCTCTACCATTTCATATGCTTCAACGATATCGAGTTCCTGAATTCCGTTAAATCCTTCAAATACAAGACCGCATTCGAAGCCCTTCTTAACTTCCTTGACATCATCTTTGAATCTCTTTAAGGATGCAAGCTTACCTTCGAAGATCTGCTCGCCTTCTCTGGTGATCCTTACGGAGCATCCGCGCTTAACGATACCGTCAAGCACATAGGAACCTGCGATATTTCCGATAGCATTTGCCTTGAATATCTGTCTTACTTCGCAGTGACCGATAACCTGTTCTTCGAAGATAGGCTCAAGGAGTCCCTTCATGGCTGCTTCCACATCTTCGATAGCATTGTAGATCACGCTGTAGAGACGAACGTCAACGCCTTCTCTTTCAGCTGTATCCTTAGCCTGGTTGTCGATACGTACATTGAAGCCGATGATGATCGCATTTGAAGCTGAAGCAAGAGTAACGTCGGATTCGTTGATGGCACCTACACCGCCGTGGATGACTTTAACAACAACTTCATCATTGGATATCTTTTCAAGGCTCTGTCTTACCGCTTCAACCGAACCCTGAACGTCGGCCTTAACGATGATGTTGAGACTCTTTAAGTTATCCTCTTTTATCTTTGTGAAGACATCTTCAAGGTTCATCTTGCCCTTGGTATCTTCGATCTTCTTGATCTTGTGCTCGGCGATGAATGTATCAGCGAAGTGCTTTGCATCCTTATCGTTCTCATGAGCGATAAATACATCACCTGCGCTGGGTGCCTGGTTAAGTCCGAGGATCTCGACGGGAGTTGAAGGAGTAGCAACTTTTACGTTTTCCTTCTTGTCGTTGATCATGGCTCTTACCTTACCGTGAGCTTCACCTGCGGAAATGAAATCGCCGACCTTAAGAGTACCTTTCTGTACAAGTACCGTAGCAACGGGTCCTCTTCCTTTTTCAAGCTTGGCTTCGATAACAAGACCTCTTGCTTTTCTGTCGGGATTCGACTTAAGCTCAAGGATCTCTGCGGAGATAAGGATGTTCTCCAAAAGGTTATCTATACCGAGACCCTTCTTTGCGGAAACGGGAACAAAGATCGTATCGCCGCCCCATGCTTCGGGGTTTAATCCGTGGTCGCTTGAAAGTTCGGTCATAAGCTGTGAGATCTGAGGATAAGATGTCATATCCTTTGTCTTATCGTCGAAATCATAACCGATCTTATCAACCTTGTTTACTGCAACGATGATCGGAACGCCTGCTGCCTTTGCATGGCTGATAGCTTCAACAGTCTGGGGCATTACACCGTCATCGGCTGCTACAACGAGTACTGCGATATCGGTACTTGTTGCACCTCTCATACGCATGGCCGTAAATGCTTCATGACCGGGTGTATCGAGGAATGTAATGTTCTTGTCGTTGATCTTAACCTGGTAAGCACCGATATGCTGTGTGATACCGCCTGCTTCCCTGTCGATAACGTGAGTATTTCTGATAGCGTCGAGGAGTGAAGTCTTACCGTGATCGACGTGACCCATTACACAGATAACGGGAGGTCTTTCAACGAGTTTTTCTTCGTTCTCTTCTTCTTCCTTAAGAAGCTCTTCGATAACGTCGACCTTCTCTTCCTTCTCGCAAAGGATATCGTATTCCATAGCGATCTCTTCGGCTTTTTCAAAAGAGATCTCTGTATTAACGGTAACGATCTCGCCTGCAAGGAAAAGTTTCTTAACGATGGTCGAAGGCTGAAGTTTCATCTTGTCCGCAAGATCTCTGATCGTAAGAACTTCGGGAAGTATGAGTACTTTGATATCGTCCTCTACCTTCTCAACCTTCTTTTCGGGCTTAATGAATGCGCCGGGTTTTAATGCTTTGCCCTTCTGGCCCATTCCGTCCTCATATCTGTCATCGTAATTGTTTTTCTTTTTATCTTTTTCCTGAGAACTTCTTCTCTTGTCGTCTTTTCTCTTATTGTCTGCACCGGGTGCGGGAGCGGGAGCCTGTTCAAACTTCATGCCTCCGTTCTTGACAAATCTCTGATTGTTTCCGCCGCCGTTACGATCGTTCTTTACAAAGCCGTTCTGAGGTCCTTTTCTCTGACCCTGATCGTCTTTTCTGAAATCCCCTCTGTCTCTGTTTCCTCTGTCCTGATTCTGATTGTTGAAATCACGTTTCTTATTCTCGTTAACAGGCTGAGTATTGTTTTCATGAACGGGTTTTGTATTAACCTCGGGTGCGGGAGTTACACGTGTTTCAGTCTGATTTTCTACAGGCTTTGTTTCCTTGACATTCTCGCTCGGTTTGGAGGGTTTAACGGAATGATTGCCGGGTACAAAGTTAACACTGGGTGCCTGTGAAGGAGGTGTTGTAGGCTTAATAAGTCTCTGGGGACCCTGGTTGTTGTTCATGGGTCTTTGAGGGTTTCTTCCCTGCTGAGACTGCTGATTCTGGTTGGGTCTCTTCTGGTTTGACTGAGGTGTGCTTACAAACTGAGGGTTGATCTTAAAGTTAAACTTGGGCTTCTTTACATCGCCTTTGTTCTCGCTTTTTGCTTCGGGCTTTGCTTCCGCTTTTGCTTCAGGCTTTGCTTCTGCCTTAACCTCAGGTTTCGTCTCGACCTTCTTTTCCTTCTTTTCTTCAGCCTTGGGAGCCTCTTTTACAGTCTCCTTTTTTACTTCTTCTGTCTTTGCCTTTGCGGGAGCGTTTGCTTTAAGAAACGCTGCTTTGACCTTTTCGGTCTCCTCGTCAGACAAATTCTTGGAAGCGGCTTTACATTCTATACCGTTTTCATTGGCAAGCGCGATCAGTTCCTTGCTTGCTGCTCCCAATTCTTTGCTTAATTCACTTATCTTCATTCAACTACCTCCGAATCCGATTTATTTTCCGTAAAACTTAATTGCTTTTTCTTTGGATCTCATTAGCTATCGCTTTTGCAAATCCTTCGTCGATTATTACCGCCGCAGCTCTCTCGTTGCTTCCGATGCATTTACCCAGATCATCTTTGTTTGAGTAAAAATATATCGGAACTTTTCTGAAGGAACACATATCCGTATATTTCTTCTTCGTGTTGTCGGAAGAATCGGATGCGACAATAACAAGCAGCGCTTTGCCCTTTTTTATCTCGGTCTCAACACAGTACTCGCCGCTTTTAAGTTTTCCGGCTTTTTTGGCCAATCCCAAAAGGGAAAGGATCTTGTCGTTAATCACTGAACAACTCCTTAAGTGCGTTTTCGAAAAACTCATTGGGAACCTGCATCTTGAAAGCTTTGTCCAATGCATGATTTTTCATAAGTTTTTCCATACACTCTTTTTTATTGCAAACATATGCTCCCCTGCCGTTCATCCTTCCCGTCGTATCGACAAGGATCTCGCCTTCGGGAGTTTTGACAATTCGAAGAAGATCTCTCTTGTCTTTACTCTCTCTGCAGGATACGCATGTTCGAAGAGGAACTCTCTTATTCTGCGTCATTTGTTTCGTTTTCCTCTGTAATCACGTTCTCATCATATGCACTCTCGTCATACTCGTACTCGGGTGCAAATTCATTGTCATCATATTCAAACTCTTCGTTATCGGTTGAGAATCCGAATGCTTCTCTTGCCTGTGACTCAGACTTGATATCGATCTTGAAGCCTGTGAGCTTTGCTGCAAGACGTGCGTTCTGTCCTTCCTTACCGATCGCAAGTGAAAGCTGTGTATCGGGAACGATAACCATAGCTTCTTTGCTCTTGGGATCTTCTTCGTTAACGGCAACGGCGATAACCTGTGCGGGAGAAAGTGCATTCTGGATAAGCTCGTTTGCATCGGGACTCCAGTTGATGATATCGATCTTTTCTCCGCCGAGTTCGTCTACGATGGCGTTAACTCTGGCACCGTTCAAACCTACGCATGCACCTACGGGATCTACGTTCTCATCCTTTGACCATACGGACATCTTTGTACGGCTGCCGGGTTCTCTTGCGATACCCTTGATCTCTACGATACCGTCTTTGATCTCTGAAACTTCTGCTTCGAAAAGTCTCTTAACAAATCCGGGATGTGTACGTGATACAAGGATCTTGGGTCCCTTGGGTGTATTCTTGACTTCTGTGATATATACCTTGATCCTGTCTGTAGGACGGAAATGCTCGCCCTTAACCTGCTCTGTTTCATTAAGGATGGCATCTGCTTTTCCAAGGTTAATGGAAATGCTCTTGCCGATATATCTCTGAACAACACCTACAACGATATTGTTCTGCTTGGAATAATACTGGTCAAATACAACGTTTCTTTCTTCTTCGCGGATCTTCTGTAAGATAACGCTCTTTGCATGCTGTGTTGCGATACGTCCGAATTCTTTTGACTGAAGTTCGAATCTTACAACATCGCCGACTGCTGCCTTCTTGGCAACTTTCTTGGCATCTTCCAATGCAACTTCGGTTACGGGATCGGTAATGTCTTCGGGATTTTCAACTACGGTCTTTTCCTGATAGAGATGATACTCACCTGTTTCTCTGTCGATCTCAACAACGCAGTTTTCGTCATTGCCGAAATGTTCCTTGGCAGCTTTCTTTAATGAATTCTCGATAGCTTCAAAAAGCGTTTCCTTGCTTATCTCTTTTTCTTTTTCAAGTTCGGATATCGCTCTTAAAAGTTCTTCGCTGTCCTTAACCTTATTTTCCTTTGCCATTTAATTATTCCTCCTTAGTTAAATATCAAGTGACAATCTGATGTTCGCTATATCTTTTCTGTTAAATTCAATGTCTTTATCATTAACGGTTATCGTTACCGTGTTTTGATCGTAAGCTTTTAATATTCCGGTAAATTCCTTGCATTTGTCTATCGGCTTGAATGTCTTTACGTCGACCGACATGCCGAGCGACTTTTCAAAATGAATGTCTTTCTTTAATCTTCTTCCGAGTCCGGGTGAGGATACTTCAAAAATATATGATTCCTCAATGTAGTCCTCTTTGTCCAGAACGGTATTGAAAGCTCTCGAAACCTTTTCGCAGTCGTTGATGTTAACGCCGCCTTCTTTGTCAATGTAGACCCTTAAGTACCAGTCGCTTCCTTCTTTTTCAAAATCCACGTCGTAGAGTTCCACGCCCGCATCTTTTAAGATATCGGCGATCAGTTCTTTGGTCTTACTTTCGTAGTCCTCGTGTTTTCCCATTTTTTCTCCTGATCTTCGGTCTTTTGAAACATTTAAGTCTCATACAATAAATAAAGTGGGTTCGTCAACCCACTTCAGTAATTTTCCTTATGCAATCTTTATGTTAACAACTTAACCGTCAAAAGTCAAGCAATTAAAGGCATTTTCTTAAATTAATCGTCGGATGATACAACCTGATTCTTTCCGTTTTGTTTTCCCCTGTAAAGATTTTCATCCGCAATTCCGACAAGTTTATCCGCTCCGTATCCGGTGACCGACTCGGTGATACCGAAAGTCATGGTGATATGAACCTGTTCGTTTCCGAAAGGAATGCTTATCTCGGATACCGCCGTACGCATTCTTTCAGCTACGTCTTTGGTTATCTTTTTGTTTCCGTTTATGATGATGAGGAATTCCTCACCTCCCCATCTGCAGACATAATCGTCGTCTCTGGTGGATTTCTTTAAAGCCTTTGCGACTTCCGTAAGGACTATATCGCCGAAGTCATGGCCGTATGTATCGTTAACCCTTTTGAAGTCATCGATATCGCCCATGATGATGCCGAAGATATTTCCTTCCTTGCTGAGTTCCACAAGTTTATCATCCAGCTTCTGATTCATGAATCTTCTGTTGTAAAGCTTTGTGAGAGGATCCATATGAGCCTGTTCGTCAAGCTGGCTGTTTAAGTTCTGCATCTTTTCGCTCTTATGCATTACATCCCAGTCAAGAAGGATCAGGAATTCAGCCATTGCGACAACGGACATTATCACGTTTAAAGCCGCAAAAGCGATCATCCAGCCGAATTTTATCTCAGTTACAGGCTCAACGAGATACGAAACCGCGATAGTCGCAAGTATGGCGATCATAAAAGCCGCAGTATATAAAAGGCTCGTGAGTTCTTTTTTCTTAAACACGTTCCACGATAAGACCACATAGAATACACAGGGTATCATGGTGAAATAATAAAAACAGAATCCGGTGGTTATTCCGACAAATACCGTCGTAAGAACGCCGTGAAGTATAACTTCAGCACTGGCCAATGCCAGAGTCAGTTTGAATTTTTTAAACTTTACGAGATAATCGAGGCTGAAGTAGCCTATGAAAACGCATACATTGTATACGCCGAGCACACGATTGCCCATAACGATAAAGAGTATCGCAAAAATGAGATGCAGGATGCCGACCTCGTGCAAAAGAAAGGCGAACTTAAACTGTTCGTCAAAGAAAACCTCCCCGTTCCTTATGCACTTGATATAGTGTGACAGATTACCCATAAATACCCCATCGTGTTTATATTTAAAATTTTACAATAAAACGCTTATTTTGTCATCAATATGTTTATCGGATGAATTTTGTGTTATTATAGATATGTGTAAGGGTAAAAAAGGATTTTTACGAAACAGGGTACACGGTTATGGATAATCAGAACAAGCCTGTGGCTATCAGCGATTACAAAGAAATATACGAACATGTCAACAGCGACTATCCCCTCGCGGTTTATTTGATCAAGCCCGATGAGTACTTTTTAAACAAGGTACCCTGGCATTGGCACGAGGAAATCGAGATCGATATCGTTCGTGAAGGTAATGCGATCTATACCATAGGTGACGACATCATTAAAGTCCCGACCGGAAATGCCATCATCATAAAAAGCAATGTCTTTCATTCCATCCAGTCCGAAGGTGAAGACTGCTCCATCATCTCGATCATTTTCTCGAGCAGCATTCTTTTTTCGGATATGGTCTCATCGATGAGTCTGACCTACTTCAAACCGTTTGCGAATATGCCCGACAAGGCAAAGTTCATAAACCCCTCCGACCGTGTCGGCAAGGTTCTTTTTTCATACATCGAAGACATCATCGATTACAACTTAAACCGTGAATACGGATACGAACTTTTGACCAAATCGGTCCTTTACCAGTTCTGGTTTCTGTTAATAAAAGATATGCCGCACAAAGAGTTTGCCAGAAGAAACATTGTTTCTGTCGATAAGATAAGTGCGGATGAAGAACGTATAAAAGATGCGATCACTTTCATCCAGCAAAACTACCCCGACAATATCTCTTTGGACGATATCGCATCGAGCATTCACATCTCAAAGAGCGAGTGCTGCAGACTCTTTAAACGTACGATCAGCCTCACGCCTTTTGAATATCTTACAAGATACAGGATCCTTCAGGCCTGTGACATCATGATCAAGAGCCAGAGAAACGACGAATCCATTTCCTATCTTGCCGGATGCGTCGGTTTTAACAGTGCGAGCTATTTTAACAAGCTGTTCAAAGAATATGTCGGCTGTACTCCTACGGAATTTCGTAAGAAATCAAAAACCGAACGAAGAGATAAGCTCTCCCCGTTCGGCATGTCATTCTCGCATATCTGATCTATTTTTTATATTCCACAAATCTGTCTTTGCCTAAGGACTTTGCTTTATATAAAGCATCGTCTGCGGCGTTGAACAGAGTCTCGAAATTGTTTCCGTCCTTCGGATAAAACGATACGCCGATGGAACATGAGATATTTATTTCCCTGCCGTCCTTAACGTACGGCTTTTTTATTGCCTCGTTTAACTGCTTTGCTCTTAAAGCGGTAGCTTCCGATGTTGTGTTTTTCATGAACACTATGAATTCGTCGCCGCCGAATCTTCCCTTGATATCGCTGTCACGGAAAGTTCTCTTCATGATCGATGAGAAGTATTTAAGCACTTCGTCTCCGATCGCATGTCCGTAATTGTCGTTGACATGTTTAAAGTTATCGCAGTCGATCATAAGCATCGCATGCATCTGATCTTTTTCGCTCTCGTTAATGTAATCCGTAATGGTCTCGGTAGCCGCGGTCTTGTTTAAGATTCCGGTAAGACCGTCCATCTGTGCTTTCCTGCTCATCTGGGCATGACGTACCTTCTCCTGCGTACTCTGGTTGTAAAGATCCTGATTCATACGACTGATCTCTTTTTGCGAAACAACCATTTCGGTCACATCGAAAAGAAGTGCATATACATTCTCGGAACCGTCGTTTTCTACTACGAGTCTTCCCTGGAAGATCATATACTTCTCGTCTTCGAGAATGCTTTTGACTCTGAAGTTCGCCTCGCAGTAATCTTCAAAATCAAACTGTCCTTCTATCATTTCCTTAACGAGTTTTCTGTCTTCCTTGTACATAAACATCTCGAAAGAATTATAGTACTTATCAAGAAAAGCTTTTTCGGACATTCCGAAAAGATTTAAAAGTCCGTCCGATACAAAAACGAATTTATATGTATGTCTGTCGAATACAAAGAACGCGCCCGGTATCCTGTTCATTAAATCCATGGATTCACTAATCATTTTCCTAACCTCCGGGAAATATCAATCAGTTTTCCTGCTCGTTGAGTTTAACAAGCTTTGCAGCCTGGTCAGCCGCTATGCATGCTTCGATGATCTCATTGATATCACCGTTCATGATCTTGTCAAGTTTGTAAAGCGTAAGATTTATTCTGTGATCGGTAACTCTTCCCTGAGGGAAATTGTAGGTTCTGATCTTCTCTGATCTGTCACCCGTACCGATCTGACTCTTTCTTAATTCGGCTTCCGCATCATGAGCCTTCTGCTGTTCGAGATCGTAAAGTTTTGCACGAAGAAGTGCAAAAGCCTTTGCTTTATTCTGGATCTGTGATTTTTCAGTCTGTGAATAGATAACTATGCCCGTAGGATAGTGAGTAAGTCTTACGGCAGAGTCTGTCGTGTTAACGCACTGTCCGCCGCAGCCCGACGCACGCATAACGTCGATCCTTATGTCTGCTTCGTTGATCTCGACTTCGACATCTTCAACTTCGGGCATTACCGCTACGGTAACCGTGGATGTATGTATTCTTCCGCCGGATTCGGTCTCGGGAACTCTCTGAACTCTGTGTACGCCGGATTCGTATTTAAGCTTTGAATAAGCTCCGTTTCCGGTGATCATGAATTCGACTTCCTTCATTCCGCCGATTCCGATCTCGTCGACATTAACGGTTTCGACTTTCCAGTTCTGACTTTCGGCATAATGAACATAAAGTCTGTACATCTCTGCTGCAAAGAGTGCCGCTTCGTCTCCGCCCGCACCTGCTCTTATCTCAACGATTACGTTCTTCTCATCGTTGGGGTCCTTGGGAAGAAGAAGGATCTTAAGCTTCTGTTCAAGTTCTTCGACGCTTTTCTTTGCATCGTTTAATTCTTCCTTGAGCATCTCTCTCATCTCTTCGTCGTTTTCCGCATCAAGAAGTTCGAGCGAATCCTTTATGGTCTCGTTTGCTTTTTTGTATTCTTTGTAAGTCTCCACTATGGGTGTAAGATCGCTCTGCTCTTTCATCAAAGCTCTGAATCTTACCTGGTTGTCTGTAACACCGGGAGACTGAAGTTCTCCCATAAGTTCTTCGAACCTGATCAATAAATCCTCAAGTTTGTCAAACATTTTTATCCTCCGAATACAGCCGATACTACTCTGTCAAGGCCGTTTAAATCCTTTATTACTTTTATATCCTTATAGCCGTTTTCCGAAAGTATACCGCTCACGCTCTCACCCTGATCGTATCCGATCTCCATGATAAGGAGCGATTCGCCCTTTAGGAATCTGACGGCTTCTTTAGCTATTATCCTGTAAAAATCCAGTCCGTCCTCACCGCCGTCAAGCGCGCCCTCGGGTTCAAAGTCCTTAACCTTTTCGTCAAGTCCTCTGATAACGTTTGTCGGAATGTACGGTGGATTGGAAACAATGATATCGAATCTGTCATCGATATTCGAAAACAGATCGCTGTGAATGAGATTTATCTTAAGTCCGAGGTTTTCACTGTTTTTCTTTGCAACGTTTAATGCGTCTTTGCTAATGTCGCTTGCGGACACCGCGATGTCTTCTCTTTCGTGCTTTACGCAAAGCGCGATGCATCCGCTTCCCGTGCAAAGATCCAGGAGTTCTGAATCCTTCGGTGCTTTCTTGATCGTTTCTTCTACGAGAACTTCCGTATCAAATCTCGGTATAAGTACCGATCTGTCACAAAAAAACTCAAGACCGTAAAGATAAGTCTTTCCGGTAATATACTGAACCGGTTCTCCGGTGTTTCTTCTTTCGATAAGTCCGAAATAGGTTTTCTCTTCGTCATCCGAAAGTATCCTGTCGGGATGTGCGAAAAGGTCTCCCCTTTCGGTATTCATAACATGCTCAAGAAGAAGAGCCGCCTCTGTATCGGCTTCATCCGAGACTATGCTTTTTCGGCCTTTGTCATAAGCTTCCCTATAAGTCATCGGAGTCGAGTCCCAATCTCTTAAAGATCTCATCGTATTCTTCATCGAGCATACGATTGAACGCATCGGTATCCCTTAATGTCAGATGACCGTTTTCATCGATGATATTGTCGAAATCGATATCCTCTTCTTCAAAGTCATCGGCGAATTCGTTCTTCTCCGCTTCTTCGGGATTGATGTAAACCCTGGCTTTAACTCCGCCCTGAGGCATAACCTCTACGATATTGTCGAGACTCTCGGGCATGGGAATGCTTTCGATCTCTTTGCTGAACAAAGGAACGTTTCCTTCTTCATAATCGCTTTCTTCGTAATCGGCTTCTTCCTCTGCCTTTTCGATCTGAGACTCATCGACGGGTTTGAACGACATGGTGTTCTCGTCCACTTCCTCATCTTCGGGGTCAAATCCGTAATCATCCATGAAATCAATACCAACAGGCTGTGTCTTACTCAATTCTTCCACCTCATCAGTTTCGCTTTCAACATCGTTCTCTTCTTCTATATTATCATATTTATCGCCCTCTTGGGCTTCAAGTTCGTATTCTTCTTCCACTTCGTTTACATAATCTTCGTGTTCTTTAGCATCTTCATGGTCGACATAATATTCTTCATCATATTCGTCTTCAACCGTTTCTTCGTAATATTCTTCGTCTTGGTTAACATAATATTCACCGTATTCTTCATTTTCCTGATTTACATAATACGGCTCGTATTCTTCCGTAGCATATCCGGGAGCATATTCCGAATACTCTTCCTCGACGGTTTCGTAATATCCTTCGTATCCGCCTTCGTCTTCTTCGAAGTATTCCTCGCTCTCGTCGACCTGACCGTACTGGTCTTCCGATGAATCATATTCGGCTGTAAGAAGTTCTTCGTCCACACGCGCAAACGAATCTTCTATCTCTTTTTCCAGTTCCTGTTCGTTTAAAAGTGCCTCTACCGCTTCTTTTGCACTCGTTGCCTTGGATTTGAAATCCGCCGACGAATACTTGTCGGGGAAATTGATCACAAGGAATTCCTTCCAGTCAAATACTGCATCAAGAGAAGCCATTGCTGTCGTGATCATTTCATCATCGGGCTTTAAAGTCGAGAAAAACTGAAAGAATATCGAAGGTGCGGATAAGATCTTCTGCAAAGGTCCGTCCGGCAGATACGATATGAGCAGATACAGTTCATAAAACAATCCTGTTGCAAGAGGAATGTATAAAAGTCTGAAAAGCAGACGAAGATGAAGTGAATCTATTCTTACAAATACAAACAATACTATCGAAAAGAGCGTGCAGAATGCGATGAAGTTTGTAGAGCATCTCGTAAAGAATCTCGAAGAAGTTGCCACATTTTTATAATTTAGCTTTCTTCCTCTTTCGATACAGTTGATGCACATATGCTCCGCACCGTGATATTTCATCATTCTTCTGACATCCTTAAACAAAAGGAATGACAAAAGATAAACGACCATGATGAAAACCGATGCCGCAAATTCGATGATATGTATAACCGACTGGTTGATAATATATCTTTCAAGAAAATGGGAAAGCGCTATGGGAAGCGCCGTGACAAGCAGGATACAGATGACAAAAGACAAAATGGCCGTTACGGCCGACACAATGATATTCGTATGCTTTCCGAAAAGCTTGTGAAGGATCTTGTCGATGAACGTTTCTCCGGAAACATCGTTTCCGTATACTTCACCGGAAAATTCAAGCGATTCGAGCACGAGGATAATATCCTGAACCAACACAAAAATACCTCTGACAAACGGGATCTTTTTGATCAATTTATCAGGGTTGGCTTCAGCATTCTTTACCACAGTCTGAAGTTCACCGTCACCTTTTCTGACTTCAAGAGAGTACTTATTCTGATTTTTTATCAATGCTCCCTCAAACAAAGGGCGTTCGGTAAGTCCGCTGCTTTGTTTCTTCCTTCTTCTCCTGCCCATCTTATCTCCAAGCTGCCTGAAAGCATTCATTAGTAAAAATAAAGGTTGAAGTAAAATCATTTACCTCAACCCTTTTAACACAATTATTTGCTTTCCACACCGTACTTCTTATTAAACTTATCGATACGGCCACGAGCCTGTGTAGCTTTCTGCTGTCCTGTGTAGAAAGAGTGGCACTTCGAACAAACTTCTACGTGTATATCTTTCTTTGTGGAACCTGTTACGAATGTGTTACCGCAGTTACAGGTCACTGTTGCCTGATAGTACTCAGGATGAATTCCTTCTCTCATTTCAACTCACCTCTCTATATTGAATTCCATAATTTTCACAAAATGCTTGATAATTATATCACGACGTTTTTTGCAATGCAAGTGTTTTTTAATACCATTTTGCTTTGCTCATCATTGCCACAAATTCGTTGTTATTCTTGGTTTTCGAGAAAAGGTCGATAACCTTGTCCACAGCCTCGTCGGGTTTGAGTCCGTTGAAGCCTCTTCTCATTGAATTGATGGCTGCAAGTTCATCTTCGGAAAGAAGAAGATGTTCGTTTCTGGTTCCGGATTTCGGAATGTCGATCGCGGGGAATACTCTCTTTTCGGAAAGTTTTCTGTCGAGTACAAGTTCCATGTTTCCCGTACCCTTGAATTCTTCGTATACTACGTCATCCATCTTGGAACCGGTATCTACCAGAGCGGTTGCAAGGATCGTAAGGCTTCCGCCCTCTCTCATGTTTCTTGCTGCACCAAAGAATTTCTTGGGCATATGGAGTGCTGCGGGATCGAGACCGCCGGATAATGTTCTTCCCGAAGGGGGGATTACCTGGTTATAAGCTCTGGTAAGTCTTGTGATCGAATCAAGAAGAATGATAACGTCCTGTTTTGATTCAACAAGTCTTCTTGCTCTCTCTATTACCATTTCGGATACTTTTTTGTGATGTTCGGGTGTTTCGTCAAATGTGGAATAGATGACTTCCACGTTGTCTCCTTTGATGGCTTCCTTGATATCGGTAACTTCCTCGGGTCTTTCATCGATAAGGAGGATTATCATGTGAATGCCTTTGTTGTTATAAAGGACACTCTTTGCAATATCTTTTAAAAGTGTGGTCTTACCTGCTTTGGGCTGGGATACGATCATGCCTCTCTGTCCCTTGCCTATCGGAGATACGAGATCAACGATCCTCATGGATACGGGGCATCCCGGTATATCGAGTTTTATCTTTTCGTTGGGGAAGACCGGAGTCATTTCCTCAAACTTAAGTCTCTTTGAGATCTTCTCGGGGCTGAACCCGTTTATCTTTGTGATATATAAAAGTGCGGAGAATTTTTCTTTTTCGCCTTTGATCTTCGTATTGCCCGTAACTATATCGCCGGTACGAAGTCCGAATTTTCTTATCTGTCCGGGTGAGATGTATACGTCATGATCTCCCGATAAGAAGTTGTCGCTTCTGATAAAGCCGAATCCGTCGGCCATGATCTCGGTTATACCCGTTACGGTGTTGTGGCTGTCGAGCTTGGGATCGTATTCCTGTTCGAATCCGGGAACCCCGATAACCGCCATCGTTTTCTTGTCCGATACGCTCTCTTCTTCGATCTCGGGCTTGGGAGTCTCATTTACCACGGGCTGTACCGCCTGTTCTCCGTTGGCGTTCATCTCCTTCTCTTTTTCCACCAGAATATCTATAAGCTCGTCCTTGGTCATGGTGGAATAACCTTTGATCTTCATATTTTTAACAATTTCCCTTAAATCGGTAATCTTTAAAGTCTCATACCTTTCTCGCATAAAGCCTCCTAAAAAAATTCAATTCGTTTAAATTGGGATCCTGTGGAAAATTTGTTTAAGAATACCGAGGGATGCAACCCTCTATCCTGAAAAATTTCGAATTAATTGTGATAATCTATCAATTATTGTTATTATACATCTTTTTTCTGCATTTGCAAGACGGATTTTAATTCTCTCTTCTTGTAAAGTATATATTTTTAAAGTATAATATTTAAGTGGGTTTTCCCAGAAATGTTAACAAAATCTATATACAGGGGTAAAGGTTATGAGATTAATTACACGTTCAGACTTTGACGGATTGGCATGCGGTGCACTCCTTAAAGAAGCCGGCATCATCGACAGCTGGAAATTCGCTCATCCCAAGGATCTTCAGGACGGACTTGTGGAAGTTAACGAAAACGACGTTCTTGCCAATGTTCCTTTCGTAGAAGGCTGCGGATTGTGGTTCGACCATCATTCAAGCGAATTTGAAAGAAACCAGCTCGAAGGCAAATACAAAGGTGAAAGCCGTGTTACTCCTTCATGTGCAAGGATCATATATGATTATTACGGAGGAAAAGAACGCTTCGCTCATTTCGATGAGATGATGGAAGCAGTTGACAAGGTAGACTCCGGTAATCTTACCATCGACGATATTCAGAATCCCAAAGGATGGGTACTTGTAGGATTCCTTATGGATCCCCGTACCGGCCTCGGAAGATGGCGTAACTTCACCATTTCCAACTATCAGCTGATGGAAAATTTAATCGAAGCATGCAGAACACTTAATACCGAGGAGATCCTCAATCTTCCCGATGTTAAGGAACGTATAGAAGTTTATTTCGAGCAGGAAGCTCTCTTCAAAGAGATGGTTAAGGCTCATACAAGAGTTGAAGGCGATCTCATCATCTCAGACTTAAGAGGTGTCGATCCCATTTACTCGGGCAACCGTTTCATGATCTACTCGTTGTATCCCGAACAGAACATCTCAATGTGGATCGTTAACGGCAAGGGCGGCAAAGGCTGCTCATGTGCTGTCGGATACAGCATCTTAAACAGAACTTCAAACGTAGATGTAGGTTCACTGATGCTTAAGTACGGCGGCGGCGGACACAAGGCCGTAGGTACATGTCAGTTCACCGATGAAGTTATGGATGAAAAGATCCCCGCTCTCATCGATGACATCGTAAATTACAAAGCATAATAAGTTTTAAACATGATAAAAGCCTTCGATCTGAACTGAACCCCGAATGTTAGACAAAACATTCGGGGTGTTTTTATGTCTAAATATACTTTTGAGGAAAAATGTGAAGCCGTTCAGCGTGTTTTAGATG
>CADARM010000013.1 GCA_902790275.1 uncultured Lachnospiraceae bacterium
GAGGTATTCGTTATTTCTGCCGCAATTGAGGCTGAAATCGCAGAGCTTGATGATGAGGAAAAGGCTGAGTTCCTTTCGGATCTTGGCGTTAGTGAGTCAGGCCTTGACAAGCTGATTAAGGCAAGTTATTCACTTCTCGGACTTATCAGTTTCCTTACCGCGGGAGAAGATGAGTGCCGTGCATGGACCATTAAGAAGGGAACCAAAGCTCCTCAGGCTGCAGGAAAGATCCATACGGATTTCGAAAGAGGCTTTATCAAGGCTGAAGTTGTTCCTTACGATGTTCTTATTAAGGAAGGTTCGCTTGCGGCTGCCAAGGAAAAAGGCCTTGTAGGTCTTGAAGGAAAGGAATATGTCGTTAAAGACGGAGATGTGATCCTTTTCAGATTTAACGTTTAATAGTAAAAAAATTGAGAAAACAGAGGATTGTTCCGGTATGGAACAGTCCTTTTTTTATGTCTTGTTTTTGACGATATGGGGTTTTGAACGTTCTTCGGACACAAGATATGGACAATGCGGTAAAATCGGGCTTTTCGGCCGATTTTTTTATAAAAAAATTGAAAAAAATCCTTGAAAAATGGCACACATTCATTTATACTAAAAACAAGTGGTGACTAAGTGGTAACTAAGTGATGAATGAGTGGTAAACAATTGGGACCTTCGAGCCGATAAAGATAAAGAAAGGCGGTTCGAAGCGAACCGGAAGCAGCGAAACAGGTGTCAAAATGGGATTCATGACAGAATATCAAAATAATATGGACGCCAAGGGAAGAGTAATCCTCCCTATTAAGTTTCGTGAGACCATCGGAAACAAGTTCGTGCTTACCAAAGGGATCGACCACAACCTTACCATTTACCCGATCGAGGAATGGAAAAGGGTAGAAGAAAAGCTTTCCAAATTAAAACAGGGAAGTTTAAGCGCAAGAAACTTAAAAAGACTTTTACAGGGCTCGGCAGTCGAAGTAGAGATCGACAATCAGGACAGAATATCGATCCCGCAGAACTTAAGAGTTTACGCCGGACTTGAAAAAGAACTCTTATTTGTCGGCCAGGGCGAATACATAGAGATCTGGGCTAAGAACAGATTTGACGAGATCAACGATTTCGATTTCTCCGATACACTTGAGGATATTGATTTTTAAAGAAAAGAGATCCCGATGGAGTTTAAACACTATTCCGTCATGTTAAACGAAACAGTGGACGGATTAAACGTAAAAGAAAACGGCATATACGTTGACTGCACATTGGGAGGCGCCGGACACTCGCTTGAGATTTTAAAAAGACTTAACGGAACCGGAAGGCTGATCGGGATAGATCAGGATGAGGAAGCCTTAAGTGCAGCGAAGGAAAGACTTAAAGATTACAATAACGCAACATTTATACATAGTAACTTCGAGAATATTAAAGAGATATTAAAAAAAGAAGGCATTGATAAGGTCGACGGCATCCTGGCGGACCTGGGAGTGAGTTCCTACCAGTTCGATACGCCGGAGAGAGGGTTCAGTTACAGATTTGACGCCCGCCTCGACATGAGAATGAACAAAGAAAACGATATCAGTGCTTACGAGATCGTAAATGATTATCCCGAAGACAAGCTCTTCAAGGTTATAAGGGATTACGGGGAAGAGAAATTCGCAAAGAACATAGCAAAGCATATTTGCCAGAGAAGAAAAGAAGCCCCGATAAATACGACATTCGAACTTAACGAGATAATCAAAGCCGCGATACCGGCAAAGATGAGAGAAAAAGGAGGTCATCCTTCAAAAAGAACTTATCAGGCGATAAGGATCGAGTGCAACAGAGAACTTGAAGTTCTGGAAAACACTCTGGATGACATGATAGATTGCCTTAAGGAAGAAGGAAGGCTCTGCATCATAACATTCCATTCTCTCGAAGACAGGGCGGTAAAGAACAGCTTTAAGACAAATGAAAACCCCTGCATATGTCCGCCGAGTTTTCCGGTGTGCACATGCGGAAGAAAACCAAAAGGGAAAATAATCACGAAGAAACCGATAACGGCATCCGAAAGGGAACTTGAAGAAAATCAAAGGAGCCAGTCGGCAAAGCTCAGAATATTCGAAAAGATATAAAAATTGAATGAGGGTGAATCAATGGAAACACAAACACTTGAATTTAAGGGATTAAAAAGAAGGGACAATTCGATTTACACAAGATCAAATCTTGCGGTACAGGTTAACCCCAAGGAAAAGAAAAAAAGAAATCTGGAAATCCTTCCTAAAGAGATCAAAAAACACAATATATCGGGTAAATTGCTCTTAAGTTTTTTCTATATTGTGTGTGTGACTCTTTTCATCGGATCGATTTTGATGTATATTAGTTTGCAGGGTCAGATGTCAACTTCGGTTGACAAGATAGCATCACTTCAGTCCCAGTACGAGACAATGAAGAAAAACAACGATGCAGATCTTGCAGCGATCAACAATTCGATCGACTATGAAGAGATAAGAAGAATAGCAATCGAAGAACTCGGTATGCATTACGCATCCGACGGACAGATTGTTTCATATACTGAAGATTACACCAACGATTACGTCAGGGTATATTCGGTAATACATTAGGAAGTATCAATGTTTGAGAGTTTTATAAAAAATGTTTTGAAATGGATTCTGGAAACGCTCCTTTACTGGAAAGAGAGTTTCTTCAGAATGATAGGTGCAAAAGCATCCGATAAATACGGAGAGAAAGATAATAAGAGTAACCAACAGGTTGCTCTTATTCGCGTATTATTCATACTTCTTGTTATCTGTTTTATTGTCATTATCTTCAGACTTTCCTACATCGTTTCATTTAAAGGCGAAGAGTATAAGAGAATGGTTTATTCGCAGCGTCAGGCTTCGGATATCGTTATCCCGTGCGAAAGAGGGAGCATATACGATGCCAAAGGGACCGTTCTTGCTTCAAACGTAAAAAAATACATCATTATCCTTGACTCCAAGCAGGTAATGGATTATTCGAAACAGATGGGTAATTCCAAATATATCGAAGCCACAGCGGATGCTTTAAACAAATATCTTGGCTTTGACAAGCAGGAGATCATCGATTTCATCAATAACAACCCCAAGGATGCGTATGAGAGAATCTCCAAAGACGAAAACGGAAAAGTTTATTCTCTCGATATGGAGGAAGTTAAGCCTTTGATGGAGGCGATCACGGCATCCAAAGCAAAGGGAAGCAAGGAAACTCCGATCTACGGTATCCAGTTCGAAGACTCTTACAGCAGGATCTATCCGAACGGAACACTTGCCTGTGACCTTATCGGTTACGTAAATGACGGTGATGAGGGTATGTACGGCCTCGAACAGTATTATGAGACTGATTTAAAGGGCATCGACGGCCGTTCATTCGGTTATATCAACGATTATACAAATCTTGAAAAAGAGATCGTATCTGCTAAGAACGGTAATTCTCTCATTCTAAACGTTGATGCTTCGATTCAGAGAATAGTTGAGAGAAAGATCATTGAGATCAACGAGACAATGGATACCGAAGACAGAGCAGGTTCCTACAATACCGGCGTTATCATCATGGAATGTGATACCGGAAATGTTCTTGCGATGGCAGGATATCCTTTCTATGACTTAAACGATCCGAGAAGCGTTACCATCGATAAATATTATTCCGAGAAGCAGATCAAGGAACTCATGTCCAAATTTGCGATAAAGGAAGAATATATAAACGGCATTTCAAGCAATATCTTTTTCGAAGAAGGAAAAGATCCTTACCTTAAAGTCCTTAACGAGGAAACAGGCAAGGATGAAATCGTTATGCTCACTCAGGAGCAGTTAAACAAGCTTGACGATGACCTTTCGGGCTATGTAAGAGACGGTGTATGGAAAAACTTCTGTATATCCGATACATACGAGCCCGGTTCCGTTGCAAAGACCATCACGACAGCTATCGGTCTAGATTCGGGAAAACTTGTTCCTTCAGACAGTTTTGCCTGCAGCGGTGTTATCCAGGTTCTGGACAGAAGCATTCACTGTTCACATAAATGGGGCTGCGGCGGCGGAGATTTAAGAATGTGCCTCGTTAAGTCCTGCAACCCTGCTTATACACAGTTTGGCAAGAAGATCGGAAAAGATACATTCCTTGAATATACAAAAGATTTTTACGGTATCAAAACAGGTATCGACCTTACAGGTGAAGTAAGTGCCGAAGGCCTTGTATTTAATGATAAGACACTTAATACGACAGAGCTTGCTACCGCATCGTTCGGACAGGGTTTCAATGCAACGATGATCCAGATGATCTGCGGCTTCTCATCGCTTATTAACGGCGGGAAATATTATGAGCCTCATGTTGTTAACAGGATCGTTGACGAGAACGGCTGCGTCATCAAGAATATAGAGCCCAAACTTTTAAAGCAGACCGTATCCGAGACTACAAGCGATAAACTCAAAGATTACTGTATCGGCGTTGTTGAAGAATCGGAAGGTACAGGTAAAAAAGCAAGACCCGCAGGTTACAGGATCGGCGGTAAGACAGGTACGGCTCAGATCTCCGGTGTCGGCGGATACCAGGCAGGCCAGTACGTTGTTTCGTTTATGAGTTTTGCTCCCGCAGACGATCCTCAGATCGTAATGTATGTCGTTATCGACAGACCCAATATTCCCGACCAGTCGGCAGGTGCCGTTAACCAGGCATGTATGCTTACAAGAGAGATCTACACGGAAGTTCTCCCTTATCTTAACATTCCGATGACAGAGCCCATTACAGAGGCTGAACTTGAGGAATTAAACGAAAAGGGTATTTATACAGCGAAGTACGTTATCAAGGAAGAGACGGAAGAAGAGGAAGAAGATATTGCGGATGAAATGACCGGAGATATCATCGAACCCGCAAATAATTAATAAACGAAGGTAATAAAAATGAGTGTGAGTGTAAAATTGATTTTAAGTTTCCTCGGTGCTTTTGCGATCATGGTGCTTTCCGCACCTGCAGGAATACCTCTTTTAAGAAGACTGAAATTCGGACAGACAATCAGAACGGAAGGCCCCGAAAGCCATCTGGCAAAGAACGGAACCCCTACAATGGGCGGCCTTATGATCCTTCTGGCGTTTGCCATTCCCTGTCTTTTCTTTGTAAGAAAGTATGAGGAAATGTATTCACCCTGCCTCATAACGATTCTTTTCGGGTTTGTAGGATTTCTTGATGATTTCCTTAAAGTTAAAAGAAAAAAATCCGAAGGCCTCAAGCCCTGGCAGAAGATGAGCCTTCAGATCCTTTTTACGGTCTGCATTCTTGCGAATATTTATTATGCATCAGCAAGCTCACTTGCGATCAAGATCCCTTTTGTGAGCGGTGAATTTGATCTGGGCTGGTGGATCCTGCCTCTTGATTTCATAGTGATCCTCGGTACAGATACAGGCGCCAATTTTACAGACGGTCTCGACGGACTTGTTTCAAAAGTTACACTTGTGATATTTGCATTCCTTTTTGTCGTTGCATTGGTACAGGGCAGTGCTCTTATCTATCCCATAGCGATCTTTGCCGGTGCGTTATTCGGATTCCTCCTGTTTAACGCTCATCCCGCAAAAGTGTTTATGGGTGATACAGGTGCGCTTGCGATCGGCGGATTTGTTGCCCTTTGTGCGATAAAGCTTAAAGTGCCTCTTTTCCTCGTTATCGTTGCATTTGTTTATGTGGCTGAGGTCGGCTCAGTAATGATGCAGGTCAGCTATTTCAAACTCACACACGGTAAGAGGATCTTCAAGATGACACCTATCCATCATCATTTTGAAAAGTGCGGATGGAAAGAAGAAAAGGTTGTTACGGTATTTACGATAATCACCGTAATACTCTGCCTTATAGGATATCTCGGAATAAGATAAGCGGTTTGGATCAGGTATGAAAGAAAAAACAGCAGTAAAAAAGAAAAAAGAAAATAAGTTGCTTTCCGTAGAGGGAATCGATATTTCCATAGTGTTCATATCGATATTCCTTTCTATTTTCTGCCTTGTTTTCGTATATTCGGCTCTGGCTTTCGAAGAAGGCGCTTCGAAGACTCTTTTTCATGTTTTCACATTGAAATCTTCAGACAGAGCGATATTCAAGACCGTAGCCTATATTGTAGTAGGCCTTGCGGGAATGTCTTTTTTTGCGATCTTTAATTTCAAGGACCTTAGAGAAAAGTTCCCGTTATTGGGAAATATCATTTTCAATCCGGTTCTTTATTATGTTGTTTCATGCGGAATGTTCATATTCATCGAGATCATGAAACATGTCGGAAGCGATGTCGGCGGTGAGACCGAAAAGAGTGCACTTGTCGGCGGCGGTTTTCTTTTGAAGGCGAACGGCGCTTACAGATGGATCCATATTCCCGGTATCAATATAAGTTTCCAGCCTTCAGAGATCTCAAAGTTTCTGCTTATTATCTGTTTTGCGATAATCATTTATAATGCGGGAATGTGTCTTAAGCATAAAAGAGGTATCATCCTTTATCTTTTGCTTGCAGGCATACCTTCGTTCCTGATACTTGAATGTTCATCCGACCTTTCGTCGGCGATAGTAGTATTCGGGATCCTTTTTATCATGATGTTTGTAGCAGCACCGGATTTTAAAAATACAATGACGATCTTTCTTGTTATTGTAGTGGCAGGAGTACTGGCATTCGGTGTTCTGATAGCTGCAAACCACGGAAAAGAAGAGGCCGACATCCATCCTTATCAGGCTAAAAGACTTCTTGCATGGCTTTATCCCGAAGATTATCCCGCATCCGCAGATCAGACCAATCAGGCCATGTATGCGATAGGATCGGGGGGATATCTCGGAGAAGGCATCGGAAACAGTATGCAGAAGATAAAAAAACTTCCCGAAGCACAGAACGATATGATCTTTGCTCTTATCTGCGAGGAACTTGGATTTGTCGGGGGCTTAATAGTTATTCTTTTGTACTTTTTGCTTCTTTTAAGAATGTATCTGATAGCCCAAAATACCGAAAGCCTGTTTGACCGGATGATCGTCGTCGGAGTAATAGCCCATATAGGCTTACAGGTGATCATAAATATCTGCGTTGTAACAAGACTGTTCCCTAATACGGGTATTCCGCTTCCTCTGATATCATCGGGAGGAAGTTCGATACTTTTCATGTATCTTGAACTCGGCCTGGTGCTTAATGTCGGAAAAATGATTGAGAGAAAATAATGGCAAAAAAACGGAAACTGAAAAAACCGAATATTGATATGTCTAATGCCGGATTGATCTTTAAATACAATCTGACTAAGTTTATCGTTCCGTTACTTCTGGTACTAGTTATCGGGATCCTTATTTTTGCGTTTATAGAAGGATTCAAAGTAAAGACCGTAACGGTTGAAGGTTCGAGCCATTATACGACCGATGAGATAACCAATTACGTTCTTGATTCGAAGTTTTGCATGAACACGGTATTTCTTAACTTCAAGTACAAAAGAAAAGCCGTAAAAGATATCCCTTTTGTTGAGAGGATCGATGTAAAGATAGTAGACAGGAATACCGTAAAGATAACCGTCTTCGAAAAATATGTGGCAGGCTGTATAGCAAACCTGGGAAACTACATGTATTTTGATAACGAAGGTACCATTGTCGAAGTGTCGAAGATCAAGACCGAAAACGTACCTGTTGTTACAGGCCTTTCGTTCGACCATTTCAATCTTTACGAGCCGCTCCCTATCGAAAACAGGGAAGTATTCAATTCGATACTGACGATAACAAAGCTTTTAAATAAAAACTCGCTTTACGCAAATACGATCTTTTTCGATGAAAATTCGAATATAACTCTTTTCTTTGAAGATGTCAGAGTGAATATCGGAAACGGAAGCGACATGGATGAAAAATTCAATGCTTTAACGCTTATTTTACCTTCTCTTGAAGGGCAGAAAGGCGTGCTGCATATGGAGAATTACACCGAGGCAAATTCCAATGTTGTGTTCAATATCGACGAGGAAGACAAACCGTTATTGAATGAAGAGTTGAAAGATACGCCCGGAATAACACTCGTTGAGTGAAAACTTTGTCAAAAAACATTGCTTTATTTGACTAAAAATTGTAAAATATCAATATATGTGTGTAAATTTAGCAATATATCTATAAATTGTATATTTCATATGGTGTTTAGGAGGAGTTAAAAAATGTCCCAGGTTATGTCTATCGAGATTAAACCAAACGAATTTAATGTAGTTGCACGTATTATCGTTGTAGGTGTCGGCGGAGCAGGTAACAATGCCATCAACCGAATGATCGACGATAACGTTCAGGGTGTTGAATTTATCGGTATCAACACAGACAAACAGGACCTGGCATGTTGTAAGGCTCCCAAGCTTATCGGAATCGGTGAGAGACTTACAAAGGGCCTTGGTGCAGGCGGTGATCCTACTATCGGTGAAGGTGCTGCAAAGGAAAGCGTTGACGAACTCGAAGCTGCTTTAACAGGCGCTGACATGGTATTCGTTACATGCGGTATGGGCGGCGGAACAGGTACAGGTGCTGCTCCCATCGTAGCTCAGATCGCTAAAGACCTCGGTATCCTTACAGTAGGTATCGTTACAAAGCCTTTCTCATTCGAAGGTAACGTACGTGAAAGATATGCAGAAGAAGGTATTGCTAAACTTCGTGAAAGCGTAGACTCGATCATTATTATTAAAAACGACAACATCTTTAAGGTTGCCGATGATGATATGGATGCAAAGATGGCTATGAAGAAAGCCGATGAGATCTTGGAGCATTCACTTTCAGGTATCACTGATATCATTAACAGACAGGGTGATTTCAACCTTGACTTCGCAGATCTTAAGAAAGCAATGACCGAAAAGGGCGATATTTATATCGGTATCGGCCAGGCTTCCGGAGACAACAAAGGTATCGATGCTTGTAACATGGCTATCGAAAATCAGATCCTTGAGACAGATATCGTCGGAGCTTCTGATGTCGTATACTATGTTCAGGGTAAAGTTAAATTTAAAGACTTCACAGGCGTAGGTAAGAGACTCCTTGAAAAATGCGGTTCTCAGGCAAACGTATTCGGCGGATTCCTTTCCGAAGATAACGGACAGGATTCATGTACGGTTACCGTTATCGCTACAGGACTTCATTCAGAGCCGATTCTTCCCAAGCATATCGTACCCGATGCTTCCATCAACAGAGCAAACTATGAAAACAGACCCAGACCTGCTCAGCTTCAGAGAAAGACAGTTGCTCCCGTTGCTCAGAGAAGACCGGTTCAGAATACTGCAAGTATCGTTACAAAAGATCCCGGCAAGATTACGGTTCCCACTTTTGTAAAGAAAACAAACAGAGAAGAATAGGAGCACAGTAAAAGATGAAATGTCCTTTCTGTAACCACGAAAACACAAGAGTTATTGATTCAAGACCTGTTGAAGACAAGAACTCCATAAGAAGACGTAGAGTTTGCGACGAATGTCAGAAGAGATTCACGACATACGAGCAGATAGAAACAATTCCTCTTATTGTCAGAAAGAAAGACAATAACCGCGAAGCATACAACAGAAAGAAAATTGAGGATGGTATCTTAAGAGCATGTCATAAGAGACCGGTATCCGCAGCACAGATCAGAGATCTTGTTGACGAAATCGAAACCGAAATTTTCTGCAATGAAGATAAGGAAGTCGGATCGGATACAATCGGCGAATTGATCATGGATAAGCTCAAAGATTTGGATCCCGTTGCATATGTTAGATTTGCATCTGTTTACAGAGAGTTTAAGGATGTAAACACATTCATGGATGAATTGAAAAAGATGCTTAATTAGGCAAATCGGGACCGTATTTTACGGTCCCTTTTGTAAATAAAAATTTTTTTATAGAAAGGGTAAGAGTAATGAAAAAGATCAAAACTCTCGTTCTTTTTTGCTTACTCGCTTTGACTACTGTACTGTGTGCGTGCACAGACGATAAGGCAAAGAATTCCGGTTCTATAACTATTGGAATCGCTCAGGACATTGATGACAGTCTTGACCCCCACAAGATGGTGGCGGCAGGAACTAAAGAAATCTTCTTCAATGTATTTGAGGGATTGGTTAAACCTGATAGTGACGGAAATATCGTGCCTGCAGTAGCTGAAAGTGTAGAAGTATCAGAGGACAAACTATGTTACACATTTAAGTTGAGAAACGGAATCAAGTTCCACGACGGCAATGCGGTTACGATTGAAGATTTGGAATATTCAATCAACAAATTTGCCGGACGAAACGGAGATGAACCCGTTAGTTCGGCGTTTTTAAATGTATCTGAAGTCAATGTTGTATCTGATGATACCATTGAGATAAGATTAGCTTCTCCGGACCCCGCTTTCCTTTCATATCTGGCAAGCGTTGAAGCAGCTATTATTCCCAAGAATAATGCAACACCCGATACTGTATGTATCGGAACAGGTCCTTACAAGTATGTTTCAAGAAGCCCTCTTCAGAATGTCGTATTTGAAAGATTCGACGGATACTGGGGTGAAGGCGGAAACATTCAGAATGTAACTTTCAAGATCTGTACAAATCCCGATACGATCGCCATGGAATTAGAGGGCGGTACGATCGATATGTGCATTCATCTGACCAAGGGTCAGAAGTTACAGCTTGATGAGCAGAATTTTACGATCTATGAAGGTACAATGAACCTTGTTCAGGCTTTGTATCTTAATCATGAATTCGAGCCGTTTAACGACCTTAACGTAAGACAGGCTATGAATTATGTATGCGATGCACAGGAAGTAATGGATTATGTTTCAGACGGAGCAGGATCCAAGATCGGTACAAGTATTTATCCCAATTTCGGTAAGTACTTCGATGAATCATTAACAAGTGTATATGATCCCGATTTGGAAAAGGCCAAGGAATTAATGGCAAAGAGTGCTTATCCCGACGGATTTAAGATGACCATTACAGTTCCTTCAAACTACGAACAGCACGTAGATACAGCACTTGTATTAAAGAACCAGCTTGCTTTGATCGGCATTGATGCAACGATTGAACAGGTTGACTGGGATACATGGATCCAGGATGTTTATCTTGGAAGAAATTATGAATCCACCGTTATCGGTGTAGATGCTGCAAACTTAAGTGCAAATGCACTTCTTTCAAGATTTACTTCTGATGCAGGAGATAATTTCACCAATTACAGCAATCCTGATTTCGATGCTGCATTTGATAAAGCAGTTGCTTCAGCTGATGATGAAACAGCTACGAAGTGCTTTAAAGAGTGCGCAGAAATCCTTAACTCGGATGCAGCTAACGTATATATTCAGGATTTACCTGATTTTGTTGCAATGAACAAGAAGTTCGAGGGATATTCATTCTATCCTTTGTACGTTCTCGATCTTACAAAGATTAAGGCGGTAAAATAATTAATGGGAAAGTATATAATCAAAAAGTTTATACTCTTGATTATTACCCTGATTATTACCAGTTTTGTTATATTTTTGATTTTTGAACTGGTGCCCGGCGATCCGGTAATGGATAAGCTGGGTACCAGGGCAACACCCGAAGCGGTGGAGGCCCTTCGTGCAAAATGGGGTCTTGACCAGCCGTTCTTATTAAGATATCTGAAATTCCTCGGCGGTATATTCACCCTGGATTTCGGTACATCATATACATACGGGATTTCCGTAGCTTCGCTTCTTAAAGAGAAGATACTTATCAATCTTGTAATGTCGCTCATGGCGCTTACATTCGTGATAGTCATATCGTTTCCTCTCGGAATATATGTCGCAAAACATACTGGAGGCTTATCCGATAAGATCATATCACCTCTTAATCAGACAGCAATGTCAGTGCCGTCCTTTGTGCTCGGACTGCTTATCACATTTCTTTTCGGAATTGTTTTAAGATGGTTCAGACCGGGCGGATATGTATCATACAAAACGAATTTCGGCGGATTTTTATACTTTCTGATATTCCCTTCGTTTGCACTTGCCGTTCCTAAGATCGCAATGTGCATAAGACTTCTGAAAGCAAATATCCTTGAGGAAGCATCGAAGGATTATTCGGTCACCGCATATGCGAGAGGCAATAATACCACAGGTCTTTTATACAGACATGTATTGAAAAATGCGGTAATGCCCACGATCACGTTTATCGGAATGATAGCAGCCGATATGATTTGTTCGGGAATAGTTATTGAACAGGTATTTTCGGTACCGGGTCTCGGACAGATCCTTATAAATTCGATCTCCACGAGGGATTTTCCCGTGGTTGAAGCAGAAGTATTAATGATTGCATTGTTTATTATGGTAATTAGTTTTATTACCGACATCATTCATGTAATTATAGATCCGAGGGTAAGGATTTAGAGCATCTTAAAGATGCGGTTATTCGGGGTACAGCATATGGTTATTTTCAGAGTAGATGCCAATTCAATGATCGGCAAAGGTCATATGAAAAGATGTGTCGCTATCGCGAAAGCCATCAAACTGCTGGGGGGCAGAGTGCTTTTCGTGACAAGAGAAGATTCGGACATATCCGTTTTGGAGAACGATTTTATGGAATATAAGACCGTTCCGTCGATGAAACTCGGAAGCGAGAAGGCTATCGAATGCCTTAAAGAGATAATTGTCGAAAATGGTGCCAAAGTATGTGTTGTCGACAGTTATGATGTTTCGGATACGGCTTTTCGTTCACTTAAAGAAGTCAGCAAGGTCGTACTTATCGAAGATTATCTTTATGATGTTTATGACGTGGATTGCGTCGTCAATTATAATCTCTATGTAGAGAAACTGGATTATATGTCCAAGTATAAAAATGATACCACTTTACTGCTTGGTATGGATTATGCACCTTTCGGATATGATACATCGTTATCTCTCAGAAAACCGCCCATTAACGGCGAGATCGAAAGCATAATGGTCTACACGGGCGAGCTTGATCCTCATGAACTTGCACCCGGTATCGTTGACTCGTTACTTGACTGTATGGACGACAGTGTAAGACTTCGTGTGGTCACATCAAAGCCTGCGACCACCAGAGATGTGCTTTTTAAGATGAGCAATACATCTTCGCAGATCATCGTTGAACCCGATATAACGAACTATCAGAAGCTCTTAAAGAACTGCGATATAGCCGTTACGATCGCCGATTCGGTCTGCTACGATATCTTAAGCTCAAATATACCTGCATGCGTATTCCAGAGCGATTACAGCCAGAATATGCTGCTTAAGAGTCTTACCGAGAGAAACTTAATGGTTTATGGCGGAGATTACGTCAACAAGAGCAATAAATTCTACGGCGATCTTGTTGAAGGCGTGAAGAGTCTTATAGATATGGATAAGAGAAAAGAGATCTGTAAGAACATCCTTGGTCTTGACCTTGGACGCGGCGCAGCCAATCTTGCCAAAGCAATATTAAATTATGAAAAAAATTAAACTTAACAATCAGAAGAAGATCGGACTGATCATTTTATTGATCATGATCGTTTTTGTGCTTTCAGGATTTTTAAACCGAAATTCTTTTGATGCTATGAATAAAGATTTAATTCTTAAAGGTTCCTCCATTCTTCATCCTTTCGGATGCGATGAGTTTGGAAGAGACATCTTAAAAAGAACCCAGGTCGGAATGGGGATCTCGGTTGTCATTTCGTTTTTCAGCGTAGTAATCGGCACATTTTTTGGTACTTTAATAGGAGCTCTCTGCGGTTATTTCGGAGGTATCGTTGATGATTTTTTAACGGGGATCATCAATGTTTTGTTTGCGATCCCTTCGCTTTTACTCGCTCTTGTTTTTGTATCGTTATTCGGTTCCGGAATGGTTCAGGTAACACTGGCTCTCGGCATTGCGATTGTACCTTCTTTTGCAAAGATGATGCGATCGGAATTCAAAAAGCAGAGGGAACTTGAATATGTGAAAATGGCCAAACTTTTAAATGTTCCTACCGCAAGGATCATCTTTGTTCATATTCTTCCCAATGTACTTGAAACATTTTTAAACTGCGTATTTATCGCTATCAATAACTGTATCCTGGCTGAAGCCGGATTAAGTTTTTTGGGAATAGGCGTACAGCCTCCTCTGGCATCGCTCGGATCTCTTTTATCCGATGCCGGCGGATATATAAGAAGTGCACCTTATATGGTGTTTTTCCCTGCATTTACGTTGATATTATTGTTGTTCGGGATCGGACTTTTATCGAGCGGAGAATCATTTCATCATGCTTACAGTAAAAGATTTAAAGATTGAGTTTTTCGACCACGAATTGCCGGAAGTAGCGGTAAAGGATGTCGATTTTACAATTGAAGACGGTGAGATACTCGGAATAGTCGGTGAATCCGGTTCGGGAAAGAGCATGACTGCAATGGCGGTCGCAGGTCTTTTGAACAGAAAGGATATGACCAAATCCGGTGTCATAGATTTTGACGGTACGGATATCCTCAATTCCCCGAGAAGTAAGATAAGGGAGATCCAGGGTAAGGATATCGGCTTTGTTTTTCAGGATCCTTTAAACTCGATGAATCCCGTACTCAAAGTGGGACCTCAGGTCGAAGAAGCGATGCGTATCAGAAAGAAAGCACTGAATCTTTCAAAAGAGGATATGAAAAAAAGAGCGCTTGAGGTAATGAAAAGTGTCGGACTCAATGATACCGAGAGAATTTACGATTCGTATCCTCATCAGATATCGGGCGGTCAGAGACAGAGAGCCATGATAGCCGCAGCGCTGGTTTTAAAGCCTAAGCTTTTGATATGCGACGAACCTACGACAGCTCTCGATGTAACCGTACAGAAAAAGATCATAGACGTATTAAAAGAACTGAACCGGAAAATGGGAACTTCGATCCTTTTCATATCGCATGATCTTTCTGTTATAAAAGCACTTTGCGATAAAGTTATCGTCATGAAAGACGGCCTCGTTGTGGAGGAAGGAAGTGTAAAGGATATCTTTGAAAATCCTTCCAAAGAGTACACCAAACAATTGATCTTCTAGGAATAAAAAACATATATCATGTCAGAAAAAGTATGTGAAGTAAAAAATTTAACATATATGTATCCAAAGTCAGATAAGGGTGTAAAGAACGTCAGTCTTTATGTAAATAAAGGCAGTATAGTCGGACTTTTGGGTGAGAGCGGATGCGGAAAATCAACTCTTGCAAAATGCATTTCCTCACAGTTAAAACCTTCATCGGGTGAGATCATCTGTAAGAAGATAGGATATGTATTTCAGGATAATTATGCATCCTTAAATCCTGCGAAAAGAGTTGGGTGGCTTTTAAAGGAAACGATAAGGTACGGTAATCCTTCGGAATTACCCAAGGCCGATGAGATCATAAAAAAGATCCTTGAAGATGTCGAACTTGAAGAAAACGTGCTTGAACATTTCCCTGACGAATTATCCGGCGGACAGCGTCAGAGGATCGGTATCGCGATGGCTCTTTTATCGGAACCGGATATCCTTATCGCGGATGAACCTGTTTCCGCACTTGATGTAACGGTTCAGAAACAGGTAATAAAACTTATAAAGAAGCTTAATGAGCGAAAGAATCTTGCGATACTTTTTATATCTCACGATATCAAAGTCGTAAGAGAGATCTGCAATTACATATACATAATAAAAGACGGTGAAGTGGTCGAAGAAGGCGACAGTGAGGATCTTTTCAACAATCCTTCGACCGAATATACAAAGAACCTTTTGGACAGTTCATATCTGGAGACAAAGTAAGAATGTTAGCTAAATTTAAACCCGATATCGAAGCTTCTTCGGTCTATGAAGTGGATTTTGACAGGCTTTTCGATGAAGGTATCAGAGGATTGATATTCGATATAGACAATACTCTTGTTGCGCACGATGCTCCCTGCAACGAAAAAAGCGACGAACTGATGTCGAAGCTTTTAAATAAGGGATTTAAGATCTTCATTTTAAGCAACAATGATGAAGACAGGGTAAAGCTCTTTATCGAGAATATAAAGATCGATTACATCCACAAAGCGGGAAAACCTTCCGTAAAGAATTATGATGCCGCATTGGAAAAGATGGACCTAAAAAAAGAGGAAACCGTTGCGATAGGGGATCAGCTTTTTACGGATTGTCTCGGTGCAAAAAATGCCGGGATAAAATTTATCAAAGTGGGAATAATAGACAAAAAAGAACCGCCACACATCAAGCTTAAAAGAATACTCGAAAAACCGGTGGAACTTTTGGCAAAATAGTGTAAATCAGGGAATTAATCAGATGATCAAAGCGGATAATATCAGTAAACAGTTTGTAAGAAATGTTCGAAAAGAAGGGAGCGGGAAAAACTCTTTTAAGAAAAGGACCAAAGAAGAGTTCTTTGCGGTTGACGGAGTATCTTTCGAAGCCAAATCAGGTGAGATACTCGGTATACTCGGACCTAACGGTGCAGGTAAAACCACGCTTTTAAGAATGCTTGCATCTCTTATGACTCCAAACGGCGGGTCTGTCGAGATATATGATTCGAATATGAATCTTATCGACAATACGGTAGAGAAGAAAAAACATATCGGATATCTTTCCGGAAATACCAAACTCTACAACAGATTTTCCACAAGGGAAATGCTTAAGATCCTTGCGGATATCTATAATATCGATCCCGAAGAAGCGGACAAGCGGATCAAACATATCGAAGAAGTTCTGGAGATGAGTTCATTCATCGATAACAGGATAGAAAAACTTTCTACAGGTCAGACTCAGAGGGCCAATATTGCCAGATGTCTTATACATTCCCCCGAGATCTATATTTTTGATGAACCTACATTGGGACTTGATGTAATAAGTTCCGATGCCATTGTCAATTTCATGAAGAAAGAAAAGGAAAACGGGAAAACCGTGCTTTATTCCACTCATTACATGGAAGAAGCGCAGTATCTCTGCGATCATATCTTTATGATCTACAAGGGCAAGCAGATCGCTTACGGTACACCGGCAGAACTGATGGGGAAAACAGGTACCGACAACCTTCGCGATACGTTCAAAAAACTTATCGAAGAGGAGGGCGGAAGCGATGAATAAAAAGATCATTCTTACCCTTCTTAAGAAAGAATTAACGGATATCTTCAGAGATACAAAAACCATTATCATCATGGTGATCGTACCTCTTGTTTTATATCCTTTAATGTTTTTAGGCTCTATGCTTCTTACTTCAAGCATCATGAAAGAGTCTACGGTTAAAACTTATAATGTTGCTGTCGTTAACGAATCCAAAGAAGTTTCCGACAATATAAAAGTTTTATTGGATGAAGCTCTTGAAAAGCATGAATATCATTTTAATGTTGAGGATATCGGTGCAGGCGAAGATTTCGAAAAGCTAATAAGGGATTCTAAATACGATCTGATAATCTCTTATGAAAATACCGATGCCGAGTATCCGGATTATATACTTTACAGCCTTACTTCCTCAAACAAATCCTCGACATGCCGAAGCATGGCAGAAAAGGTATTCGATGATTACAGCAACAGTATCATAGATGAGCGTTTAAAGAATGCCTTGGATGATTATGAGACTCTGAAAAAAGAACCTTTCAGTGTAGAAAAGAAAGATTACTCGAGTAAAGAAGAAACCACAGGTATGCTCATCGGTTATATCATGCCTTTCATGATGATAATAAGCGTGCTTATGGGTGCTTTTACGGTGGCAATAGATGTTTCCGTAGGTGAAAAGGAGAGAGGTACTTTAGAGACTCTTATCACACTTCCGATAAGCAATACCCAGATGATGATATCAAAGTTCCTGGCTGTATCGATCTTTGCGCTTTTCTCGGTAACGATCAATTTAATATCTTTCGGGCTTATGGGTATTTATATCTTCAGTTCGATGTCGCTTGTAAAGAAGTTTGTAGGCGATTTTAAGATCACTCAGTTTATCCCTTCGATCCTTTTGATGATCGTTGTGATAATCCTTTTTGCGATGTTTGTTTCCGCAGTTTGTTTATGCGTTGACTTTACGGCAAAGAGTGTAAAAGAAGCAAATAACTTAACGACACCGCTTATGCTCATTTTAATGACAGGTGCGGGAATGTCTGTTATCCCCGGGGTAAAGCTTAATTTCCTTTATGCTTTGATACCGATCTTAAATGTTTCGCTACTGATAAAAGATCTGTTTATGCTTAAATTCGATCCATATATGATCGCGACAGTATTTTTCTCTACACTGATACATACGACCGTGGCGATCTTTATAATGACCAAGGTATTCTCTTCCGAGGATATTCTCTTCGGTGAAGGAGTAAGAAGCGTAAGGATCTTTGAAAAGAGAGCCAATATGAAAGAAAAGCAGATACCCGGTGTCGGAGACATCGTTATGGTGTTTGCGTTGATGTTCTTGATATCAAGTTTCGCGGGCGGATATATTATCCTTAAATTCGGATTTGCGGGATATGCGGTTACACAGCTTATCATATTCCTTGTTCCCGTTTTATATGCCTGGTATATGAAAACCGACTTCAGGAATGTCTTTTCTCTTGAAAGACCGGGTGTAAAGGAAATGGTCGGAGTATTGTTCTTTGTAAGCGGTTCGTACATTATAAACTCACTGCTCATAAGCGGGCTTTACGGGCTTTTACCTTCACTTGCTGAGGATAATGAGTCATTGACGGGTGTTGTATCAATGGGCGGATTTATCCCTTCGCTCCTTGTAATAGGTATTATGCCTGCGATAGCGGAAGAGGCTGCATTCAGAGGTTTCTTATACGGTACACTAAAAAACAAAAAGATCCCTATCTTTGCAACATGCGTGATAACGGCACTTGTTTTTGCCGCATATCATATGAACCTTTTGCAGTTCATATATGTTACGGTGATGGGACTTATAATGTCATATATTATCTGGAATTCAAAGAGTATATTTGTGACGGTATTTTTCCATCTGATCAACAATTCATTTTCCGTATTCCTTGAATACAATAAGGATTTTGTCGCAAAGGTTCCTTTCTTTTCACAGGAAAAGTTTGAATTTAAAGACGTACTTATTTATCTTTCTATCGGCATAGTTTTGCTGTTGATGGGATTTCTTATCTCAGACAATAAGATGGGATTGTTTGCAAAAAGAAACAAGGAATGATCATTCTTTAGGAAATACTTTTGAATAATAATTGTTTGTGATGATAAGCTTGGCATAGGTCCATTTGTTCTGGATCATTGCCTGAACTTCTTTTACATAATCGTCATCGACTTCGATGCCGGGATTGGGTGTAAATTCTTTATTTACGCAATCATATGATCCCGCTGCGGTAACGAAACTGTAACGGTTCCCGATAGGGATGATAACGAGAGGCATTGAAGATGAGACTTTTTCGGGATCGTAATTTTCTGCAAAGATATCTCTTCCCGAATAAAGCCTTGAATCATATGTGATACCGAAAAGATTATCGAGTGTCGGAACGATGTCCACCGAATAACAGGGTGTGTCGACGATGACGGGTTCTTCCATCGAAGCACAGTACATGATAAGTGTGTTTTTATATCTGGAAATGCATTTGGGTGTATCGTCTATACCGGAAAGCTCCGTGTAATAATCGATACTGCCTTCGGACATTGCATAAGGATAATGGTCAGCCGTTATACAGATGACCGTATCTTCAAGTATCCCCGCATTGTCGAGTTCTTCAATAAGATATTTGCAGGCGTTCTCGAGTTCGAGATTGCATGCCATATAGGCCTGAACCGTTGTCGAAGAATCAGGAAATGCTTCGACGGCGGCTTCTTTATTTTTCTTTGACATGGCGTTTCCGCCCCAGTTGTAATTGCAGTGACCGCTTACGGTCATATAGTAGGTGTGGAAAGGAACGCCTGTTTCTTTATATTCATCTATCATTTCGGGTATTGTAGCTTCCATCATCTCAAAGTCTGAATTGGGCCAGTTTTTTGTCTCAAGAACGAGTCCGTTTCCGATACCCTTATAATCATATCCTAAATTGGGATGAGTCTTGTCACGGTCATAAAAATCAAAAGAGTTGTTGTGATAAGCCTTGCATGTATAACCCTTTTCTGTAAAAAGAGCGGCAAGGGAATAAGGCATATATTTATTTGCCGAAACCGTAAAGGAATTACCGGATTCGATCCATTCGGGGATCACGCCGGTAAGGTTGGCAAATTCACCTCCGGTGGTCGATAATGACCATGAAGGCTGGTAATAATCTTTAAAAACAAATCCGTTGTTTGCGAGCATATAAAGAGTAGGAGTGAAATCCTTGTCAATGGCGTAAGGACAGAAGGCTTCCGCAGACATATAGATAAGGTTTTTGCCTTCGAAGTATCCGGTATATTTATTCTGCATGGACGGTTCGAGCGAACCGAAGTATTCATGCATTTTCTTTGTGGTCTGATTGTTTTCGTTCTCTATGAGAGATGCGAAATCTACATATGCGTTGTAGTCGTATACTATGGGTTCTTCGATCTCGGGTTCATCTGTGATCTCTGTATCTGTATCGTTTTCAGTATTTGCATTATTTTGCTCGTCTGAATCCGTATTCACGTTAAGAGCTTCTTCGGTATTGCTTTCTGAGTTTTCGCTTTCCGAAGCGACAGTGTTATCTTCCGCATCAGGGGTCCATAAAACAAACTCATCGTTTTCGATGGGTGCTTTCGGAGTTCCGCCTATCATATATGCTATCTCAAGACGGAATGTATTAAGAAGTCCGATATGGGGGACTGAATTGAATACTGTAAAATCATATGTGTAGATATTTCCGGTTTCCGAAAATCTGCAAAAGAGTGAAGTGATCGTCTGAAGAATTAAAAAAGGGATCAGGAGGATCGGAATAAGCTTTTTGGGGTATTTTCTTTTGGGAAGGATTATCGCAAAAGCTCCGAGATAAAGGATTATGGGAATGGCAAAGAAAGCTTCCTCAACAGCGTATTCACGTGCGACTTCCCATACAACGGACGAGAAATCGCCCATTACCTGACCTGTCATCGATACGGCATAAGTTATACCGTAATACATTTTATAAAACTGATTGCAATCGTACTCAACGCAGAATACGAGCCATATCAACAAAAGGGTTACACCTGAGAGTATTCGGGATAAAAGAACCGGTCTTATGAGTGTGAATAAAAATGCAAGCAATAATCCCAAAGATACGGAAAAAAGAATTGTGACGGGCAGAGAAATATTCCACGGCGAATTGTAATCGTCCATGAATTTAAGAGCAAGTTCAAAAAAGACGATGGCAAAAGGATAGAATATCAGTGCAGGTATATATGATCTTTCTTTTTTGTTTTTATCTTCATTCGTTTCGCTCATTTTGCACTCCGGCTAAAATAATAGGTCCACGCGGACCGAATAATATTATAGCCCATTTGAAGATATTACGAAAGAGAAGAATCGTTCGGGTCGTAATCGTCGATAGTACCCGTATAAGGTCTTAAATTCATTCTGTCGGTTTCTTCCTTTGCGGTTTCTTCGACGGATTCTTCATATCCCGTCAAAGCGGCAAAAGGGGAGAACTGGGCGGCTCTGTCGTACATTGACATATGAGGTCTTTTCTTTGACTGATAATGAGGATGATCGATGATATCGCTGTAGTCGTTCATGCTTTATGACCTCCGATCTGTTCATTTCGTTCTCTGGCTGTGGCGCCCTCAAGGAAATCGGTGCCTTTCAAAATGGCGTTCTTGCCGTATTTTTTCTTTATTTCCAGTGAAGCCAGCTGAAGGGCTTTTTCTTTCTTAAGTTCCATTTCTTCTCTTTTCTCTTTTTCGTAATCGACAAACAAAGAAAGCTGTTCTTCTTTTGTGTTTTCTTCAAATTCGTACTCACTTATGACGCTTTCCGCCGCGATACTGAGTCTTCTGATACAAAGATTATGATCCGTTATATCTTCATAAAGGCTTAAAGCAGCTTCGGTTATCATTCTCGTAGAAGAAGTGGTCTTTGATAAGTTAAAACTGCCGTGAGCATATTTTGCGACGGCACGTCCGTAATGATCGAGACGGACTTCGCCCTGATAGTTTTCGATCGACTCGATATCCTTAAAGTTTTCATACCCGATGGTCAGACATATCTGTTTGGTAAGAAGGCCCTTTGAAACAAGATCGAGTGAGAGATTATCGGCCATTTCGCGCACGATGATCGTACCTTCCGCGTGAGTATAAGGGCGTTTTAATACCTGACCGGTACTTATGGAATTGCTTTCGGGGCGGTACTGCTTGATGTAATCTATGGTACATGGTTCCCAGCCCCATGCGTGGTCAATGATCAGTTCCGCGTTGATACCGAAGACTTTATAAAGACGGTCTTCGTTGTATTCGGAATATCTTGCGAGCTCACCGAGTGTATAGATGCCCATTCCGGCGAGCCTTCTTGCGGTTCCGGGCCCGAATCTCCAAAAGTCCGTAATGGGTTTGTGATCCCAGAGAAGTTCCCTGAATTTTCTCTCATCAAGTTCGGCTATCCTTACACCGTCCTTATCGGCGGGAATATGTTTTGCTACGATATCCATGGCGATCTTGCAGAGAAAGAGATTGGTCCCTATGCCGACTGTAGCGGTAATATGGGTTTCTCTTAAGACATCGTCGATCATCTTTCTTGCGAGTTCGTGAGCGGTCATATCGTAGAGGAATAAACATGGATGTCTTCGGGAGAAATATATCTTAAATAGATCCTGTAGATATCGGTACTGTATTTCATGTAAAGAGACATTCTCGGAGGAGCGGCGATGTAATCGATCTTACATGCGGGATTTGAATTTATTTCGTCTGCATCAAAAGAAGAGGAAGTGAATTTTCTTCCTTTTACATGCCTTAAACGTTCGGAATTGACGTAGTCCAACTTCTGGATGACTTCAAAGAGTCTGGCACGTCCCGGTATGCCGAATGCCTTAAGTGAAGGGGAAACAGCAAGACAGATAGTTTTCTCGGTCCTTGAAGCATCGGCAACAACGAGATTGGTCCCTATGCCGACTGTAGCGGTAATATGGGTTTCTCTTAAGACATCGTCGATCATCTTTCTTGCGAGTTCGTGAGCGGTCATATCGTAGAGTCAAATACTTATTAATATTATCGAACAAATGTTTGTATATGTCAATATTTATCATAAGAATATAAAATATTGCGAATTGTGCAAATTATCTTCAAATGATATAATTTTACTGATATTGTTGGAAATACGGGGTTATACTTACCAACGATATCATATTGGCTTAATTTGATCCTATGGGGTAACAGCGATGCTTTTTGAACAGATATCAAGTGTTTATTATCTGATAATAAATCTGGTGGGACTGATGTTATGTCTTTTTCAGTATATCAAACGTCCTACCAAGGCGGGTCTTTGCACACTGGCGTTCCTGCTTTCGAATTTACTGTCCAATTATTATTGGGGTATATACGTTATCGTAATGAATGATTATCCCAATGTGTCATCACTTCTTTCATATGTCGGCTGGAATCTGGCATTCCTTATGATCACCATAATGCTTATCCTCTTACTGAGAGAAGATAAAGTCAGATTCTTTACACCTCTTTGTCTGATCCCGATCCCTTTAAACATAGTTCAGCTTTTGATATATCTTCAGTACGGCGGATATTTTAACAATATCTGGCAGGTATTCTTTTCGACGGTCATAATATGCATTGTGATCAACAATCTTGTGCGTTATCTTTTCAGAAAGAAAAGCAATCCGTCAATTCGAAAACCGTATATCGAGATCGTGATCTTCATGTACATTACACTGGAATATACATCCTGGACCGCATCATGTTATACATTCGATTCGGAATGGATTAATCCCTATAATTACGCATCGATATTAAGCGGGATCACTTATATCCTTTTGCCGCTTGCGATAGCCAAAACATATGATATAAAAGGAAAAAGCGAGGCGAGTGATTATATTCATAAACTCTTCAAGCCTTTATACAGTGTTTTCCTGTTTATTACATGTATCGGCGGATATTTCCTGGCTGTATGGATGAGAGATACACTGACGGCCGGCATAAGCCAGAGCGGAGAGATCGATCCTTTCAGTGTTATCGCCGTTATGCTTTTTGTCGTTTCCATTACGATAATCCTTATAACCATAGCGGTCATCCTTGTTGTTTCATCCGAACAGAAAAGCGTTGTCAGCCGTAAACTGGAAGAGGCAAAATCCTATGCCGAAAAATCCAATGCGGCTAAAAGCGAGTTCCTGGCAAACATGTCTCATGAAATAAGAACTCCTATCAATGCGGTTCTCGGTATGAACGAAATGATATTGCGGGAGAGCCTTGAAGCAAGAGACATGCTTCCCGAGGCGAGAGAAGAGATAATCAAGATCTTTTCGGATATCTGCAATTATTCCGGAAATATCGAAAGTGCCGGAAACAATCTTTTATCGATCATCAATGATATCCTTGATTTCTCAAAGATCGAAGCGGGAAAAATGGAGATCGTTGAGAGCGAATACAAACTGGGTTCGGTATTAAACGATGTAAGCAATATGATATCGTTTAAGGCAAAGAGTAAAGGCATCGAATTTACCGTGGATGTTGATGAGAATCTTCCCGACGGCCTTTACGGAGATGAAGTAAGGGTACGTCAGATCATCACCAATCTTTTAAACAACGCCGTAAAGTATACGCCTAAGGGCAGTGTATGCTTAAGCGTCAAGGAAAAGAAAGGCGAACTTGAAAAGACAACATATCTTCTGGTAAAGGTTAAAGATACGGGTATCGGGATCAAAAAAGAAGATATCCCCAAACTGTTTAATAAATTCGAAAGAGTCGATCTCGGAAACAACAGTACCATTGAAGGTACGGGCCTCGGACTTGCGATCACCGGCAGTCTTTTAAAGATGATGGGCGGTGAGATAGAGGTGGAAAGTGAATACGGCAAAGGCTCAGTATTCTCTGTAAAGATACCGCAGATAGTTGTATCTGAAGAACCCATCGGTAACTTTAAAGAGAAGTTTGAAAAGAGCATAAGCGATCTTAAGGTAAGCAAGGAAAAATTCCACGCACCCGATGCGCATATCCTTATCGTTGATGATACCGCCATGAACCTTACGGTTGCCAAAGGACTTCTTAAGAATACCTGCATCAATATCGATACGGCGTCAAGCGGAGAAGAATCCATAGAGCTTACAAAAGACAGAAAGTACGATCTGATACTTATGGATCAGAGAATGCCGAATATGGACGGTGTTACGGCCATGAAGCATATAAAAGAAGATAAGGAGAGCATCAATACTTCTACTCCCGTTATCTGTCTTACCGCCGATGCTGTCAGCGGTGCCCGCGAAAGATATCTGTCCGAAGGATTTGAAGGATATCTGTCCAAACCCATTGACGGAAGGGGCCTGCTCGATGCTCTTGTCGAATATCTTCCCAAAAATAAGATCCAGTACGTTGAAATAAGCGAAAAAGCTGAAGTAAAGAGTACGCCGGAAGTCATAGTTGAAAGCCTCGACAGAGAGAAAGCTTTACATTACTGCAATAACGACGAAGAGTTTTACAATACGCTTCTTGAAGAGTATGTAAAGGAATCAAAAGAGAAATCGGCGTCCATCGAAGATTGTTATGCCAAGAAGGACTGGAAGAATTACAGCGTGTATGTTCATTCCTTAAAGAGTACATCAAAGATGATCGGCGCGATGAAACTTTCGGAAATTGCCGCAGGACTTGAAAAAGCCTCTGATGAAGGCAATATTGAAAAGGTTGAGGCTGATCACGAAAGCATGTTTTCAATGTATAAATCCCTGGTTGAAGAGATATCAAAGACCATGGATATTAAGACTGAAGAGAAAAATGACTCAAAAGATGACGAAATAATGGAATTCTTCCCCGAATAAGCGTCTTTTGGCAATATCCGGATATCTTTGAATTAATGAAAAAAATTGGCCGTAAGAATTTATTCTTCGGCCTTTTTGTGATAAAATAGATAGGAATAAAAAGTGTAAAAATGATTAAAGAGGTTATGGGGGAATGAAAAAAAAGAATGTTGTAGATAATACAATACATTTTCTTGTACATAACAGTTTCTTATTTACCGTAGTGACAATGTGTCTTGTACATCTGGTGTTACTTGGCCTTTCGTGGATGTCAGGTGTAATGCAGATGGTATATATCAATACAGTCAGCGTTACGGTATATATGTTATGTATTCTTTTGTGTCGTTTCGGACACATTATGCCCGTATATATAAGTATCATAGCCGAAGTATCAACTTATGCCGTTTTATCCGTGCTCCTTATCGGATGGAGATGTGCACCGAGCGGTTTTCTGCTTTCGATCGTGCCGATCATAATTTATTTCGGCTGTTTTTTGTTAAAAGGCTGGAAAAGAGTCTTTATAGCATTGCTATTAGCGTATGACTTTGCTTTATTCATTGCATTGTATTTTCTGTTTGCCAAGGGTGAGCCTGCTTTTGTAATTAATGAGATGTATGTTCATGCATTCTACATATTTACCAATTTCGTAATGGTATTCTCGGTTATATTCTATAACGTGATCTACATTTATTCGAATGAGGTGGAACTTACCAATCTTGAAAAACAAAATGTTAAGCTTACCGCTGATGCAAGCAAGGATGCCCTTACCGGATTGCTTAACAGACGTGGATTCCTGCCTCTGGTAAACGGTTATATGAACGGTAAAAAGCAGCATCATTTCTGTATAGCTTTCTTTGATATCGATAATTTCAAGAGGATAAACGACTCGTTCGGCCATGATTGCGGAGATGAAGTTTTAAAACATATTTCAAAACTGGTTGCAAGAGAAATGCACGGCTGTGACATCTGCAGATGGGGCGGAGAAGAATTTGTGATCCTTATGAAAGACTATGATTTTGAAGTTGCCAAGCATAAGATGGAATATATCAGAAAGTTTGTCGAATCGACGCCTACCATCTTTTATAACAAAAGAATTCCCGCGACCATTACGATAGGTCTTGAGGAAAGAAAAGAAAAATATCAGGATCCGGAAGAGATCATAAAAGTTGCCGACGAGAGAATGTATTACGGCAAACAGCATGGTAAAAATATAGTCATATTTGCCGATATGATTGAATAGAGTATGTTTCAAAAAAGAGGGGATATTTTTGAACGACGATCTAAAGAAATACGGTAAAAAAAAGAATATCAATGAAACTCTGAAGGGTATTTCCGCAAGTAAGAGAGTACCCAGGAGTTTCTATGCGCTTTTGTTTGTTTTATATTGGGTTGCCATATTTTACATTCAGTTAACCTCGAGATCTCAGGGAGTATATATCATTTTCGGAAATCCTGTTCCGATAACGCTTTTTACAGGTATTTGTTCTTCTTTTGCAAATATCTTTCTGTTAATGATGGTGGTTTTGTTCAGACGCCTCGGCTTCTTTACTGCGGTCATTCTCTGTTTAATTCAGTTTCCCACATTGTTTATCGGCTTTTTTATAGGACATAATTATTCAAGTATTCCCGGATTATTTTCCAATGTGGCTACCATGGTAGCGATTTCCATTATTTTTGCAAATAACAGACGAATCGGTAAATATCAGGAAAAGATGCATAAACTTGCTGTTGTTGATGAACTGACAGGTCTGCCCAACAGATATGCATGTACTGTTCTTGTGGATGATCTGATCAAGAA
>CADARM010000014.1 GCA_902790275.1 uncultured Lachnospiraceae bacterium
TCATAAACATTTCGATTATCTGAAATTCTTTCCCCGCGAGCCTGATACTTTCATTTCCGACGGAAATTTCAAATGTGTTTCTGTTCAAAGTCAGATTACCGACAGTTATAATACTGTCGGTAATTTCGCTTTTCCTTCTTGTAATGGCGCGAACCCTTGCAAGCAGTTCCTTCATGTTGAAAGGTTTGGTCAGATAATCGTCAGCTCCCGCATCAAGTCCCTCAACTCTGTCATCTATCTCCGACTTGGCTGTAAGCATTAAAACCGGGACTTTATTCTTCTCTTTTCTGATTGTCCTTAACACTTCAAGTCCGTCAATTTTCGGCATCATTATATCCAGTATCACGCCGTCATATTCGTTGGAATCCAGATAATCCAGAGCTTCCTCTCCGTCATATGCACTGTCGACAGCATAATTCGAATTCTTTAAAATCGCCGTAACGGCTCTGTTTAATTCATACTCATCTTCTGCTAAAAGAAGTCTCATTTTTTCCCCTCATCAACCTGTTTCATCCAAATACAATTTTCCCATAATCAATTTTCAATTGCAATTCTATTTCCAGTAATAAAATAAGGGCTTCCGTCATCATGATTACTTACCTCCTTTATCAGCCGAAACATTTAAAATCAGGGATTCCATCGTTACGTTTTGTGTTTCGCCGCCAATGCTTACCGTGTAAGTTTCGCCTTCCTGGATGTCTTTACTGATTAGTAAAATACTCTCAAACTTTGACTGTGGTGTATAGGAAAGTATTACATTTGAATCTTTGTCCATAACGATTATCTCTTCTCCCGCATCATGGGATTGGGACAGCTTAAGCAATATGCACCCTTGGGTGGAGCCGGTAAAATTCATAGCCATTCCGTCAGACCCGCAGGCTATAAAAGAACCTCCGGTAATTACGGCCTTTGAATCATAATCAAGTGAGGCGTTTCCGTCATTTTCAGGGCCGGATATTCTTACATTTCCTCCTGTTACATAGACTGATCCGTTTGCATCAAATCCGTCGCCTGCAGCATTTACATTAATGTTTCCGCCGCTTATTAAAATATATACCGACTGTGTCAAATCGATTGAAGTATCATTTTCAGATCCGTTCTTGAATCCTTCCGTAAAATCAGGGCCTTTACCCTGAGGATTCTTATCAAATTCCGTTCCGAAAAAACCTCCGTTGTTTTCCGATTTTTCTCCAAATCCGGGCTTGTGATTTCCTTCTTTGTTTTCATTAAATCCCTCAGGCGGCATTTCCCCAAATTGAGATGGATCAAAACCTTCCTGATTTGACGGTTTGAAACCTCCCGGCTTCGTGTTTTCGGTATTTTTCGAACCGTCGGAAGCATTAATTCCGTCATCATTTGAATTTACGTTAACTTCTCCGCCTGCGATTTCCACAATCGCACCTTCAATGCCTTCTTCGGAGTTAATTATATTGATAATGCCGTCTGCTATAACTGTTTTGGTCTCTGCATGAATTCCGTCATCCGAAGCATCTATTTCGACATTGCCTCCGGCTATATAAACATAACCTTTTTCAGTATCCTCATCATTGCCCGAATGAATACCGTCCGCGCCGGCTTTAATCTTAATCGTACCGCCGGCAATTCTGACGCTGTCTTTTCCTGACAGAGCATGGTCCGACGATTCAATATTTATGCTGCCAGATATGATTTTTAAATCATCCTTTGATATGATTCCTTTTCCGTCAGAACTTTTTACTGCAAGACTTCCTTCGCCGTTTACTGTCAGGTCGCTTTTTGAATAAACGGCTCCATCCGTCTCCTCTTCTTCGGATATAATTTCCGTCACTCCCGATATTGTATTCGAGGATCCCTCGGCCAGTGTGACGAACACCTTATCGGCGCTTTTTACATATATTGCAGCTCCGTTTTCATTTTCGATAACCGCATCTTTTAGAATTATTCTTACCTTGGCATCATCTGCGGCTTCCACTGTAATCTTTTTGTTTTTATACGTTCCCGTCAGAATATATTCGCCTTCTTCGGTTATCGTAATACCCTCGGCCGTTACCTTTGCCCCTGAACCTTCAATGCTTTCATTATCGAGATTGATTATGGTGCATTCGCTCTCTTCATAATCATTTTCCAGATCTCTCTCGGAAAACATATCGCTTACATCCAGACTCGAAACGTCGGATTTCGTCTGCTCTTTGCTACTCTTTTCGCTATCGCTGTTTTCTTTGCCACCTTCCGTTTCATTCTCTAATTCTTCTGACTCCGTATTTGTATCTGTCAGAGTCGACGGATTTGTTTTGCATGCGCCCAACGAAAAAGCTGCAACAATCAATCCCAATATTATAAACATTCTGAATTTATTTATTTTTCCTTTTTTTATCATAAAGCACCTCCAAAACACCATGTCTTTAAAACAGGTTTGAGTCTTTTACACTTTTATTTATAGAATATTTTCATTTTTCTCATCATATTCCGAAACCGATATCTCCAGATTACCGTTTCTGCATCTTAATGCATCGATGAATTCTTTCACTCTGCCCGGATTTTTGAATACTATATTATAGGTGAGCTTATACATGCTTCCCATATTTGTCGTCTTAACATTTTCAAGCTTATGAGATGACGTATATTCCTTAAGTACCTCGTCAAAAACCGATTCGAATTCCAGATTTTCGGGAATTGTAATTCTTAATGTTTTACACATGGCCTTCTTTCTGTCATTCCCGAGCCCGAGGAGGTTGAAAGCCAGAAATACCAATCCTGTTACCAGTGCAAAAAGTACCGCGAAACCCAGATATCCCATTCCTGTCATAAGTCCCACTCCCATTGCAAGGAAAATCGCACATATCTCTTTGGCGCTTCCCTGCGCGGATCTGAATCTTACGAGTCCGAAAGCTCCGGCTACCGCTATTCCCGCACCGATATTTCCGTTTACCATCATTATAACAACACAAACTGCGACGGGAATCAATGCAAGAGTTAAAATGAAACTTTGTGAATACTTATTCTTTATCGTATAAATCCATGCCAGGAATGCACCGATAAGAAGAGATGCTCCCATACATATTATAAAATCTTTTATATCCATCGTGGATATTCCCGAATCAAAAACTCCTTTAAAAATTTCACTCATATCTATGCTCTCCTTTCTTTTAAGCTGTTTCTTTTGTACATCTCATTTTCATAAGCCCTTCCGTATTTTGAAAATGATGTCTTTTTTATATAAGGCTGCTCCAGTATCCCGATTAACCAAAGCGGCATTGCATCCGCGATTTTTATTTCCATCAGGCACTCACCCCGGTTTAAAATCCCCGTTCCGTAAGGTTTGGTATCAAGAGTCAGATTGTCTGTTCTGTAGAGGATATTATCATCAAACGTTATTCTTAAATCCGAATTGTCTTTCCCGTGATAGGCATCTCTTTCATAGGATATATACACTGCTCCTTTTAAATCTTTGTAAAACTCTTTGAAATAATCTATTTCCCTTAATATCTGCTCTTTTTCATCCGCGATTCTCAGATTCTGATTTAAATATCTGCAGGCTTTTTCGTATTCCATTTCAACTCTTCTTTTATAAACGATACCGTCATATTTTTTCTTGATTTCTATAAATGCCGGTGTATCTTTCGTGGCAACACCGTAACATCTCAATCTCAATTTTTCTTTATATAAAGGCTTTTCCATGGAAGTCCTTATAAGCCTGTAATCCGGTGTATCATAATAAATATTCTGTATATTCGAATGAAAATATTTATCGGGCTCGATATAATTTGCCATCAAGCTTTCTATTTCTCTTTTTTTGTTTTGACTGATAAGATATTTCATCTCATATCTTTTAAAAGTATTGTTAAATCCCATACCCTTTCCTCTCTTTCTGAAAAGAGTATATAATCCGAAACTTAAACGAAACTTAAATTTCAAAATCTTTTGATTTTGTTCAATAATAATTTGTTTAATCTAAAAGAGGACTGCAATAAATGCAGTCCTCTTCGTTTATTCTTTATTTATTTACTTACCTTTATTCTTCTTCAATATTCATGGATTCAAGGAACACGCCCAGGGACTTTGCCATGTTTTCGATCGTAACCTCGTCAAACCATAAAAGGCTGGCTGTTTTGCCGGCTTCTTCCCTCGTGCTGCCCAATATACTGAAATAATTTTTAGAACTTAGCTCGGAACCGTCGTCATTGTAATAGGTGACTGTTTGACCGTCTTCGCCTTCGATCGATTCCTCTGAGCAGACTTTTTCGAGCACAACGGAACTTATCTGGATCGACATCTGATAATTCTGCAGATAATATCCCTCGCCATCGTAATCTTGTCTTCCCTCAACAACATATTTGTATACATCCTGATATTTGTTGGGAAGACAGATGTAACCGAGTTCCTCAGCTTCATACAGATCCGGCTGGATCAATGTATCGTTTGTTTTCAATTCTTCGAAGCTTCCGTCTTCGGTAGTATCGTATATATTAAGAAAACTGTTGCCGTCTGTATCACGTCCCGAAACGATCACCTCTGGACAGCCGTTCATATCCAGATCTGTTACTGCGTATCTGCAAATAGCTCCGGACTTATCCACACTTCCGGTTGTATCTGTTTCCTCAGTCTCATCTATTTCTGCTTCTTCTCCATCAAGGGAATCCACACCTGTAAACTCACCCGATACTATCCACTCATCAGCATTTTCAAATAGTATATTTACGGGATGAACGTATTCGATATCCACATTTCCCCAGGATTCTTCATCCGCAAGATAATAGGTTTTTGAATTATACTCAAATGATTTATTATCCTCGGACAATACTGCTTCCAATTCCCAGTATGCTCCCCATCCGTAAGGTGATCCGAAAAACATTTTAAGTCTTTTTTCATCTTCCGACACCCACGAAAAACTGACGTCCGGACCTTCTGTATATTCTTCCCAAGCTTTCTTGCCCGCTTCATAGTTCAGTAAATAGCTGCCCGTATCGATCTCATCTGCTATATAAAAGTAAGAACCGTCATCACTGACCCATTTGCCCAAAAGCATCGCCAGGATCTCATCGCTTTCCTGTTTGGCCTTTTTCATATCCTCCTGTCTCTGTTTTTCTGCTTCTGCCTGTGCTCTCTGCTCTTCGGGCGTATAATATTTATCCCTGTCACCCTCTTCGCCATCCCATCCGAGATCGATGGCCCAGTGGGACCAAAGCGTCGCATAACTGTCGGAATCGAGGTATCTGAAATAGACTTGAAGCCAGTCGCTTGTTGCCTGGACGTAATTGATCGCCGAAGGATCATCCGAATAGATGATCAGGGTATTGCCTCTTTTTTTGAATTCTTTACTCGATGTATTACAATTAAAACTGTAACTGTCAAGCGACTTGGTGTTAAAAGTGATCTCCACCCTGTCATCATAATATTTTGTCTTGGTTATATACAAAGAATCGCAATGCTTGATATTTTTTACATCATAAGTGTACGTGGTAACGTTCTTTCCGCAACCCGCTATGAATAAAATGTTTATAAGTACTGCAAAGATCACTATGATCTTATTCTTCATGGTGTATCCTCCGGACAATATGTTTTACGTAAAAGATACGATCCTGATCATTATATTTATGGATTACAGGAGAAATTTTGAGTTCTTATCTCATACATTATCGCTTCATCCTTGTTTACAAAATCAGCACTTGAATTTTTGATCCCGGCTTTAAGTTTATCTGCTTCAACGTAAAGCCTTTTTAACTTTTCTTTGATCTCATCCTGTTCAACGCAGTGCGCCTTGATCATTTTATTTAGCATTATTACATACCTGTATTTGCTGAAGGTAATGAGGTTTACTATTACGCCAACAATTCCGCAAATAACGATTAAAAATATCAAAGGCTGTAATTCCAAATCATTACACTTGGCATAGACACCCGTCAATATACCGCTGACAACACTGGCAATTACAATTGAAAGCGATATAAAATAACGTCCCTTAGGAGAAAAACCTCTAATTTTTGGAATATTAAATTCGTAACTCATTTCTCTTTTTTCTTTGATGGATTCTTCTATCGATTCACAATCTTTCTCCAGAGTTTTTATTTCATTTGAAAGATCAAACATTCTTTTCTTATCAGAATAGATTTTTCCAAGCTTTAAAAAGTAATCCCTGTCTTTTTCCGGGGCTGCTTTGTTAACTTCGTCAACAATATCGGGATCATATGAAAAGAATCCCTTTTTTTCATTACCTATAAGTTCATCTGTATCACTTAAATGAGCAGCCGCCAGCATTAGTCCCCTGAGTGTGACGAAATCGTGCGGATCTTTATTCAGAATGGATTTATATGCTTCGATCGCTGCATTAAATTCTCTTTTTGCGAGATAAGTTTTGGCGATATCATGCATCTGTTTGTCATCTTTTATCATTTTATCCATAATATTCATAAAAAGGACTTCGATCTTTCGAAGTCCTTTTAAAGTCTTCATTCACGTTACTTCTGGCCGTAATATGCGTTGGCACCGTGTTTTCTGAAATAATGTTTATCCTGAAGTTCCTGGGGAGCAGAGATAACCTCGTGGTTGATCTGCTCGGTAAAGAGTGCCATCTTGGCAACTTCTTCAAGTACTACTGCGTTATGAACGGCATTGTTCGCATCCTTGCCCCAGGCAAAAGGTCCGTGGTTTTTACAAAGAACCGCGGGAACTGCTTCCGGATCGATGTTCATTCTCTTGAATTCATCAACGATAAGTTTTCCTGTATTAAGTTCATATGCTTCGTCGATCTCTGCCTTGGTAAGATTTCTCACGCAGGGAATGCTTCCGTAGAAATAGTCCGCATGTGTTGTTCCGTAGCAGGGGATATCTCTTCCGGACTGAGCGAAGCTTGTTGCGTATGTCGAATGTGTATGTACAACTCCGCCGATCTCGGGAAATCCCTTGTAGAGTTCAAGATGTGTGGGGGTATCGGATGAAGGATTGAGTTTTCCTTCAACAACATTTCCCTCAAGGTCTACAACGACCATATCTTCGGGCTTCATAACATCATAATCGACACCTGAAGGCTTGATCACGAAAAGTCCTTTCTCTCTGTCGATTGCACTTACGTTACCCCATGTAAAAGTAACAAGTCCGTGCTTGGGAAGAAGCATATTCGCTTCATAAACTTTCTGTTTTAATTCTTCGAGCATTGTTTTTTCCTTTCTTTTCCACCTCATCCGTCACTTCGTGCCACCTTGTCTCGCCTCCCGGCTCGGTCGGTTCGCAAACAGCGGTCCACCGGACCGCGCTCTTCTCGCCTCCCGGCTCGGTCGGTTCGCAAACAGCGGTCCACCGGACCGCGCTCACCCTCAAGGAGAAGGCTTTATTTACAGTACATCTACTGCTGCCTTTTCGATCGCAAGGCCTGCTTTGTATTTTTCGATATATGCGTCAAAGCCTTCAACATCCTTGGCGTCGGGCATACATTTTTCGCATTTTGCGTTCTTGAAGATAACATCCGATAAGTATTCGCTTAAGCTCTTGCCGTTCTTATTATCCATGTAAGCGGCAAGAAGTGCGATACCCCATGCACCGCCTTCGGAAGCGGTTTCCATTACGGATACGGGTGCGTTGATGGCTGCCGCAGCGATCTTTGTTCCGACTCCCTTGGTCTTGAAGTATCCGCCGTGGCCGTACATTTCGTCTACCTTAACGCCCTCTTCCTTAAGCATAAGGTCGAGACCTACTTTAAGAGTTGCCATTGCGGAATAAAGGTTTGATCTCATAAGGTTTGCAAGTGAGAAATTGTCTTCCGCCGTTCTTGCAAGAACGAGTGCGCCCTTTTCGAATCCCGTTACGGGTTCTCCGGAAAGGTAGTTGTATAAAAGTACTCCGCCGCAGTCAGCATCACCGTCAAGCGATACGGAATAAAGCTTTGTAAAGAGTTCGTTCATATCAACGGGAGCACCCATTAACTCCTGGAATTCCTTAAATACCTTAACCCAGTTGTTGATCTCGGACGTACAGTTGTTGCAGTGAACCATTCCGACAAGTGCACCGTCGGGTGTTGTAACAAGGTCGATCTCGGGATAAACCTTGGATAAGTCTTTTTCAAAGACTACCATTGCAAATACGGATGTACCTGCGGAAATATTACCGGTTCTTACCTTTACTGAGTTGGTTGCGACCATACCTGTTCCCGCATCACCTTCGGGAGGACAGAGAGGAATGCCTGCCTTTAAGCTGCCGCTCTCATCAAGAAGTGCCGCACCTTCCGCAGTAAGAGTTCCTGCGTTTTCACCTGCCGATAAAACTTCGGGAAGTAAATCCTTAAGTCCTTTTGCAAGTGCTGTTTCCTTGGCGAGAACATCAAATTTGGCGATCATCTTTTCATCGTAATTGCCCGTACTCATATCGATGGGGAACATACCTGAAGCATCGCCCACACCGAGTACTTTCTTTCCTGTCAGTTTCCAGTGAACAAAACCTGCCAGAGTTGTGAAGAAATCAATGTCTTTTACATGTTCTTCTTTATTTAACATAGCCTGGTAAAGATGGGAGATGCTCCATCTCTGAGGAATGTTGTAGTTAAATTCTTTTGTAAGGATCTCTGCTGCTTCACCCGTGATCGTATTTCTCCATGTTCTGAAAGGAACGAGGAGTTTGTCGGATGAATCAAAAGCGAGATATCCGTGCATCATCGCGGAAATACCGATGCCTGCGAATGATGTAACCTGAATACCGTATTTATCTTTAATATCTTTGGAAAGATCCGAATAACAAGCTTTAAGTCCTGCGAAGATTTCTTCTTCGGAATAGGTCCAGATACCGTCTTTTAAACTGTTTTCCCATCCGAATCCGCCGATTGCGAGAACTTCGCCGGCTTCATCACATGCTACGGCCTTGATCCTTGTCGAACCGAATTCGATTCCGAGATATGCTTTTCCTGCCTCAATAACTTCTTTTGCGCCCATAATAACCTCCGTTTTTTAATATACTATTTTGTCTCGGCCGTCCTGTTTGCCCATATAAAGCTTTTCGTCGGCTTCTTTTATGTTTTCTTCAAATGATTTTGAAGTATCATACTCTGTTAATCCGTAAGTCATCGTTACCTTGACTTCGTCGTTTATGTGGGAGAGTCTGATGTCTTTAACCGTTTCCCTTAAGTGTGAGAGTTTGATATATGCGTCGTCGCCGTTAAGATCAACGAAGACGATCAGGAATTCCTCGCCACCCCATCTTGATACGAGTCCGTATGCGAGTACCTGATTTCTCATGACCTCGGAGATCGCAACGAGCACGGTGTCACCGAAATCATGTCCGTATGTATCGTTGACTTTTTTGAAAAAGTCGATATCGCCGATGCAGATGCTGAATACCCTGTTTTGTTCGATGAGTCCGTTGATAAACTCCATCGTGCTTCGACGGTTGTAAAGTCCGGTAAGCGCATCGACGGAAGCCTGTTCCTTAAGCTGATTGTTGTAGGTGATAAGCTTATCTTCCATCTGCTGGCTTTCCTTGCTGAAAGAAAACGATACGATCGCAACCATGGAAACGAACGCCAGAGCATTTATTACCTGAATGGTCCTGTCCGCATTCTCGATGTTTATCCTTCCGGGATCGCCTTTGAAAAATTCAAGGAAGACCACAAAGAGGGTAAAACATACAAAGTCAAAGAAGAGCTTCTTTCTGTTGTATCCCGCTTCGCCGAACGAATACATTATCATCAAAAGGATCAGGAAAAACTGGAATCCGCTGTCCCATCCGAACATAAGAGTCGCAGTAACGATCCAGGCGGTTTTCTGCATTACAAAAACAGCCAGGATAAAACGTTTGGATGTATGGTAAGAAGCATAGAGCGTAATGCCGTCGACTATAAGCATAGCCACCCAGACAAGGGATCCCTGAAGACTTTTTAATATTGAAATATCCAAAAAAAGATGGAAAAGCGAAAGTGCCACGGATATAAGAAGCAACTGTCTTATGATGACCGTCATTCTTTTGCTTTCGTTTTTTTGTTTTGTATCCTTATTGATTAACTCGGATATTTTTCCCATAAAACCACTGCCCGATCACACAAATTTTTTTAGTGTTTTTTCCACATGGGCGGGATAAATAAAAGCAGGATCGGATAAAGTTCAAGTCTTCCCGCGAGCATGTCAAAAATAAATATTATTTTTGAAAGATAATTAAATCCGGCAAAGTTACCGGTCGGTCCTACAACTTCAAGTCCGGGACCGATATTATTCATCGTCGCAAGAACGGCGGTGAAGTTAGTCACCATATCATATTTATCTATGGATACGATAAATACCGATCCGAAATAGATAAGTGCAAAAAGGATAAAGTAAACGCAGACACTCTTTACAACCGCTTTGTCAACGGTGTGATCGTCCATTCCGACCGCTCTTATGCTTCTGGGATGGATGAAAGAGTTGATCTCCTGCCTTACGGCTTTTATAACGATAAGGATCCTCGAGAATTTAAGTCCGCCGCCGGTACTGCCCGCACAGGCACCCGAGATCATAAGCAGGATGAGCACTGTCTTCGAAAGGGACGGCCAGAGATTAAAGTCTGTCGTCGCAAAACCTGTTGTGGTTATGATCGATGCTACCTGGAAAGCCGCATCGGTAAGCGCATGTCCGAAGGAGTCGTACATCTTAAGAACATTGAGTGTGATGATAAGAACCGCCACAACTATCGCGATAAGATATGTTCTGACTTCCTCGATCTTAAATATGCTCTTGAATTTTCTTGCAAGGATAAGGAAATAAACGTTGAAGTTGATTCCGTAAAGGATCATAAATATCGTTACATCCCATTTGATGAGCGTACTGAAATCCGCGATGCTCGAATTGTAAATTCCGAAACCGCCGGTACCGGCTGTCGCGCACGCCGTACAGATCGCTTCAAAAGGAGTCATTCCCATGATCCAGAGAGAAACAAACTGTGCGATCGTAAGTACTATGTAAATGATGTAAAGGATCTGCGAAGAATCCTTCATCTTGGGAACGAGTTTTCCTACGATGGGTCCCGGGCTTTCCGCACGGAGAAGATGCATGTTTACACCGCCGACCATGGGCATAACCGCAAGAAGGAATACAAAGATTCCCATTCCTCCGATCCAGTGTGAAAAGCTTCTCCAGAAAAGTGTGGCGTGACTCATCGCCTCGACATCGGTAAGGATGGTGGCTCCGGTCGTGGTAAAGCCCGAGCTCATCTCAAATACCGCATCTATATAGTTGGGGATCTCCCTCGATAAAAACGGGGGAAGCGCACCGATAAGACTTATTAAAAACCAGGCAAGTCCGACGCTCGCGAAACCTTCTTTAGCAAAAAACTGCATGTTTTTCGGCTTTTTTACCGATAAAAGAAGTCCTGCCAGCATTCCGACAAGCGCAACTGCAAAGTATATCCACCAGTTGCCTTCCTGATAAACCAATGACACTATTCCCGGAAGAATCATGAACGCGGATTCGATAGCGATGACTCTCCCGAGCGTAAATAGAATAACTGCTATATTCATAACCGTCTCTTTTCTTTACTCGAGAATATCTTTGATATCGCTCAAACCGCTCTTTGTGGTAACAACGATAACCGTATCGCCCTCTTCGATGACGTTCTGACCTTTGGGGATGATGATCGTGCCCCTGTGGTTGATACATCCGATAAGAATATCTCTCTTCAGGCTTAATTGCATAAGCGGAACCCCGATGATCGGTGAACCCTTGTGGATCTTGAATTCCAGGGCTTCGACCCTTCCGCCGTTGAGTTTGATAAGTGTTTCTACATTGCTGCCGATGGAATTCTGCATCGCTCTTACGTAAGATACGATGTAATCCGCAGCGATCTTATCGGGATAGATAAGGCTTCCGAGACTGAAAGTACTGATGATATCGTCAAACGAGATCCTGTCGATCTTGGTAACGACCTTGCCTTCCGTTTTTGTCTTTGCAAAAAGCGAAAGGAAAATATTTGTTTCATCTATACCCGTAAGGGATACGAACGAATCGCATCCGTTGATCCCTTCTTCGATAAGGATCTCCTGGTTGGTCGCATCGCCGTTTATGATCGTGGCTCTCGGAAGTGTTTCGCTCAAAGTCTCGCACTTGTCACGGTCCTGCTCGACGATCTTAACTCTGATGCCCATTTTCAAAAGGATCTCGGCGAGATAATATGTCATTCTTCCGCCGCCGATGATCATCGTGTCCTTAACCTGATGGGTATCGTATCCGATCTTCATGAAGAATTCTCTCGAATTGACCGCAGATGCAACGATGGTGATCTTGTCCCCTGCTCTTAAGATAAAAGCACCCTTGGGGATAAAGATGTCTTCGCCTCTCTCTACGGTACAGATGAGGATATCCGAAAGCACTCTCTTTGAAACATCGATAAGCGTTTTATCAACAAAGGGTGAATCCTCGGTGATAACGAGGTTTAAAAGTTCAACCCTGCCTTTTGCGAATGTATCGATCTTGTCGGCCGAAGGGAATCTTAAAAGTCTTGAGATCTCGACTGCCGCAGCATACTCGGGATTGATGATCATGGAAAGTCCGAGTTCTTCTTTTATGTACTGAATTTCCTTGCTGTACAAAGGGTCTCTCACTCTGGCGATCGTGTTGCAGTTACCTGCTTTTTTGGCGAAAAGACAGCAGAGAAGGTTGATCTCGTCGGAACCCGTAACCGCGATAAGAAGGTCTGTCTTATCAACATCCGCTTCCTTCTGAACCGAATAACTGGCACCGTTTCCTATGATCCCCATTACGTCGTAATTGTTGGTAACATCGGTGATGACTTCCTGGCTTTTGTCAATTACGGTAATGTCGTGTTTTTCGATAACAAGCTGTTTGATGATCGAAAGTCCGATCTTTCCGCAGCCTACTATGATAATCTTCATTGCTCAAAAAATCTCCTGAAACTATTTGCGGGCGGTATATTCCGTTACGCCTCTGACGGTCTCGCCGTCGATCTGCAAAGATGTGGGTCTGTCGAATTTGACCGTGATCTCTTTGCCCGTTCTGATGGCAACGAGCTTTTTGTTGTTAACGTGCTCGCCCTTGAATATTGCGGGGAATCCCATAAGGGTTCCGATCCTGCCCTTGTCTTTGAATACCATGCAGGTGAGCGAATCGCCGAGTCTGTCCTGTTCGGGTGCGGCCTTCATTCCGCCGCCGTAATATCTTCCGTTCATCGCGGAAGCGATCCAGGTCTTTTTGTACTCGATCGTCTCGCCGTCAACTGTGATCCATGAGTGAGGGCATTTGAATTTGAAAAGGACGATCTTGATCGAAAGTCCCGTATAGTCGATCTTTTCGGCACCTGCTGCCTTCATGTCGTCTGCCATCTCGCAGCATACGCCGTCTACACCGAATCCGATTCCGTTTAAGAATCTGTAGGTGTTTCCGTTTATCGTAACAGTGGGAAGATTTGTAATGAACTTCTTGATCGAAGGCATCTCGGAATCATCGTAGTTCTCCTTGATGTCTCTGTAAAAGTCATTACCGGTTCCCGAAGGGAATAAAAGAATGTCGCAGGGAATCGTTAAGTCTGCGGTGTTGTTTGCGAACTTGTTGAGTGTTCCGTCACCGCCGCAAAGGATTACCAGGTCATCGGAAGTAAGCTTTGATACGAACTCTTTCGGATCGAGTCCGACAACATTGACCGGTTCGAATTCTCCGGTGATCTTGTCTTTGACCTTATCGAGACATTCCTTGCCTTTTCCGTTGTTTGATAACTCGTTGTACAATACATACTGCATAGATTTTACCCCTCTTTTTTATCCATTTAAAAACTGCAATAAGGTAACCAAAAAATATCGGTTACCTTACGCAAATAATCGTTTATTCCTGAGCCGCAGCGTTACCGCCTTCGGGCTTTTTATCCTGATTTTCTTCTTCGTCTTCGTCATAGTATGCAAGAGAACTTCCGCAGTACTGACAGAATTTTGCGCCGTTGTTAACACCCAGGCAGTAAGGGCAGTTGGCGTAATATCTCTTATCCTGTTGAGCATCTCTCTTGATCTCTTCCTGCTGTGCTTTGATCTTTTCGATCTCAACCTGATATTCGGCCTGCTGTCTTGCGATCGCTGCCTGCTGTTCAGCCTGCTGTCTTGCGTATTCGGCCTGCTGTTCTGCCTGTTTTTCAGCAAGTTTGATCTGGCTGTTTTCATGCATTTTATTTACTATGGCCGCACTGGCAACACCGACTCCGGCACTTACAGCGCTTCCCAAAAGGGAGCTGACAAGTCCGCCGCCGCCGTGTCTTCTCGGACCGAAATTCATATTAACGGGGGGAGCTACAGGAGCACCGAATGCTGCCGGTGAAGACATGATATTTTGTACGGGTCTTGCGATCTTGGGTCCGCCGCTTGTACCTCTGAATCCGCTGCTGCCGCCTCTGAAAGCGCCACCACCGGCTCCGCCTCTGAAACCGCCGCCGCCCATATTGGGTCTTCCGCCGCGAGAATGTCCCATGGAACTAAATGCCATTTTTTCTCCTCCTTAACAGTTGATCGTAATCGATGATTATTACCGATCGTCGTCAATTGTCACATCCACTAAATTGTAACATATTTACGTTGCTATTTAAACAGGATTTTCTTGTCAAAAACACCGTCAAAATCTTGCTATTTGCCTGTGTTTTCTCTCACGATCCCGATTTCGTTAAGATATGTATCCTGCTTCTCTTCCATAACCTTTGCTTCGTCCTCTTCCATATGGTCGTAACCCAAAAGATGAAGCATGCTGTGTGCTATGAGAAAAGCATATTCTCTCTTTACGGAATGTCCGTATTCTTCGGCCTGGGAAATGATCCTGTCTTTGTTAAGACATATCTCTCCGAGTATGGTAAGTTCCGTTTCCGGATTGACCGACATCTCAAGATCTTCTTCGTTCACGTTCTCGAAATCTGAAGGAGCTTCCCATTCGATATTCGGGAATGAAAGAACATCTGTCGTTTTATCGATCTCCCTGTACTCTTTGTTGTACTCCCTGACCTCTTCGGAATCGGTTATGAGAATATCCACTTCGCATTCAAAGGGACAGCCCTCTTTTTCAAGGATATGTCCGATAACCTCTTCTGCGGTTTTCTGCTTGTCGAAATCCGTTTTAAATTCGACGTTTTCTTCGATAATAACCATATCAGTTCCTTTACAATACTATTTTATATGAGTGAACCCTGCGTTTTTATTCATCTTTACGGGAATTAACCGTTCGTTTTTCTCTTTTTTCGCAAAAAAGGATCATATACTTTGCTTTACCTCTTCGTCAACCCACTGACTCATGTAAAGTTCCTTATAGAAGCCGCCCTTCTTCATGAGCTCGTCGTGGTCGCCCTGCTCGATGATGTTTCCGTCCTTCATGACCAGGATGGTGTCGGCATTTTTGATCGTCGAGAGTCTGTGTGCAACGATGAAACTCGTCTTACCCTTCATGAGTTTTGCGAAAGCATCCTGAACCTTTAATTCGGTACGGGTATCAATGGAACTTGTCGCCTCGTCAAGGATTAAGATCGGAGGATTCATAAGCATTACCCTTGCTATGCACAGAAGCTGCTTCTGGCCGTTTGAAAGATTGCCGCCGTCCTCCGTGATCTCGGTGTCATAACCCTTTGGCATACGCATGATAAAGCTGTGCGCATGGCATTTCCTGCAGGCCTCTTCAACCTCGGCATCGGAAAAATCCTGACCGAGTGTGACATTGTCTTTGACCGTTCCTTTTCTGAGCCACGTTTCCTGTAATACCATTCCGAAGTTCTCTCTGTAGGCTTTTCTCGTGTAGTCTTTGATGTTCTCGTCGTCCATTAATATCTCGCCTTCCCTTACATCGTAAAATCTCATGAGAAGGTTGATAAGAGTTGTTTTTCCGCAGCCCGTGGGACCGACGATCGCGATCCTTTTACCCTTCATTACTTCGAGAGAGAAATTCTCGATAAGTCTTTGCTCGGGTGTGTAGGAAAAGCTTATGTCTTTAAAATCTATCAGATTAAAATCTTCTTTTTTCTCTGTCTTTGCATCTTCCTTTTCAGTGATCTCTTCTTCGTCAAGAAGTTTTCTGATCCTTTCGGCGCAGGCCAAAGCATTCTGAAACTCGGTCAGAACACCCGAGATCTCGTTAAAAGGCTTTGTGTACTGATTTGCATAGGATAAGAATATCGTAAGTTCGCCGACCGTAAGACCGCCGGTTAAGATTATCGATACCGCTCCGAAGATCGTTACCGATGCATAAACGATCGAATTTACGAATCTCGTTGAAGGATTGGTCAGCGATGAGAAAAATGTTGCTTTAAGAGATGCCTTTTTAAGCCTCTCGTTCATTTCTCTAAACTCTTTGAGATTATCTTCTTCTTTGCCGAAGGCTCTGACAATTTTCTGGTTTGAGACCATTTCGTTAATGAACGAAACCTGCCCGCTTCGCTCTTTTGTCTGGATCGCAAAAAGATTGTATGTCTTCTTTGATATGAATCCCGCCACGAAGAAAGAAAGCGGTGTTACGAGCACAACGACCAGCGTGATCTTCCAGTTCATAAGAAACATGAATGCAAGTGTTCCGAGTATCGTCAAAACTCCGGTGAAAACCTGCGTAAAGCCCATCAAAAGTCCGTCGGAAAGTGTCTCTACGTCAGCGATCATTCTCGAGACCAGATCTCCGCTTGCATGCGAATCGATGTATGAGATCGGAAGTTTATGGATCTTTGCCATCACGTCTTTTCTTATCTCATATACGACTCCGCTCGTTAAGCGGTTGTTTGAAAGGCTTAATAAAAGCTGTGCGACGATCGTAACCGCAATTACGATCAGTGCCTGAATTATTATGTCTTTAAGACCGGGGAAAAATACCAACCCTTTTCTTACAACATAATCTATTCCATGACCTGTGAGAATGGGAAGGTAAAGGGTTCCGACAACTGTTACAAGCGCGCAAATAACAGCGGTTAAAAGAAGGAACCACTTCTTAAAAACATATTTCATTAGAAAAGAAAAAGTAGATTTGCTTTTCATCATATTTCCTCTTCGGGGAACTGCGACTTGTATATTTCTCTGTATGTTTCACATGATCTTATCAGTTCTTCATGTCTGCCGATACCTGCGAGTTCACCGTCATCGAGCACCAGGATAAGATCGGCATCCATGATACTTGCTGCTCTCTGCGATACGATAAAGCAGATCGAATCTTTGGCAAGTTCTCTGATACCCGCTCTGACCTTTTTCTCCGTAACATAATCGAGCGCGGATGTGGAATCGTCGAGAATTAAAATCTCGGGCTCCTTTACAAATGCTCTTGCTATGCAGAGACGCTGTCTCTGACCGCCCGAGAAATTCCTGCCTCCCTCGGTAACTTCCGCCTTAAGTCCGCCTTCTTTTTCAGACACGAAATCGTAAGCGCAGGCTCTCTTTAAACTTACGTTCATCTCTTCTTCGGTAGCGTCTTTTTTGCCCCATCTTAAATTGTCTTCGACCGTTCCCGAGAAAAGGACCGCGGTCTGCGGAACGATGCCTATGAAGTCACGCATGTAATGCGTCATCTGAAGTTCGTTTCCCTGTTTAATGTCTTTATCGTTAACTTTTATCGAACCTTCGCTTGCCGCATAATATCCGCAGATCAGATTGACGAGAGTGGTTTTGCCAGAGCCCGTACCGCCGATGATACCGACGATATCGCCTTTTTCAGCCTTAAAAGAAATGTCCTTTAAAGACTCTTTGTTGGCACCGGGATATATGAAATCTACACCGGTAAATTCGATACTGTCTATTTTTGCGGAATCGGGATCGGTCTTTTCATCGGATACTTCGTTATCTTCGGAAAGCATCTCCGCGATTCGATCCGCACAAGCGAGAGACTTCGTCATCGTAATGATGAGATTTGCGAGTTTGATAAGTTCAACCAAAATCTGCGCCATATAATTAAGTAAAGCGACCAGTGCGCCTCTCTCAATGATCCCTGATTGAACTTCTTTGGCGCCGTACCAGAGGATGGCCAGAGTAGCCACGTTAACGATCATAAACGTAGCGGGATTCATGAATGCGGTAACCCTTCCGGCCGCAAGCTGAATGGCCTTTAATGCAGTAGTTTCTTTTTCAAAAGCTTCCGTTTCCTCGTCATCGCAGTTGAACGCCCTGATGACTCTGACACCGCTTAAATTTTCCCTTGTTTTTACCGTAACATTGTCGAGGGATCTCTGTACTTTTTTGTAAAGGGGAATACTTTTTAAAAGGACTGCGAATACGATCACAAAAAGGATCGGTACGCATATTGTAAAGATCAGCGCTCCTTTAACATTTACGACAAATGCCATAAAAACAGCGCCGAAGACTATAAATGGCGAACGAAGAAACAGCCTTAAGAAAAGATTGACGCCCGTCTGAAGCTGATTCACATCGGAAGTGATACGTGTGATCAGCGTCGATGTTCCGTATTCTTCCAGCCCGGAAAATGTTCTTTTCTGGATGTTCTTAAAGATCTCTTCCCGGATCGTGGCTCCGAATCCCATTGCCGCTTTGGCCGCAAAGTACTGTGCCGTGATCGCACAGACAAGACCGACAAACGCAAGTAAGACCATTACCCCGCCCATCTTATAAACATACGAAGTATCGGACCTTTCGATCCCGAAGGTAATGATGCTTGCCACAACAAGCGGAACAAGCAATTCAAAAGACGCCTCGATCAGTTTGAAAAGAGGACCGAGAATACTTTCTTTTGTATACGGTTTCAGATACTTTAAGAGTTTCTTCATACCCTTATATTATATACGTTTTTCAGTATAACTCTATCTTTTTTTACAACAAAAAAGCACCCGGACCTTTCCGTCCGGATGCCTGTATTTTTCTTTATTATTTAAGTTTCATGTCGCCGTCTTTTATCCAGCCGAGTTTTCTCATAAGAAGTGAGATAAGCCAGGATAAAACGCCGGGAAGTATGAAGCAGAGCAATGCGATCTCAACAAGTACGAGCCATGTAGCCGTTCCGTTTGCCGTCATAACCTGGAAAGCATTGATGGGGCCTACAAGACCTGCGGTACCCATACCTGCACCTGTGGAATTGCTTTCAAAATGGAAGACCATGGTTGCGATCGGTCCGATGATAGCACTGGAGATGATCGCAGGTAACCAGATAATGGGCTTCTTTACGATGTTGGGCATCTGAAGCATACTTGTTCCGAGGCCCTGTGCAAAGAGACCGTTCCATTTATTGTCTTTAAAGCTTGCAATGGCAAAGCCGATCATGTTGGCACAGCATCCGACTGTTGCGGCACCTGCTGCGATACCCGAAAGTCCGAGGATAACGCTGATGGCTGCCGATGATATGGGAAGCGTAAGTGCGATACCCATAAGTACCGATACGATGATACCCATAAGGAAGGGAGCCTGTTCTGTACCGAATCTGATCATGTCTCCTACAAAAGCCATAAACTTTGAAATAGGAGGTCCGAGGATAAGTCCTACCGTAGCACCTGCAGCGATAAGGCATAAAGGCGTAACAAGAATATCAAGTTTTGTTTTGCCTGCTACAACTTTTCCGAGATATACTGCAGCGATCGCTGCAAGAAATGCACCAAGAGGTTCACCGGGGCCGGAAAGAGTCATCTTTCCTTCAACAAGTATCGTTCCTGCGATGATCTGGGAAGCAAATCCGCCGATCATGCCCGAAACTGCTGCCGATAAAACCGTAAGAGGCTGGGCTTTTAATTTGATCGCAACACCGCATCCGATACCGGCACCCGTAAGCATCTGGGCAACTTTACCCGCGAGTGTTACATAGGTTCCGATCTTACCCGGAATGACTGTTCCGAACTGTAAAATGATCGTTCCGATGATAAGTGTGGCAAAAAGACCTGTTGCCATTCCGCTTAAACCATCAATAAAAAACTCTTTTAAAAAATCCTTAAACTTCTTCATTTCCGCACCTTTCCGTTAACTTCAGTTATCAGATTAATATTTTCAATAAACATTATCATTGATATTTTCATTTGTCAAACAAAAATTGATAATAAGTTATCAAATCGTTTTCTTTCGAAATATTAAGATAAATGCGGTATTTTTGTTGACAAGGGGTGGAATCTATGGTACTTTAATACCGCAAAGTGTAAAACTTTAAAGCGCTAAATTATTATGTTGGCCCTCCGGTTTTTCCTTTCATATTTTAAGGAAGAATCCGAAATCTGAGCCAAAAGGAGATTTTTATGAAAATACTTACAGTAATCCTTCTGGTATGCTTCTTTGCACTGATGATCGGTGTCGGCGTGTATACCAGACAGAAAGCTACCGACGTAAACGGTTTCGTTTTGGGTGGCAGAAGCGTAGGTCCCTGGCTTACGGCTTTCGCATTCGGTACATCTTATTTCTCAGCCGTTATCTTCGTCGGATATGCAGGACAGTTCGGCTGGAACTTCGGTCTTTCCAGTACATGGGCCGGTCTTGGTAACGCATTTATCGGATCGCTCCTGGCATGGAACATTCTGGGCAGAAGAACCCGTGTTATGACACAGCATTACGATGCAAAGACAATGCCGGACTTCTTCGGAAAAAGATTTGATTCAAAAGCACTTAAGATCGCTGCTTCCATAATCGTATTCATTTTCCTTATCCCTTACACAGCATCACTTTACAACGGTCTCTCAAGCCTTTTCGGTCTTGTATTTGAGATCCCTTACTGGGTAGTTATCCTTGTAATGGCAGTACTCACAGGTGTATACGTAATCTTCGGCGGATACATGGCAACAGCTATCAATGACTTCATTCAGGGTATCATCATGCTGTTCGGTATCTCCGCAGTCATCATTTCCGTTCTTGTTCAGAACGGCGGTCTTGTAGCAGCCATGAGAACACTTTCAACCATCGAAGGCGATGCAGGCTGGGCAGGAGCTTACTCATCATTCTTGGGACCCGATCCTCTGGCTTTACTCTTCGTGGTAATCCTTACATCCTTAGGTACCTGGGGACTTCCTCAGATGGTCGGCAAATTCTACGCTATCAAGAGTGAAAAAGATATCCACAAAGGAACTATCATTTCCACATTCTTTGCTATCGTTGTTGCAGGCGGATGTTACTTCCTCGGCGGTTTCGGAAGACTCTACGCTGACGCAGGAGTCGTATACAATCCAACAACAGGAAAGCCCTTATTCGATACCATCGTACCCGCAATGCTCGCAACATTACCCGATGTGGTTATCGCGATCGTTATCGTACTTGTACTTTCGGCTTCCATGTCGACTCTTTCATCACTCGTTCTTACATCGAGTTCAACATTTACACTTGACGTTATCAAGCCTGCATTCAAAAAAGGCTTAACAGATAAACAGCAGGTACTCATCATGAGACTGTTCATCGTATTCTTTATCGCTGTATCCGCTGTTATCGCAGTAATCAAGGATTCACATCCTTCAGTAACTTTCATCGCTCAGATGATGGGTGTTTCATGGGGAGCACTTGCCGGCGCATTCCTGGCACCCTTCCTTTACTCACTCTACTCAAAGAAAGTTACAAAGGCTTCAGCAGCAGTTTGCTTCGTCTGGGGTTGCGGTATCGCGATCTTCCAGATGGTCGTAACTCTTGCAAAGCTTCCCGTTGCAGACTTCGGTCCCATCTTCGGATATATCTTTAAATCATCCATCAACTCAGGTGTTGTTGCGATGGTCGGCGGACTCGTGATCGTTCCTCTGGTAAGTCTCTTTACAAAGAAACCCGAGGAAAGCGTTATCGCAGATGCATTCCATTCATACGAAAAGACTATCGTTGTTAAGGCAAAAGACAGCCTCGGCGAGGAAGAAGAAACCAAATCCGAAAAGTAAGTTTTTTCAAATAAGATACATAGAAAAAGAACCGTTATCGTGAGATAGCGGTTCTTTTATTTTGATTATTTATTTAGAATGTTTTTTCATGCATATGGCCGATTGAAGCAGAAGAACGTATTTCCATACGAAAATCCCGGCGTTCCAGAAGTAGTGGC
>CADARM010000015.1 GCA_902790275.1 uncultured Lachnospiraceae bacterium
AGACCGAAGAGTTCGCAAAAGAACATCCGAACTATACTTTTATAAGAACAAAAAAGAACCCATACAAGAACATCCAGATTACGGTCGTTCGTGATAAATGGGCTCTTATCTCCAAGAGTACTAATCCTAATATTCACTTTGTTATCCATCATCCGATACTTCGCGATGCCATAGAGAATATGATCTTTAACAATCGCGACTGATGCTGTCAGACGGAATTATATGTAAATCTTAAAGCAGGTTATGAGTAGGTCTTTATGATCTCTTCGGCCACTTCGCGTCTTGTGACGCAGCGGTCCATAGCCTGTTTTTCTATGTATCTGTGAGCTCCGGGCTCATCCATTTTTAACTCACTTATCAAAAGCCATTTTGCACGGTTAACAAGACGGATCTCTTCCATCTTTTCCTCGATGGAAAGGGTCTTTTTCTCGGTCTTTCTGAGTCTCTCCCTCGAAGTCGCCATCCATTTAAGGGCAAGCTCCACCAGAGGTTTGCTCATGGGTTTGCTTATCGCATAAACTCCGTGTTTTGAAACTTTCTCGTTTATCTCATCAAAGATATCCGCACGTACCACGATGAGCGCAACGGTTCCGCCCGATGAACAGACATCGATCGCGAATCTGGTTCCCACATCATCGGGAAGCGGAGAGTTGATGATGACAAAGTCATAGGACCTTTCCGCGAACGCTCTTTTCGCACTGTTTATCCCCGACTCAAAAGTTACCTGTCTCAATCCGGAATCGGAGAGCAATTCAGACATGACACTATTAAATTTTTCAGCAGCAGAAACAACAAGGACGCTGTAGTCACGTTCTTCCAACAGCATTGCGTCTCCTCCTTTCCGAATTACTTATCAAAATTAAACCGTTTAATCGAGATAAACGTTTAAAAGTTCGGAAGGAACATGTTCCCTTATAAAGCTGCTCTTTGCTGCGGCTTTCTTTGCCGAATCAAGATTGGAAGGAAGTTTTGTGAACTTCTTTAATGTCTCTTCGTCGGCTTTGTAGAAATTGATATCGGATTCTTCGGGAAGAGGAAGTTTGTTTTTGATGCCGTAAATTCCCGCATAAATAATAAGTGCAAATGCAAGATAAGGATTTGCGGTAGGATCGGGGGAACGAAGCTCGATACGACGGTATTCACCCACTGCAGCGGGAATTCTTATAAGCTGGGAACGGTTCTGACCGGACCATGAAACATATCCGGGAGCTTTGTTCTCGCCGAATCTGTCGTAAGAATTTTCCGTAGGGTTAAGAAAGGCCGTCATATCAACGACTTTATCATAGATACCCGCGAGAACATACTTAAGATTGTCATCGTTCTCGTTGGGTTTAACAGAAATATTGATATGGAAACCGTTACCGGGTTTGCCCTTTAAAGGCTTTGCGGTAAAGTCCGCAATGATTCCGTTCCTGCCTGCAACCGTCTTGACTACTGTCTGGAAAGTCATGGCATTGTCTGCTGCCGTTAAGGCATCGGAATAACGGAAGTCGATCTCGTTCTGTCCGGGACCTTCTTCATGATGTGAACTTTCGGGACGGATCCCCATCTGCTCGAGAGTAAGGCATACTTCACGTCTTATGTTCTCGCCTCTTTCATCGGGAGCGATATCCATGTATCCCGCATTGTCAAAAGGTTCTTTTGTAGGCCGGCCGTCTTCATCAAGATTGAAAAGATAGAATTCCTGCTCGGCCCCAAAATAAAAAGTAAGCCCTTCTTTGGCTGCGTCTTCCACCGCGGTCTTCAAAAGGGCTCTTGAGTCACATTTGAAAGGAGTTCCGTCGGGATATGTAATATATGAATACATTCTCACTACGCGGCCGTGTTCCGGTCTCCAGGGAAGAAATGTTATCGTTTCGGGATCCGGATGGATCAAAAGATCCGACTGTGTCTCATCTCCGAAACCTATGATAGCGGATGCATCAAATGCAATTCCGTATTTAAAGGCTCTCGGTAACTCATCCGGCATAATGGAGATGTTTTTCTGTCTTCCGAACACATCACAGAACGCAAGTCTTATAAACTTTACGTCTTCTTCCTCCACGAGCTGCATAACTTCTTCTTTAGAATATTTCATACCCCTCATCCTTTCGATTCTTATATTTAGTTGGCTACATACATCTGTTTGTACGGATTCTTGCTGTCAGGTGTAAGTACCGTAAATTCGGTATCGAGGATCTCGTCTGCGTCAAGATCGAACTCTTCGCAGTATTCCGTGATGATCGGTCTTAAATCCTCAAGATCTTTTCCGTTCGCATGGCTTACGGTTACCTGTCCGGGGAATTTGATGTTTTCGCATTTCGATCTTAAAAACATCTTTCCGCCGTGCATTCCGGTGCAGGGGAAGAATCCTACGATCTTTTTGTCTCTCTCGTTGGCATCAAGTCCGAGAACGGTTATTATACCGCCCGCCTGATACTCTCCGAGGAAACTTCCCGCACAGCCGCCGATGACCATAATGGGTTTCTTTTCTTTGTAGGCTTTCATATGAATACCCGCACGGTATCCCGCATCGCCTTCAACAAAGATCTTTCCGCCTCTCATCGCATATCCGGCCGCATCGCCGATATTTCCGTGAACAACGATCTTTCCTTCGTTCATCGTATCGCCTACGGCATCCTGTGCATTGGCGAATACTTCGATCTTCGCACCGTTTAAATATGCACCGAGTGCATTGCCGGGAACACCTTTTATCTTAATGTTTTTATCAGACATTCCGGCCGCGATGAAACGCTGTCCGAGACATCCGTCCAGCTCGCATTCGTTACCCGATTCACGAAGTTTGTCGTTTATCTCTTTGTAACCTAATTCTTTGGCATCAATCATCATTTTTATACCACACCTCCAAACTTTTTTCTACGATTTTCATCTGAAAATGCAAAAGTAGTGGCAACTTTTCTGAGCAATTCGAAGTCTACGGTATCAAGAGAAACCTTGTCTCTTATCATTGATGTGTAGATTCCCGCTCTCTCTGTTTCGCCTATTAACATATATCCGATAAGCGTATTGTCTTTAACAAAGAATCTCTTTAATACGCCTTCTCTCTTTTCTTCGAAGCATTCTCCGTCATAGCTTCCGGCTGACATTACATGAAGCCCGAATACACCGATCGAATTGGTGAATTCCTTGTCGCCGCCCGCCATGTTTACGCCTGCGGTAAAGCCCTGCATGTAAGCATTGGGAAGGATCGCAAGGACTCTGTTTGCACCGATCGAAGCATCATATCCTTCTGCGCAGTCGCCTGCAGCATAAATGTCTTTTACGGATGTAGCCATCTTTGTATCGACTACGATACCTCTGTTCACTTCGCCGCCAAGATCCTTAACGAGTGAGATGTTTGCACGGACACCGATCGCAAGAACGAGTACATCGAAATCAACTTCCAGGCCGCTCTTCATGTAAGCTTTGTTTCCTTCAAACTTTGTCGCACTGTCTGAAAGGATAAACTTGATACCGTTCTCTTCAAGATGCTTCTGCATAATGCCCGCACACTCGGAATCAAGGATACTTGAAAGGATCCTGTCAGCAAGATCGCAGACCGTTATCTCTTTTACTCTGTCCTTAATGCCTTCGGCACATTTAAGACCGATAAGTCCGGCACCGATTATAAGGACTCTGGAATCGGGAGTGATCGCACTCTCAAGTCCTAAAGCATCATCGAGTGTCATAAAAGAAAACTTCTTTTCAACACTGTCGAGTCCCTCGAAAGGTGGAACAAAAGGAGTTGAACCTGTTGCTACACAAACCTTGTCAAAGGAAACGCTCTTTCCGTTATCAAGTGTTACTTCCTTTTTATCGGTATCGATCTTTTCTGCTGAGATACCGGGTAAAAATTCTACTCCGTTCTTATCATAAAAATCATCGCTTCTGTATTTCATTCTTTCTACATCGGTCTTGCCTTCCAAAAGATATGAAATAAGAGGTCTTGAATAAACTTTATGGTTTTCTTTTGAAACAAGTGTTATCTTTCCTTCACGGTCAACGCTTCTGATCCCTTCGATACAGCCAACTGCAGCGGTGCCGTTTCCTATGATTACGTAATTGCTCATATTAACCTCTTTCCTCGTAAACGATCGCTCTGTTGGGACAACCGGTTACGCAAGCGGGTTCACCGCATGAATTCTTAAGACAAAGTTCACACTTCTGCATCGTGCCTTCCTCAGAAGGAGCAAGTGCACCGTAAGGACAAACGAGAACACAGGTCAGGCAGCCGACACATTTGTTACGATCGATCGTAACAACGCCGTCGACTTTGCTTATCGCACCTGCGATACAGCTCTTTACGCAAATGGGATCTTCGCAGTGACGACACGATACACCGTACGAGATCTTCTCATCGCCTTCAACGTGAATTCTTGGATAAATATTTTTTCCTTTAAGCGCATCAGCCATATCCTTAAGACCGGAATTGGCGAATGCACAGTTATATTCGCAAAGGTGACATCCAAGACACCATTCTTCATTTACATATACTCTTTTCATATCCGACTCCGTATAATCTTTTCTAAACTATTCTCCCGCATGTGAGATACCGAGGATCTCAAGTTCTTTCTCGTTGAGTCCCACACCGCGAAGCATAAGACGGTTGCCCTTTAATGCTTCGATCGAGTTGATACCCATGCCGCCCATCAATTCCATGATCTCGTGGCGCCATGCTGTCATGAGGTTGACAAGTCTCTCGCTTCCTATATCGGGATTAAGTCTCTTTACAAGATCGGGACGCTGTGTTGCAATACCCCAGTTACATTTACCTGACTGGCATGTACGGCATAAGTGGCAGCCGAGTGCAAGCAAAGCAGCGGTTGCTACGTAACATGCATCCGCACCGAGTGCGATAGCTTTGATAACATCGGAAGCACTTCTTATCGATCCGCCGACTACGAGGGATACGTTGTTTCTGATACCTTCGTCTCTAAGTCTCTGGTCAACCGATGCAAGTGCAAGTTCGATAGGGATACCTACGTTGTCTCTGATCCTTGTAGGTGCTGCACCTGTACCGCCTCTGAAACCGTCGATCGCGATGATATCGGCACCGCTTCGTGCAATACCGCTTGCTATGGCTGCGATATTGTGAACCGCTGCAACCTTAACGATAACGGGTTTCTTATATTCGGTAGCTTCCTTTAATGAAAATACAAGCTGTCTTAAGTCTTCGATCGAATAAATATCATGATGAGGTGCGGGAGAGATCGCATCGGATCCTTCGGGTATCATTCTTGTCTTTGATACATCGCCGACGATCTTCGCACCGGGAAGATGTCCGCCGATACCGGGTTTTGCGCCCTGGCCCATTTTGATCTCGACTGCGGCACCTGCTTTAAGATAATCCTCATGAACACCGAAACGTCCGGATGCAACCTGAACGATGGTGTTGGGACCATATACATAGAAGTCTTCGTGGAGACCGCCTTCACCGGTATTGTAGAGGATCCCGAGTTCGGTTGCGGCTCTGGCTAAAGATGCATGAGCGTTGTAGCTTATCGAACCGTAGCTCATAGCGGAGAACATAACGGGCATTGAAAGTTCAAGCTGTGGCTGAAGTTTGCATTTAAGATTCCCGTCTTCGTCACGTTCTATCTCGCCGTTTTTCTTTCCTAAAAATACTCTTGTTTCCATCGGCTCACGAAGAGGATCGATGGGAGGGTTTGTAACCTGTGAAGCGTTGATAAGTATCTTGTCCCAGTAAACGGGAAGGGGTTTGGGATTACCCATTGATGAAAGTAAAACTCCGCCGCTTCCTGCCTGTTTGTAGATCTCTTTGATAGTATCGTTCTGCCAGTTGGCATTTTCTCTTAATGTGCAGTCGCTCTTTACGATCTTTAATGCTCTTGTAGGACAGAGCGATACGCATCTCTGACAATTGACGCATTTTGTTTCGTCGCTTATCATCACTTTTTTATCTTCATTATATGAATGAACTTCGTTGGCACATTGTCTTTCGCATACTCTGCAGGCAATACAACGATTTTCGTTTCTTACTACTTCAAATTCAGGATATATATACCGAATGCTCATTAGTATGCACCATCCTTTACTTTAATGATTACCGGTTCTCCTCCGGTGGGTGCCCAGATGTTCTCTGCGTCGGGCTCCATTGATCTTATTGCAGCTTCCTCACTTGCGATATAAACCTTATCGTCCTTTTCTCCGACAACCATGGATCTTAATTTCAGTCTGTCGTTAAGTGCCATGAGTCCTCCGTCGAATCCGAGTACGATAGAGAACGGTCCGGTTACAAGGAGGCTCGGGAACATCGTTCTTAAATAGGTAAGTCTTTCTCTCTCTGCGGGATCTTCCTTACCTTCGATCGTGCTCCAGAAAGGTGCTGCGATAACACCTGCAGCTTCATTTAATGTAAGACCTTTAACTCTTATGAGGTAATCCATAATGTATGTGATAACTTCCGTATCTGTCTGAAGATTACATTTATATCCGAACATTTCAATGAATCTTCTGTTTGCATCATAGGAAGAGATTTCTCCGTTATGCACTATCGAATAATCGAGCAGTGTGAAAGGATGAGCACCGCCCCACCATCCGGGAGTGTTGGTAGGATATCTGCCGTGTGCGGTCCATGAGTAACCTTCGTATTCTTCAAGTCTGTAGAATACTCCGACATCTTCGGGGAAACCTACGGCTTTGAACGCACCCATGTTCTTTCCGCTTGAGAAAACGTATGCACCCTTCATCTCGGTGTTGATCTTCATTACGCTTCTCGCAACGAATTCTTTTTCATCGACCTGCATTTTATCCATCTGACTCTTTAAAGGTGCGACAAAATATCTCCATATATCCGGTTCGTTTGTGATAGCCGGGATTTTTCTTGTGGGAATGATCTCTGATTTGACGATCTCAAATCTCTCTTTAAGAAACACTTCGCAGTTCTTTCTGGTGTCTCTGTCATCGAAGAACATGTGAAATGCATAGAATTCCTTATATTCAGGATAGATTCCGTATCCTGCGAATCCGCCGCCGAGGCCGTTGGATCTGTCATGCATGGGCTTCATGCACTCATAAATTTTTTGTCCGGACATTCTGTTGCCTTCTCTGGAAATAACGGCAGCAATAGCACAGCCGGAGGGGATTCTGACTTCGCCTTCTCTTTTCATTATAAAAATCTCCCTTTCATTATATGTCCCGATTATGGTACATATAGAATCTCTAACCGTAAAAAAGAAAAAGGCGCTCATTCAAACACAGTTCTGTGTTTAAACGAACACCTTTGCTCATTTGCGAGTAATATACACCACTTTTCTTTCACTTGTCAATAGTGGATTTTAAAAAATTTTTGTGCGAATTTTTTCTTTCTATTAATAGAAGAAACTCAAATTTTTCTTATCATAAATTTATTGTCGTAACCCAGAAAAGAGCTATGCCGCCGGCTATAAAAAGCACAAAAGACAAAGCCACAACAGCATGATCCGCGGGAGTAAATGTATTGACCGGTTTTCTTGCCACAGGTGAAAATGCGATCATAAAAATGCCAAGGAGCATAACTATGATAGCGGCAACATTTATTACCGATCTGAAGAAAACCTGAGTATCGATAAATAAAACTTCACCTGAATAACCAAGGTTATAGCCTGCATCAAGAAATTCATTTCCGTACTCCGAAAGTTTTCCCTTTGTATCGCTGTCGGCTTTATATACTTTTCCTTTTATATGCTGAACGGAATTTAACTCTGCTTTTTCTTCAAGTCCTTTTCCTGCTTTTACTATATAAACGGTATTGGTCGCTTCATCGAACGCCGAATAGTAACGGTCTTTCCCTGTAGGGATGAAATTCGTTGTATGATCCACACGATAAAGGACTCTCGGTGTAACGGCAAGATCTCCTTCGACATACTCTCCTTTTTCAAGAACTCCTTCGATCTTATCGATCGGAAATATGCCGCTTAATTTTATAATGTTTCTTATCGCAAACGATGCGGATAATAACAATGCTATCGCACAAAGAGCGACACAGATGATCCCGGTGATCTTATTCTTCATATCTTATTCCCCTTTTGATCTCTTTTTGTATTTTATCAGATCGCTTTGTAAGCGAAAATAATTTTTTTGAAAAAAACCGTTGACAAATATTTTTCGCTGATGTAGTATTCAAAGCGTGAAGACGAAGAGGTGCGAATCACATTCGACTTAAGTCTTTTACAAATAGGTCAATTTAATAGATGTGATAAAGGCAATGGCGTCTTTAATGGAAGTGGTATTACTTTATCCATTAAAGGCCTTTTTCTTTTTTACACACACATTTTAAGGAGGATTTTTTATTATGTCTTATGTTGATGAGGTACTGGAAAAAATCAAAAAAAGAGATGCTGATCAGCCCGAATTCATCCAGGCTGTAACAGAAGTTCTCGATTCACTTCGTCCCGTTATCGAGCAGGATGAAGCAAAGTATCGTAAGCTTGCCATCTTAGAGAGAATCACAGAGCCCGATCGTCAGATCATGTTCAGAGTTCCCTGGGTAGATGACAACGGACAGGTTCAGGTTAACAGAGGTTTCCGTGTACAGTTTAATAACGCTATCGGACCTTACAAGGGAGGTTTAAGACTTCATCCTTCAGTAAACTTAGGTATCATCAAGTTCCTCGGTTTCGAGCAGATCTTTAAGAACTCACTTACAACACTTCCCATCGGTGGTGGTAAAGGTGGTTCAGACTTCGATCCCAAGGGTAAATCAGATCGTGAGATCATGGCTTTCTGTCAGAGCTTTATGACAGAGCTTTACAAATATATCGGCGCTGACGAAGACGTTCCCGCAGGTGACATCGGAACAGGCGCAAGAGAGATCGGTTTCATGTTCGGTCAGTTCAAGAGAATCAAAGGAACATACGAAGGCGTTCTCACAGGTAAGGGACTTACATACGGCGGTTCACTTGCAAGAACACAGGCTACAGGATACGGACTTCTTTATTTAACAGAAGAAATGGTTAAGTGCCACGGCGATAAGCTCGAAGGCAAGACAGTTGCAATTTCCGGTTCAGGTAACGTTGCAATCTACGCTATCGAGAAAGCTCAGCAGCTTGGTGCAAAAGTAGTTACATGTTCTGATTCAACAGGCTGGATCTATGATCCCGAAGGAATCGATGTTGCTCTTCTTAAGGAAGTTAAGGAAGTTAAGAGAGCACGTCTTACAGAATACAAAGCAGGCAGAGCATCAGCTCAGTACTTCGAGAAGAAGAACGGCGAGCACGGTGTATGGCAGTACAAAGTTGATATCGCTCTTCCTTGTGCTACACAGAACGAACTTGACCTTGAAGATGCCAAGATGCTCGTAGCTAACGGTGTACAGTATGTTGCTGAAGGTGCTAACATGCCTACAACAATCGAAGCTACTCAGTACTTCCAGGCTAACAACGTACCTTTCGTTGGCGGTAAGGCTGCTAACGCAGGCGGTGTTGCTACATCAGCTCTTGAAATGAGCCAGAACTCCGAGAGACTTTCATGGAGCTTCGAAGAAGTTGATGCTAAGCTCAAAGGAATCATGGTTGGTATCTACCACAACATCGACGATGCTGCTAAGGAATACGGCATGGAAGGCAACTATGTTGCAGGTGCTAACATCGCAGGCTTCAAGAAAGTTGTTAATGCAATGGAAGCTCAGGGTGTTTGCTAATCAAGTTAAATAAATAAACCCAAATAGAAAAGGCAAAGACGTCTTAAATGGTAAAACATTTAGGGCGTCTTTTCTTTATTAATAAAAAATCCTTAACCTATAAAAATAATTAATCACGGAGGAATAAATAATATGGCACAGATTAATGAAATTTTCGGAAGCCTCGTATTTGACGAGAGAACAATGAAAGCCGTACTTCCGGCAAAAGTATTTGCATCCTTAAAGAAAACGATCGATGAAGACACACCTCTTGATCCGAGCGTTGCGGATGTAGTTGCTCAGGCTATGAAGGAATGGGCTGTAGCAAAGGGAGCTACACATTATACACACTGGTTCCAGCCTATGACCGGTGTAACAGCTGAGAAGCATGACAGCTTCATCACTCCCGCTCCCGACGGTGGTGTGCTTATGGAATTCTCCGGAAAAGAACTGATAAAGGGCGAACCCGATGCATCTTCTTTCCCTTCAGGAGGACTTAGAGCCACATTCGAAGCAAGAGGTTATACAGCATGGGATCCTTCCTCATATGCATTCATCAAAGGAAAAACATTATGTATTCCCACAGCATTCTGTTCTTACAGCGGACATGCACTCGACAAGAAGACTCCTCTTCTTCGTTCCATGGAAGCTTTGAACAAGCAGGCTTTGAGAATCCTTAAACTCTTCGGTAACGATACAGTTAAAAACGTACGTACATCCGTAGGTCCCGAGCAGGAATACTTCCTTGTAACAAAAGAAATGTACGACAAACGTCTCGACCTTAAGATGACAGGAAGAACACTTTTCGGTTCCAAATCTCCCAAGGGTCAGGAAATGGATGACCACTACTTCGGTGTTATCAAACCCAGAGTAGCAGCATACATGGAAGACTTAAACGACGAACTTTGGAAACTCGGTATCTTCGCAAAGACAGAACATAACGAAGTTGCTCCCGCACAGCATGAACTTGCTCCCATCTACGAGACAACAAATATCGCTACAGATCACAACCAGTTAACAATGGAGATCATGCAAAAGACTGCTCTTAAGCACGGCCTTGTATGCCTACTTCATGAGAAACCTTTCGCAGGTGTTAACGGTTCAGGTAAGCATAATAACTGGTCAATGTCCACAAACAACGGACAGAACCTTTTATCTCCCGGAGCTACACCTTATGAAAATGCACAGTTCCTCTTATTCCTTTGTGCAGTGATCAAGGCAGTTGATGATTATCAGGATCTTTTAAGACTCTCGGTTGCCACAGCAGGTAACGACCACAGACTTGGCGCTAACGAGGCACCTCCCGCAATCATCTCAATGTTCCTCGGTGATGAACTTAATGCAGTACTTGATGCTATCGAAAACGATAAGCCTTACACAGACGTTATCAAGACAAAGATGAAACTCGGTGTAGATATCCTTCCTCCCATCAGCAAGGATACAACAGACAGAAACCGTACTTCACCTTTCGCATTTACCGGTAATAAATTCGAGTTCAGATCTCTCGGTTCTTCAAACAGCATCGCTTGTGCAAACATCATGCTCAACAGTGCAGTTGCCGAATCACTTCAGATCTTCGCAGACAAACTCGAAGCATCTTCAGACTTTGAAAATGATCTTCACGCTCTTATCAAAGAGACTATCAAAGAGCATAAGAGAATCATCTTCAACGGCAACGGTTATGACAATGCCTGGGTTAAGGAAGCTACAGAAGTCAGAGGTCTTTCAAACTACAAGACAACACCTGACTGTATGCCTCACTTGCTTGATGAGAAGAACGTCACAATGCTTACAAAGCACGGCGTATTCTCCAAAGCTGAACTCGAATCAAGATGCGATATCATGCTTGAGAATTACTGCAAGAGCGTAACGATCGAAGCCAATACAATGGTAGCAATGGCCAATACACAGCTTGCTCCCGCTATTGACAAATATGTCGGCGATCTTGCTGAGAGAGCTGCTACAAAGAAGAGCATCGATCCTTCCATAGCAAGCTCATATGAAACAACTCTCGTTAAGAAGTTATCTTCTCTTACAGATGCTATCTATACAAAGACAGATGAACTTAAAGGCGAGATCATCGCACTCGGTGAAGCTGACGGAATCATTCCTGAATCCGAAGCTATCCGTGATAAAGTACTTCCCAAAATGGGCGAGTTAAGAGCGTTATGTGACGAAGCCGAAACTCTTACAGCTAAAGAGTACTGGCCTTTCCCGAACTACGCAGATCTGCTTTTCGGAGTGTAAACGATTACGAATAACAATTGAACACATGGGGGTTGCTTCGTAATCACTCTTGAAAATAAAAAACAGTTATAAAAAAAAACTCAAAATAAAGGAGATGATTAACATGGATGAAACATTGGTAGCATTAGTCAAAGAAGCAACCACCACAGAAGTGTTCTCCGTATGGTTTTTAATCGGTGCGGCACTTGTTTTCTGGATGCAGGCAGGCTTTGCGATGGTAGAGGCAGGATTTACCAGAGCAAAGAATACAGGAAATATCATCATGAAGAACCTGATGGATTTCTGTATCGGTACCGTAGTTTTTATCGCAATCGGTTTTGGATTATTGATGGGTGAAGATTTATTCGGTCTTATCGGAAAGCCCGGTTTCGACCTCTTCACATCATATGACAACTTCGATTTCTCATCCTTTGTATTCAACTTAGTATTCTGTGCAACAACAGCTACTATCGTATCGGGTGCAATGGCTGAGAGAACAAAATTCTTATCATATTGTGTTTACTCTGCTGTTATTTCAGCACTTATTTACCCGATCGAAGCTCACTGGATCTGGGGCGGCGGCTGGCTTGCAGGCATGGGATTCCATGATTTCGCAGGTTCAACTGCGATCCACATGGTCGGCGGTATCTCAGCACTCATCGGTGCAAAGATCCTTGGACCCAGGATCGGTAAATTCACTAAAGACGAAAAAGGAAAGATCGTTAAAGTTAACGCTTTCCCCGGACACAACATCGCGATCGGTGCTTTGGGTGTATTCATCCTCTGGTTCGGCTGGTACGGTTTCAACGGCGCTGCCGCAACAAGCTTACCCCAGTTAGGTTCCATTTTCCTTACAACCACGATCGCTCCCGCAGTTGCAACAGTTGTATGTATGATCTTTACATGGATCAAATACAAAAAACCCGATGTTTCGATGTGCCTTAACGCATCACTTGCAGGCCTTGTAGCTATCACAGCTCCCTGTAATGTAACAGATGCAGCAGGTGCCATCGTTATCGGTACAGTATCCGGTTTACTTGTAGTATTCGGTGTATGGTTCCTTGATTACGTATTAAGAGTTGACGATCCCGTAGGTGCTGTAGCAGTTCACTGCTTAAACGGTATCTGGGGTACTATCGCTGTTGGTCTTTTCGCAACTCCTAAAGCTCCCGGATATTCGATCGCAGATGCAAACGGAAACATCATGTACGGTGTATTCTACGGCGGCGGATTTAAATTACTCGGCATTCAGCTTCTCGGATTTGTAACCGTTGCAGGCTGGACCGCAGTTACTATCACGATCGCATTCTTTATCATCAAAGCAATCATAGGTTTGAGAGTATCAAGAGAAGAAGAATTGACCGGTCTTGATGCAACAGAGCATGGTCTTCCTTCAGCTTATGCAGGATTCGCAATGCTTCCCGAATATGTTGAAGAAGGTTCCGAGGCTGAACCCGTTGTTGCAGTTACAGGCGACACTCCTGTAGCAGAAGCAGTCGAGGTAAAGAAGATGCCTACATTCTCAGGCGACGGTCACAAGTATACAAAGGTAGAGATCATCTGCAAGGAAGCAAAGTTCGAATCTTTGAAGACTGCAATGATGAAACTCGGTATTACCGGTATGACGGTATCTCACGTATTGGGATGCGGCGTACAGAAGGGCAAACCCGAGTACTACAGAGGTGTACAGATCGAAGCAAACTTACTGCCTAAGATCCAGGTGGATATCGTAGTCAGTGCAGTTCCTGTAAGAGATGTTATCGAGACAGCCAAGAAAGTCCTTTATACCGGACATATCGGCGACGGCAAGATCTTCGTTTACGATGTTGAGAACGTTGTAAAGGTTCGTACAGGTGAAGAAGGTTTCGATGCCCTCCAGGACGTTGAATAACTTTTTATAAATAGCCAAAACGGGTAGGGAGTGAAAAGCTCCCTGCCCGGAAATTTATTTTTTCGATGCAGGCGGATATCCTGCAAATATTAACTTAAGGAAGATTAAAACTATGTGTTCAATAATGGGATACTGCGATCCAAGCGCAGATGAAGATACACTAAAGAAAGGACTGGAAAAAACAATAACCAGAGGTCCCGATGCCACAAAGGTCATCAACACGGGACGAGGAATCTTAGGTTTCCAGCGTCTGTCTATCATGGGCTTAACCGATGCAGGTATGCAGCCTTTTGAATTGGACGGAAGCTATGTCGTATGTAACGGCGAGATCTACGGATTCGAAGCTATCAAAAAAGATCTGATCAAAAAGGGTTATACATTCAAGAGTGATTCGGACTGCGAGATCCTTTTACCTCTTTATAAAGAGTACGGAACAGACATGTTTGGAATGCTCGATGCAGAATATGCCCTTATCATATATGACAAAGAAAATGACGAATACATCGCCGCAAGAGACCCCATCGGAATCCGTCCCCTTCATTACGGATACGATGAAAAAGGTGCGATCCTCTTTGCGAGCGAAGCAAAGAACCTGGTGGGAATTTGCCAGCGCATAATGCCCTTCCCTCCCGGTCACTATTACAAAGACGGAAAATTCATTTGCTATCGCGATATGACGGAAGTCAAGGAAGTTCACAGCGACTCGCTTGACGTTATCTGCACAAACATTCGCGAGAAGCTTATTGCAGGCGTTGAAAAAAGACTTATCGCCGATGCCAAAGTCGGATTTCTTTTATCCGGCGGTCTTGACTCCTCTCTCGTATGTGCCATCGCACAGAAAAAGAGTGATAAGCCCATCAGAACTTTTGCCATCGGTATGACAGAAGACGCCATAGATTTAAAATATGCAAAAGAAGTTGCCGACTACATCGGAAGCGAACATACAGAGATCTACATGACTCCCGAAGATGTTATAAACTCACTCGATGATGTCATCCATCTTTTAGGAACATTCGATATCACAACTATCCGTGCAAGTATGGGTATGTACTTACTCTGCAAGGGTATCCATGAACAGACCGATATCCGTGTTCTTTTAACAGGTGAGATCTCGGACGAACTTTTCGGATACAAATATACGGACTTCGCTCCCAATGCTTATGAGTTCCAGGAAGAGTCCAAAAAGCGTATCAGAGAGCTTCATATGTACGATGTTTTAAGAGCCGACAGATGTATCAGTGTAAACTCTCTTGAAGCCAGAGTTCCTTTCGGCGATCTTGATTTCGTTGAGTACGTAATGTCGATCGATCCGGAACTTAAGTTAAACAAGTACAACAAAGGTAAATATCTCTTACGTCATGCTTTCGAAGGCGATTATTTACCTCACGATATCCTCTACAGAGAGAAAGCCGCATTCTCTGATGCAGTAGGCCACTCAATGGTCGACTACTTAAAAGAATATGCGGAAAAAATGTATACGGATGAAGAGTTTAGATCCTTAAGTGCAAGATACACACATGCAAAGCCTTTCACCAAGGAATCTCTTCTCTACAGGGAAATCTTTGAGAAATACTATCCCGGTCAAGGCGAGATGATAGTAGACTTCTGGATGCCCAACAAATCCTGGAAAGGATGCAACGTCAACGATCCCTCCGCTCGAGCTCTGTCCAACTATGGCGACAGCGGAAAATAATCCGAGACGATCATCATATAAAAATCTTCCTTAATAAAGAACGCCCGGTCTGTCCAGTACCTCTCCGGACGTTCTTTTCATTTGTCCACTTTTCCCGAAAATCCGTCGATTTTTTGTCTTTAAACCGATTGACAAAGGGGAAAAATAATAGTATATTTGACGAGTAAAAAGGCAATGGGGTCTTTAATGTGTAAACATTAAGGACCCCTTTTCACTTTTTTTAGGATTTTTTGGAGGATTTTTATATGGCAAATTGCGCAATTGTCGGTATCAACTGGGGCGACGAAGGTAAAGGCCGAATGGTTGACCTTCTGACCGAGGATTATGATGTGGTAGTACGTTTTCAGGGCGGCGGAAATGCAGGTCATACCGTCATCAATGAAAAAGGTAAATTCGCACTTCATCTTCTCCCCTCCGGAGTATTCAGAGACGGTGTCGTGAATATTCTCGGTAACGGTGTGGCTCTCGATCCCGAGAACCTTTTAAAAGAGATCGAAGACGTTACTTCGCAGGGTGTTTCGATCACACCCGAAAACTTAAAGATCAGTGACAGAGCATCCCTTCTTCTTCCCTGGCATCGCGAGCTGGACGAACTTGAAGAGCAGAGACTCGCTGACAAAAAATACGGTTCCACAAAACAGGGAATCGCTCCTTTCTATTCTGATAAGTATCAAAAGAAAACTATTCTTGCGGGCGAACTCTTTTATCCCGAAGAATTAAGGTCTCATCTTGCTGACCTTCTTGAATGGAAAAATCTCACATTAACAAAAGTATACGGTGCCAAGGCTTTCACAATGGAAGACCTTGAGAAATGGCTCAAAGATTACGCAGAAAGGATCAAACCTTTCGTAGCTGATACAGGTCTTTTCTTAAAGAATGCACACAAAGAAGGAAAACAGATCTTATTCGAAGCACAGCTCGGTTCACTTCGTGACCTTGACTACGGTATCTATCCTTACACAACTTCTTCGAATACAACAGCAGCATTCGCTCCCATCGGATCCGGTTATGCAGCTGCAAAGATCGATGAAGTCATCGGTGTTGTAAAAGCTTATTCAACATGTGTAGGCGAAGGACCTTTCGTATGCGAAATGTTCGGCGACGAAGCAGAAGAACTTAGAAAAGCAGGTTTCGAATACGGTGCAAAGACAGGACGTCCCAGACGTGTCGGTCCTATAGATATCGTTGCCACAAAGTACGGCGTTGAAGTACAGGCAGCAACACAGATCTCACTCACAAAGCTTGACGTTCTCTCTTATATGGATGAGATCCCCGTATGTACCAAGTATATCGTAAACGGTAAAGAAACAGACCGTTTCCCCTTCCCTATGGCGCTTAACGACGCTAAGCCCGTCATCAAGTACTTCAAGGGATGGAAGAAAGATATATCCGGTATCAGAAACTGGGATGATCTTCCCGAAGAGGCAAAGGAATATGTCCTCTTTATCGAAAAAGAGATCGAATGTCCTATCAAGTACGTTTCAGTCGGACCTGAAAGAGAAAGCATTATTGTGAGGTAAAAATGAACGATAAAATCTTAGTTCTCGATTTCGGCGGACAGTACAATCAGCTTATCGCACGCCGTGTCAGAGAGCATCACGTATATTCGGAGATCAAGCCTTACAACAAGATCTCCGTCGAAGAAATTAAAAATGCCGGTTACAGCGGAATAATCTTTACCGGCGGACCCAACAGTGTATATGACGAAACATCGCCGCACTACGATCCCGCCTTACTTGATGCGGGCATACCCATTCTCGGTATCTGCTACGGCGATCAGCTTATGACCTACATGGCAGGCGGCAAGGTTGAAAGCGCCGAAAACTCAAGCGAGTACGGCAAGACCATGGTCAATTTCGAAGAGAACGTTCTCTTTAGAGATATTCCCGAGATGAGCATCTGCTGGATGAGCCATACGGATTTCGTAAGCGAACTTCCCGAAGGTTTCAAGCGTATCGGTTACACCGACAAATGCCCCTTCGCAGCAATGTGCAACGAAGAGAAAAAACTTTACGGCGTACAGTTCCATCCAGAAGTAACACACACCGAATACGGCAAGCAGATCCTTTACAATTTCCTCTTCCACGTATGCAAATGCGACGCTGACTGGAAAATGGAAAACTTCGCCGCAGCTACCATTGAAAGATATAAGGAAGAATTAAAAGACAAAAAAGTTCTCCTCGCACTTTCAGGCGGTGTTGATTCATCAGTAGTTGCACTCTTACTTCACAACGCGATCGGAACAAACCTTACATGCGTATTCGTCGATCACGGTCTTTTAAGAAAGAACGAAGCCGATTTTGTAGAGCAGACATTCAAAGGCAAATTCGGTCTTAACCTTATAAGAGTAAACGCACAGGAAAGATTCTTATCCAAACTTGCAGGCGTTACCGAACCCGAGCAGAAAAGAAAGATCATCGGAGAGGAATTCATCAGAGTCTTCGAAGATGAAGCAAAGAAACTCGGAAAGATCAACGTACTCGCACAGGGAACGATCTATCCCGACGTAATAGAGAGCGGAAAAGGTGATTCCGCAGTTATAAAGAGCCACCACAATGTAGGCGGACTTCCCGATACGATCTCATTCGAATCGATCGCAGAACCTTTGAGAGATCTTTTCAAAGACGAAGTCCGTGAAGTTGGCGAGAAACTCGGAATCCCGAAGGAACTCGTATGGAGACAGCCCTTCCCCGGACCCGGACTCGCAGTAAGGATAATCGGTGACATCACAGAAGATAAAGTAAAACTCCTTCAGGATGCAGATGCGATCTTCCGTGAAGAGATCATCGAAGCAAATCTTGAAAAAGAAACAAACCAGTATTTCGCGGTTCTTACCGATGTTCACTCCGTAGGTGTTATGGGTGATGCCAGAACATACGGCGTAACGATAGCTCTTCGTGCGGTAACAACAGATGACTTCATGACAGCAGACTGGACGAGACTTCCTTACGAAGTTCTTGCAAAAGCAAGCAACAGGATCACAAACGAAGTCAAAGGCGTATCGAGAGTAGTTTACGACATCACATCCAAGCCGCCCGCAACCGTTGAATGGGAATAAACATTCGGATAATACGGAGATTAAATTATGTGTGGAATAGTTGGTTATACAGGAGTACAGGGTGCTTCACCCATACTTCTCGAAGGACTTAAAAAACTCGAATACAGAGGATATGATTCCGCAGGGATCGCCCTCTTAAACGAAGGACAGATATCAATAGCAAAAGTTACCGGACGTATCGCAAATCTCTGCGAGAAAACAAATGACGGTAAAGATTATCCTGGCACAACGGGGATCGGTCATACACGTTGGGCAACTCACGGTGCACCCAGTGATACGAACGCACATCCTCATGTAAGTAATGACGGAAGATTCGCGATCGTACACAACGGTATCATCGAAAACTTCATGGCTTTGCATGATGAGCTTACCGCTAAAGGTTATCACTTCGAAAGTGAAACGGATACCGAAGTAATCGTTCATCTTATCGAAATGTATTACAAGGGAGACATCAAGAAAGCCGTTATCAAAACAAGCGCAAGACTTCAGGGTTCATATGCACTCGGCGTTATCTGTGCAGACGAGCCCGACAAGCTTTTCGTGGCAAGAGAAGCAAGCCCCCTTATCTTAGGCGTGGGCGTCGGTGAAAACTTCTTTGCTTCCGATGTTACGGCACTCGTTTCGTACACAAGAAACGCCATCTATCTTGAAGACGGTGAGTTCGCTGAGATCACACCCGAAGAGATAAAGGTATTCGACTGTACGGGCCAGACAGTTAACAAGAAGATCACAAGGATAGTATGGGATATCCAGGCTGCGGAAAAAGGCGGATATGAGCATTTCATGTTAAAAGAGATCATGGAACAGCCTCATGCATTTAAGGCAACAATCCAGCCGAGAATAAATGATAACGACATCGTTCTCGATGACAGCGATCTTTCAAAAGAATATTTGGAAAGTGTAAACAAGATCGTTATCACGGCATGCGGCTCTGCTTATTATGCAGGATGCGCTGCAAAGTATACTATCGAAAAGCTCTGCAAGGTTCCCGTTATCACGGAACTTGCAAGTGAACTTAGATATTCCGATCCGCTCATCGATGAGCATACACTTTTGATCGTACTTTCACAGTCGGGTGAAACCGCAGATACCATCGCGGCAATGAAGGAATGCAAATCCCGCGGTGCAAAAACGATCGCCATCGTAAACGTAGTCGGAAGTACGATCGCAAAACTTGCAGATCATGCGCTTTACACATGGGCAGGACCCGAGATCGCGGTTGCGACCACAAAGGGATATACCACACAGCTTGCTGTTTTATATCTTTTCGGTCTTTATACCGCAAGAAAGCTTTCAAGGATCAGCGAAGAAGAATATTCAAAGCTTCTCTCCTCTCTTAAGGCTTTACCCAAGAAGATCCAGGAGACGATCGATATGAATGCAAAGATTCATAAGATCGCCATCAAATATTACGACAACAAATCAATGTTCTTCATAGGAAGAAATACGGACTATGCGATAGCTCTTGAGGGCGCACTCAAGATGAAGGAGATTTCCTATATCCATGCAGAGTCTTATGCAGCCGGCGAATTAAAGCATGGCACGATCGCCCTTATCGAAGAACACAGACCCGTAGTTGCACTCTGCTACAACGAAGCGCTCATGGAAAAAACGATGAGCAATATCGTTGAAGTAAAAGCAAGAGGTGCAGACGTACTTGCGGTCACCTACAAAGGAAATATGAAGATCGTTTCCGTAGCAAACGACGTTATCTATGTTCCGAAAGTAGACACACTTTTCTCTGCAGCGGTCGAGATCGTACCGCTCCAGATGCTCGCTTACTATGTAGCGAAATTAAACGAATGCGATATCGACAAACCAAAGAATCTCGCAAAATCAGTTACCGTAGAATAATCAAACAAAAATGATCATACATTTAATGTAAGGAGGTTTCGAATGACAAAATATATTTTTGTAACAGGAGGAGTTGTATCAGGTCTCGGCAAAGGAATTACAGCAGCATCACTCGGAAGACTTTTAAAGTCCCGCGGACTCAAAGTTGCAGCTCAGAAACTCGATCCTTACATTAATGTTGATCCCGGAACGATGAGCCCTTATCAGCACGGCGAAGTATACGTTACGGAAGACGGTGCCGAAACCGATCTTGACCTTGGTCACTATGAGCGTTTCATCGACGAAGACTTAAATAAATATTCCAACCTCACAACAGGTAAGGTTTACTGGAATGTTCTTAACAAAGAAAGACGCGGCGAATATCTCGGTTCAACGGTACAGGTAATCCCTCATATCACAAACGAGATAAAAGAATTCGTATACCGTGTCGGCAGCAAGACAAATGCTGATGTTGTAATCACTGAGATCGGCGGTACCATCGGTGATATCGAGTCACAGCCTTTCATCGAGGCAGTACGTCAGATATCACTCGAAGTAGGAAGAGAGAATTCACTCTTCATCCACGTAACTTTAGTACCCTTCTTACACGGTTCGGACGAGCACAAATCAAAGCCCACACAGCACTCCGTAAAAGAGCTTCAGGGAATGGGTGTTAACCCTAACATCATCGTGCTTCGTGCAGACGAACCTCTTGAAGATTCGATCTTTAAAAAGATATCTCTTTTCTGTAATGTTAAACCCGACTGCGTTATCGAAAACATTACACTCCCGAACCTCTACGAGGCACCTTTAATGCTTGAGAAATCAAACTTCTCATCGGTTGTCTGCAGAGAACTCGGTATCGAAGCAAAAGAAGCAGATCTTTCCGAATGGAAAGAAATGGTCGACAGCATAAAGTCGAGAACCGAATGCGTAAACATCGGTCTTGTCGGAAAGTATGTCGGACTTCACGATGCTTACCTCTCAGTAGCAGAAGCATTAAGACATGCAGGATATTTCCACAACACAAGGATCAATATCAACTGGATCGATTCGGAAGAATTACATGAAAACAATCTTGACGAAAAACTCTCGCATCTCGACGGTATCTTAGTACCCGGCGGATTCGGAAGCAGAGGAATCGAAGGAATGATCCTTGCAGCTAAATATGCAAGAGAACATCATCTTCCTTACTTCGGCATCTGTCTCGGTATGCAGATCGCAGTTATCGAATATGCAAGAAACGTAGCAGGCATTAAAGATGCGGACTCAGGCGAATTTGATGAGATCTGTGCAAACAAAGTCATCGATTTCATGCCCGGCCAAAGCGATGATATCGACAAAGGCGGTACATTAAGACTCGGTGCTTACCCCTGCGTCATCACTGAAGGCACAACAATGGAAAAATGCTACGGCGCTAAAGAGATAAGCGAACGTCACAGACACCGTTATGAATACAACAACGATTACCGTGAAGTACTTACAGGTGCAGGTCTTACGATCGGCGGTATGTCACCCGACGGAAACCTCGTTGAGACAGTTGAGATCACAAGCGAAGATTTCTATGTAGGTGTTCAGTTCCATCCCGAATTCAAGAGCCGTCCCAACAGACCTCATCCTTTGTTCAAGGGATTTATCGGAGCTTCACTTAAGCATTACAAGGAGAACCAATAAAAGCCTTCCCTAATATAGCCTTCCCCTGGAGGGGAAGGTGTCAGCGAAGCTGACGGATGAGGTGTTTAACACCAATCGAGGAAAAAATTATGAGCATTCATGAAGAATGCGGGGTATTCGGGATCTATTCTCCCACTCCCTGCAATCTCGCCACACTTTCATATTACGGTCTTTTCGCACTTCAGCACAGAGGTCAGGAAAGCTGCGGAATCGTTGTAAACGATGACGGACTTTTCACATCCCACAAAGACATGGGCCTCGTAAGCGAAGTCTTCACAAGCGAAGTATTAAAGAAACTTCCCGATGCGACAATGGCTGTGGCACACACCCGTTACGGCACGACCGGCGGAACCAACAGAAGCAACTGCCAGCCCATCGAAGTCAACCATCAGAAAGGCCGCATGGCACTCGCGCACAACGGAAATCTTTCCAATGCCGCAACTTTAAGAAACACTCTCGAGCTTTCGGGTGCGATCTTCCACTCCACATCGGATACGGAAATAATCGCGTACATCATAACCCGCGAGCGTCTCATCACAAACTCCATCGAAGATGCCCTCTCACAGGCTATGTACTCTCTTGACGGAGCCTACTCACTCGTCCTCATGTCTCCGCAGAAACTCATCTGTGCAAGAGACCCTTACGGATTCAGACCTCTCTGTTTCGGCAAAACACCCGACGGCATGTATGTGGTAGCAAGCGAAAGTGCCGCACTTAAAGCAGTCGGTGCAGAATTCGAGCGAGACGTCGAGCCCGGCGAGATCATCATCTTCTCCAAGAACGGTGTAGTCTCAAAGACCGAGCACTGCAATAAAAAACCCAAGAAACTCTGTATCTTTGAATATATCTATTTCGCACGTCACGATTCCGTGATCGACAAAGTATGTGTGCACACTGCCCGCCTTAATGCAGGCGCAGTTCTTGCAAAAGCACATCCCGCAGATGCAGACCTCGTTATCGGCGTTCCCGATTCGGGCCTTGACGCTGCACTCGGTTACAGTAAGGAATCGGGCATTCCCTACGAAATAGGACTCATTAAAAACAACTACATCGGCCGAACCTTCATCGCCCCCGGCGATCGTCTCGACAAGGTCCGCATCAAACTCTCGGCCATCGAAGATGTCGTACGCAACAAACGTATCGTCCTGATCGATGACTCAATCGTTCGCGGCACCACAAGCGGCCGTATCGTAAAGCTCTTAAAAGACGCAGGTGCCATGGAAGTACACATGAGAATCTCCTCACCACCCTTCCTGCATCCCTGCTACTACGGCACAGACATCGACTCCGAAGACAACCTGATCGCATGTCACCACACCGTCGACGAGATCGCCAAGATCATCGGCGCAGACTCCCTCGGATTCCTTCCCGTCGAAGAACTCGGAGCGCTTTGCGGTAATGACAACTACTGCAGTGCATGTTTCAGCGGCGAGTATCCTACAGCCCTCCCGACTGACACCCGCAAGGACAGATTCGAGAAGCGGTTGTCTGAAGTATAAACCATAGGCGGATGAATACTGCATAATGCATGGTGGGCCGCTTCATAACAAGGCCACGTGGCAACCGCACGATTCACAAACCGATATTTAAACCAAGTGGCTGGTGAGCACCATATAATGCACCGTGGGCACGCTCCCGCTAAGATGTCGCACGTAGCGGACACTAAACTCGCCTAACCACTTCGTGCTTGGCTCGTTAAGTGCCGACGGCGACATATTACCCACGGGCGCATCACATGGCACTCACCAGCACAAGATATATACATCCGCTAATAATACGGTCGCCACGCGGCCGTGAAATATATAAAACCTTTACATATGTATCAAGAGGAATAGGATATGCAAACCTCGAAAGATTTTAACAGAAAAATAATTCTTGAAGACGGTAGTGAATACTACGGATACGCGTTCGGTGATACCGAAGACAAGGTATGCGAGATAGTATTCAATACGTCTATGGTCGGATATCAGGAGATCATTTCGGATCCTTCTTATACGTACCAGGCGGTAGTTATGACATATCCGCTCATCGGTAACTACGGAATGGCATCCGAGGATTATGAGACCGTGGTACCCACGATCGGCGGACTCATCGTTCGCGAGATCAACGACGAACCTTCAAACTTCAGAAGCGAAAAGAGCGTTAATGAAGTTCTTAAGTCTTTTAAGATTCCCGGAATCTACGGTGTTGATACGAGGAAGATCACGAGATCGATCAGAGATCTCGGTAGCAGAAAGGTGCTTATCACAAGTGCTTCGACAACGCTTGAGGAAGGACTTGAGATCTTAAAGAAGAATGATATTCCGAAGGATGCGGTTTCGAAAGTAAGCTGCAAGGAGATCATCTCCTATCCCGGAAACAATTCGATGTCTTCTCATCCTAAGAAGAATCTGAATGTAGTAGCGATCGACTGCGGTATGAAGCAGAATATCGTGAGATCCCTCACAGGCAGAGGATGCAATGTAATAAAGGTTCCCTGGAACACAACTCCCGAAGAGATCATTCGTCTTAATCCCGACGGCGTATTCATTTCAAACGGCCCCGGAGATCCTACAGACGTACAGGAAACCATTGCTACGATCAAGGCTCTCATCGGTAAATACCCTATCTTTGGTATATGCCTCGGACACCAGATCATCTCACTTGCAAGCGGTGCAAAAACCTACAAGC
>CADARM010000016.1 GCA_902790275.1 uncultured Lachnospiraceae bacterium
ATCCGCTCGAAAAAGGGGCATAATGCCAGAATCTTGAAAAAGAATAAAACTTCTTTAGATCTTCATTCAGACTGATGGTGATATGGGTATAATCATATCCGTCGGTAAGCCTCGAAACTTTTCCGAGGAGAGTATGCGATTTTTCCAAAACTATATAAATATACTCCATAAAGCCTCCTATTCTTCTTCCTGCTCCTGCTTTTTGATGCGGTTAAATATCGTGATCTGGAGACGTATCATTTCAAAATACATAGGGACCCCGCCTACAAGAGCCGCTATATCACCGAATTTAACACTAAAGCCTTTGATCTCGAATAAAGGCTTGCATCCTGTTATCATGCTTCCTACAAGAAGTGCTATAAAGAAAAGCTGTGTTTCGTTCGGTCCAAGTGTTGGAAAACTGAATACGTTAAGATAATGTATCTCGTTCATCGAAGTAAATATGATCAGAGCATATACGGGAACGAGAAAGATAACGATCCTTATATCGATAACATTTGAGAAAGCCAGAGCGATCAATAGATATGTAAGATGAAGAATATCCGTCAGAAGATCGAAATATGCACCGGCCTTAGAACTTATATTTCTTTTCCTGGCGATATATCCGTCAAGGCTGTCGCAGATCATATGGGTAAATACGCCAAAGCATGTACCGATAAGAAAAAGCGGATGGATCTTTGCAAGGAATGCACATACGATCCCGAAAAGGCCTCCTATCGCACCGAATGCGGTCATCATATTGGGGGTGACAAACGAAGGAACGATACGGCCGAGAGTATTGATCGCGATCTTATCAACAAGTTTTTCTATAATTCCGTGAACAACCTTTTTTACATGCTTGTTTTCACCCTCTGCATTTGTATTTATCTCTTTTTTTGATTCTTCACTCATTTTTATGCTTCTTTCTTTCCGAAAAAACCTTTAACAAAAGACTTGATGTAATCCTTGTAATCTATGAAATCATAAACTTTTTCCCTGTAAGCTTTAAAGAAAAGCTTTATAAGAAGAATATAGTACTTTCTGTAATACGCTTTTACACTCAGCTTATCGGGTTTGCAGACAAGATGGAGATAATCGAAATGCCCCGGATTGTCGGTGATCATCCTGTCTTTATAACTTTCAAACGATTCAAGGCCCGGTTCGGGAGTAAAGATGGAAACGGCCACATGTTTAAGTTTCCTCTCTTTTATATACCTGTAAAGTTCCCTGAATTCTTTGCCGGTAAAATCAAGATCGAGAATGAACATTCCCATCATATGGACATTGTATTTGTGGCACAATTCAATGCTTTTCTCGTTGTTAACAAGTGAGTTTCTCTTATGGTATTTATCCATATCATCGACTCTTATGGTTTCGAGGCCTACGAGGAAATAATAAAAACCGATCTCAGAAAGTTCCTTTACTATCTCTTCGTGAGAAGCTATAAAATCACTTCTTCCGTAGCATACAAAACGTCTTTTTATATTCTTTTCCTTAACAAGTTTTATGAAAGTTTTTAATCTTTCCTCGTTAAAAAGAAAATCATCGTCAACGATGTAGATATTTTCAGTTTTAATGCCTTCTATCTCATCGACTACATCTTCTATATCCCTCGCGGAATATCTGGAGCAGTTCATTTTATTTCTTAAGCAGAACGCACAGTTGTAAGGACAGCAGTATGCGCTTCTGACCCAAGCCGCATGAGGAAGATCCAGATAATTGTAATTATCGGGATGTTCGTAAAAGTAAGTTCTGTCGGGTCGGGGAAGTCTTTTGATATCAAAAGGGAGTGCTTTGTTGCTCACCCACTCTCCGTTCTTTTTAAAACAGATATCATCAGTCTCTTCGAGAACAGCAAGATCGTTGTAATGCTCGATAAGAACAGGGACCTTAAAAACATCAAAAGATTTTAAGATGTAATCAACATACGGTTTATACATTCTCTCGAAACAGAGCTGTGCATGCAGACCGCCGATGATCACTATAGTGTTTTCATTGAAGGTCTTGGTTACTTCGGCATATTCGAGAACGAATTCTTCCTGGAAATTTCGTCCCGTGATATAAACGACATCGGGTTTGATCTCTTCTATCTTATCCGCTGCTTTAGTATCTTCTATCTTTCCGTCCCAAAAGAAAACGGAATAACCTTTTTCCTGTAAAACAGCCGAAAGATATTCAAGATCGAGACATTCGTTTTCGATAATGCCTTTAAAATTATATTTATGTCTGGCTTCTTCGGGATGAATCAGCAAAACTTTCGATCGATCGCTCATTTATTCTCTTTCTTTGCTTTTTCTTCATCCATCAGAACTTTAAACGCAACTTTTCCGACAAGAGTCTTGGGTAATTCTTTACGGAATTCATATTCAAAAGGCCATGAATATTTTGCGAGATTTTCCTCGCATGCTTTCTTGATCTTTTCTCTTATCTCATCTGTAGGCTCAACTCCGTCGCGAAGCACAATGAAAGCTTTCGCAACCTGAACCTTAAGAGGATGATCGATACCTATAACACAGGAAAGCAGAACTTCGGGAACACTGTCTATAACATTCTCCACATACTGAGGATAAACATTGTATCCGGAAGAAATGATCATTCTCTTGATACGCTGTTTGAAATAAAGGAAACCGTCCTCATCCATGCATCCGAGATCCCCGGTATGAAGCCATATCCTTCCGTCCTTATGAACCTTTAATGTCTCCGCAGTTTCAACGGGCTCGTCAAGATAGCCTTTCATTACGGTAGGTCCGGAAAGAACGATCTCACCGTCCTGATTGTAGGGAAGTTCTTCCAATGTATCGGAATTGATGATCTTGTAATATGTATCGGGATAAGGAATTCCGATACTACCGCCCTTGTACTTATTATGAGGGATCATACAGCTTCCGGTAACGCATTCCGTAAGACCGTAGCCTTCTCGGACTTCGACCTTTGCGCCGTGATCTTTAAGGAATTTGTCGACTTTAAGTTTAAGACTCTCGGATAAAGAATCTCCGCCGCTTATGACGCAGCGAAGGAAGGAAAGATCTACTCCTTCCATTCTCTTGTTCTTAAGCATTACTTCGAAAAGTGAAGGAACGCCGGCAATAATATTGGGTTTATACCTGGTCAGAAGCTTATCGAAATCGTTAGCGTTAAACTGAGGAAGTATAATACATACACCGCCCATATAAAGTGCGGTATGGATGCAGATTCCGAGTCCGAAGCCGTGAAAAACGGGCATGATCGAAAGGATCTTGTCACCCTCGCCTATAGTATGACAGATCTCCAGGCCCTGCATGGCAAGGGCATTGAAATTAAGATTTGTAAGTTCGATTCCTTTGGGAAAACCGCTGGTACCGCCCGAGTAAAGAATAACCGCGGTATCGTTTTTATCCGGTTTAAAAAGAGTATTTGAAGAATTCTTTCTTCCCTCTTTTATAAAATCACTCCATTTGATCGCGATGTCGCATTTTTCGTTATGGATCTTTCTGCCCTTCTTCACGTAATATCCGACGCTTATAGCTACGGGCATTGAATCCGCAACGCTTACCTGAATGATCTTTTCAAGAGAAGTATCTTTTGCGATATGATTGATCTTATCCAGAGCAAGATCTATAGTAACGATAAATCTGCTCTTTGTAAGATTTACATAATATTTGATCTCGTTCTGTGCGCTTAAGGGGTGGATCATGTTTGCGACGGCACCGATCTTATTTAACGCATAAAAAGAGATAAGTGCTTCAGGCGTATTGGGCATACATATGCTCACTTTTTCACCGGGTTTAACTCCGATCTCCAAAAAAGCCTTTGCCGCAGCATCTATCTGATCTATTAATTCGCTGTAGGTAGCACACTTTCCAAAATAGTTGTACGCCGTTAATTTAGGGCGTTTCTTGGCTGATTTCTCCAGTAACATATATAACGAGCAATCCGGATATTCCAGATGTTCCCTTACTCCGTCATATGATGAATACCAGGGTGTTTTTACCTGTTCCATTATAAATTTCCCCTTTTATAAATTCTTCGCCCGAAAAGACATTTATTCCCCGTCTCTGTTTTCGAGCAGAAGTTTTTTTATCGTTTCAAAGAGAAGTTGTGTTCCCTCTTCTACGGAAAGTTCCGATACATCGAGAGGCTCTCCGTAACATATCTTTAAATTCCTGCTCCTGAATTTATAATCACCGGTGATCGAATACGGAATGATCTTGCAGCCGGTCCTTTTTGCCATTACAACGGCACCCGGTTTAAACGGAAGCAGTATCTCTTTTGTATAATTTCTTCCCGCTTCGGGAGAAACGTTTATCGCGTAGCCTTTGTTTAAATATTCGACCGCTGCATTTAATGCACCTTTATTGTGCTTTGCATCAAGATCGACGGGTATGCTTCCGACCGCGCGGAAGAACCATCCGAAAGGCCCGTCATGAAGTTCTTTCTTTGCAAGCGTGTGTATCACTCTTCCTGTTGACGAATCAACGAAGATCGGATCGAGCGCATGTTTATGATTTCCTGCTATAACACACGCTCCGTCTTTTGGTATCACGCCTTTATTGACATATTTTGGATTATATAAAACTTTAAATATCACCGTAAATGCCGGCTGGAACAAACGATACACGAATGCGTCGGACAGTTTCACGACATCACACTTTCATCTTTCGAATCCGAAAGAATTTTCTTAGTAATCTCGATCTCTGCGTTGAGTTCTTTAAGTCTCGAATTGCAGGAATCTATCTGGATCATCATTGAGTCTCTGTCTTTTTTTGTCTTTTCAAATCCGAACTTATCCGCCAGGAACGATGCCATTTCCGAGTCGGAAAGAAACGGGAATTTAAATATAAAATTGACAAAATTCACGATACCTACAAAACCTGTGATCATGATAAGTGCGGTTATAGCCAGTCTGATCATCAGATACATAATCACGTCTTTTTCGAATATCGAGAATATGACCATTGCTATGATGGTCCCGATAAGAACAAACAGAAGTACCATGGACCAGATGATGCTCTTTCTGCAATCGTCTTCGTACTGCATCATGTTCTCGACATCTTTTTCGATATTCTTTCTTTTATTCGTCACTTTAAGATGTTCAACCCTTAATTTATTAAGAGTGATCATTTCATTAGTGACTTCAACAAATGAATTATATGCATCAAAGTTAAAGCCGGGTTTTATTTTGCCGGAAGCAACATCTGCTTCAAACTGTTTGTCATTCTTCTCTTTTAAGGCAAAATATTCTTTTAGAGCTTCATCCAGTTCCTCGTTGTACTTTCGGATATTGCTTTTATGATTATTGATCTTCGTATTATTGCCGATGCTCAAACTGTAAAGATTATCAATACCGCTCCTGTGTGCGATATCTATAAAAGTATCCGACGACGAAACCTGAGCCCAGTATCTGAAATTATGGATGATCGTATAAATAAGAAAACCTGCGGCAAATAATCCGAGTCCGCCGGAACCTAAGAAAAGAGCGATCGTCAGACGCCAGTCATTTCCGATACGGATAAGGAAACCCGCAGACATGATCATAAGAAAAGCGCATACGATATTAACGGAAAAAAATTTGACGGTTAACTGTCTCCTTTTTTCCTTGTAACCCTTTTCCATGGATTCGCAAAGCATAAGTTCATTTTCGAGATCATAGATCTCTCTTTGCAGATTTGAAATTTTCTGGAGAAGAACATCTTCTTCCTCGGTAGCTACTCTCATTTACCCTGTCCCACAAGACTTCTGACAAGCTCAACATCTTCAGGTGTAAGCTTGATGTTTGACTGATACGTTTCTCCGTCAGGCATTGTAACTTTTATATCTATGATACTTCCTTCAGCCATTCCCTGATTTTTTAATGCACCTAAAAAAGCAACAAATTTCGGGTGTCTGAATGAAAACTCTTCCCACTTCTTTTTGAATGTAAGTAACGCTGCGGGATTTACCATTTATCTTTCCTCCAAGTACTTTCTTATCTTATTTTTTGCTCTTTGAAAAGCATTGTCGGTGGTTTTTTCGTTCTTACCGAGTACCTTGGCGATCTCGGCCGTGGTAAGCCCGATAATGTAAAGATCCATAACCTGATATTCGAGTTTGGAAAGTTCCCTGCTCATAAAAGCAATGATCTCATCATATTTTTCCTTGTTGATAACGTTATCTTCGGGATTGTATATTTCCGATAGTCCCAGATCATCCGTCGAAAGATTTTTAAGATAGTCATCGTCATCGGAAGAATCGGTATGAGATATCGACAAACCTTTATTGAGCGGCTCGTTTTTGGGGCTGTTTGAATTGGTTATGGCGGTGTAGATATTCCTTTTTACGCAGATCTGCGCAAAAGTGGAAAACTTGATGTTCTTATGCTCATCGAAGTCTCTGATAGCTTTGAACAATCCTATCATGCCTTCCTGAACAAGATCCTGATTGTCACCACCGAGAATAAATAATGATTTTGAACAGGAAAGGACCACACCTTTATATTTATTCAAAAGATATTCCATGGCCTGAGAGTTGTCACGGCTTAATCTTACGAGTTCCTCATCCTGTAATAAACTTAATTCCATTAATCTTCAAATTCCCCTGTTTTATTTATGCCATTCTCTGTCTAACGATCTCAAAACAGAGAATTCCCGCGGCAACCGATGCATTGAGTGAATCTATCTGACCCTTCATCGGTATTGAAGCGATAAAATCGCATTTTTCCTTTACCAGTCTCGATACGCCTTCTCCTTCGGAGCCAATAACAACGCCGATAGGTCCTTTAAGATTAAGGTTATACATCGTCTCACCGTCCATATCGGCACAGACAAACCAGAGACCTTCTTTCTTCAGATCTTCAATAGTCTTGGAAATATTAGTAACTTTTGCGACCGGAATATAATTAAGAGCTCCTGCCGAAGTTCTTGCAACAGTAGCGGTAAGTCCCACCGCTCTGTTCTTCGGAATGATCACGCCGTGTGCTCCGGCCTGATGTGCGCTTCTTATGATCGCACCGAGATTATGAGGATCTTCGATATTGTCGAGGATCACGACAAAAGGATCTTCTCCCTTTTCTTTTGCATCCCTTAAGATATCATCGACATCCGCATAATCATATGCTGCCGTTACGGCTATGACGCCCTGATGTTTTCCTGTTTCCGACATATTGTCGAGAAGGGATTTATCAACATATTTAATAAGAGTTCCGGCTTTCTTTGCTTCTCTTTTGATGGTAAGGATCGGTCCGTCCTGACATCCGTCAAGAACATAGATCTTATCAACGCATTTACCGGATCTGTATGCTTCTAAAACGGCATTTCTGCCTTCTATCATAGACTCGTTATATCCCATGATCTTTTCCTGTCTGTAAATTTATTTACGTTCGAAATTCAAAGCGGTTTCAAGAAGTTCTACGCATCTTTCGACTCTGCCCGTAAGATAAAGGTATCCGAATACCGCTTCAAGTCCCGTGGCTCTGTGATATTCACTGTAGGCAGCGCTCTTTGAATGATTGGCCGTCTTGGCATTCTTTCCCTGCCTGTAAATTTCGGCTTCTTCCTCGGTAAAATGATCTTTAAGGAACTCTGCCATCTCGCTTTGTTTCTTTGCATTCACCAGAGCGTTCTTGTCTTTAGCAAGTGCATTAACGCTTTTGTTGCCTTTTTCTACGATAACGGTTCGAATGATCAGTTCGAAAACACAGTCCCCAATAAAAGCAAGTGACAAAGGATTGTATGTTCTTATGTCAACCGCATCAAGATTTAAACGGGAATTGATAAGATCGAGTAATCCTTTTTCGTTCTTGATCCTTTCATTGACTTCATCCGGTGAATTGATATTCGCAATCCGATTTATGTCAACCTTTAAACTCTCTTCCACTTAACACCTTCTCTTGTATCTTCAATGGCGATACCTTTTTCAAGAAGTTCTGCTCTGATCGCATCAGCCTTTGCAAAATCCTTTGCCTTTTTTGCTTCTGCACGTTCTTCGATCTTTGCAAGAACATAGCTTTCAAGCTCGGAATCATTGCTTTCTTCCTTCCTGATAGCCTTTCCTTCGAGAAGCCCTAATGAAAGGACTTTGTCAAAGCTTCCTACCAAAGCTTTCTTTGTAGCATCATTTGTATCTGCCTTAAGCGCATCATAAACAACGGTGATCGCCATGGATGTATTAAGGTCATCCGATAAAGCATCCTTGAATTTTGAATCGTATTCCTCAAATACCTTTGTATCTACTTCTCCGTCATCCTTAAGATTTGATACTCTGTTAAGAAGTTTGATATATGCGCTCGATACGTTATCGAGTGTATCAAATGAGAATTCAAGAGGCTTGCGGTAATGTGACTGAAGACAGAACATTCTGTAAGCAAGAGGTGAATAACCCTTTTCTTCAAGTAAGGATACTGTAAGGAAATCGCCTTTGCTCTTACTCATCTTTCCGTTTTTATCGATAAGGTGATGTACATGGAACCAGTAATTGCACCACTTATGTCCGAGATAGCTTTCCGACTGCGCGATCTCATTTGTATGATGAGGGAAGATATTGTCTACACCGCCGCAGTGGATATCCATATATTCGCCGAGATGCTTCATACTGATGCACGAGCACTCTATATGCCATCCGGGATATCCTTTGCCCCAGGGGCTGTCCCACTTAAGTTCCTGATCGTCGAATTTGGACTTTGTGAACCAGAGAACAAAGTCGCTCTTGTTTCTCTTATTGTCATCAACATCTACATCATCACGGACACCTTCAAGGAGTTCCGTTTCTTTCTGGTTTGCAAAAACATAATATTCTTTAAGTTTGGATGTATCGAAATATACATTGTCACCCGAAATGTATGCATACTCTTTTTCAAGCAGTACTTCGATCATATGAATGAATTCGGGGATGCAGTTTGTAGCAGGCTCTACAACATCGGGTGTCTTAATGTTAAGTTTTCCGGCATCCGAGAAGAAAGCATCTGTATAGAACTTTGCGATATCCATTACGGACTTATGCTCTCTCTTTGCACCTTTTAACATCTTGTCTTCACCCGTATCGGCGTCGCTTGTAAGATGTCCGACATCCGTAATGTTCATAACTCTCTTTACATCATATCCGACATATCTTAAAGTCTTTTCCAGAACATCTTCCATGATGTAACTTCTCAAGTTGCCGATATGTGCAAAATGATAAACGGTAGGACCGCATGTATACATAGCGACCTTGCCTTCCACATTGGGTTTGAATTCCTCAACTCTTTTGGTAAGCGTATTGTAAATCCTCATAATAATCTATCTCCGTAATAATTATTTTCCATAAAAAAACATCAACCTTTATTTTACCAATTAAATGCACTAATAACAAGCAAAAAAAGGCGATTGGCCCACTCTCTTTGCAAAATAACAAATATGCATACTTTTTCTGTCTTTTTAACCCCAAAAATGATAAAATAAATCAAATACATAAATGGAGGGTTATATGAAATCGATCGAAGAAATTAAAGATATAATCGCCGGTCTGACACTCGAAGAAAAGGCTTCTCTCTGTTCGGGTGACACATTCTGGCTCACACACGAGATCCCGGAAAAAGGAATACCCAAGATCATGGTTTCCGACGGTCCCGTAGGTTTAAGAAAGCAGGAGAACATCGAGGACCATCTCGGAATGAACGAATCCATTAAAGCCGTTTGTTTCCCCGCAGGTGTCGGAATGGCAGCTACATTCAACAAGGATCTGTACGGTAAGATGGGAGAAGCTCTGGGCGAAGAATGCAGAGCCGAAAACGTTGCAGTTATCTTAGGACCTGCCGTAAACATCAAAAGATCTCCTCTTTGCGGAAGAAACTTCGAATATCTTTCGGAAGATCCTTTCCTCGCAAGCGAGATGTCAACTTCTTACGTAAAAGGTGTTCAGAGCAAACATGTCGGTACATCCATCAAGCATTTTGCCGTAAACAACATGGAGACCAGACGTTTTTCGGCATCGAGCAACCTTTCCGAACGTGCTTTAAGAGAGATCTATCTTGCCGCATTTGAAGGACCCGTAAGAAATGCAAAGCCCTGGACCGTAATGTGCTCATACAACAGGATCAACGGCGTTCTGGCAAGTCAGAACAAGAAAATATTGACCGACATCTTAAGAAACGAATGGGGATTTGAAGGCAATGTCATAAGTGACTGGGGTGCCGTAAGCGACAGAACAAAAGCACTTAAAGCAGGACTTAATCTCGAGATGCCTACTTCCTACGGTGAAAACGACAAAAAGCTTGTCGAAGCCGTAAGAAGCGGTGAGCTTGACGAAAAAGAGCTGGACGAAAACTGTTTATCACTTCTTAAACTTGTTTTCGACGCATACGACAATATCGGAAATTCCGAAGACTTTAAATTCGACCGTGATGAGCATCATAAACTTGCAAGAGAGATCGCTTCAGAAACTTTCGTTCTTTTAAAGAACGAAGACAATGTTCTTCCCTTAAGCAAAGATCAGAAGATCGCAGTCGTAGGCCCCTACGCAAAGAATCCCAGATACCAGGGCGGCGGAAGCGCTCATATCAACTGCCATAAGATCGAAGGCTTTTTACAGGTCTGCAGCGAGAACAATATAAATATCTCATATGCGGAAGGCTTCTCTCCCGTTGCAGATGATTTTGACGAGAAACTTTGCGAAGAAGCTGTAAATATCTCAAAGGAAGCCGATGTAACACTTATCTTTGCCGGTCTTCCCGACATATTCGAATCCGAAGGTTACGACAGAAAGCATATGCAGATGCCTTCATGTCAGTTAAAAGTTATCGAAGAGATAAGCAGGGTTGCCAAAAAGACTGTCGTTGTACTCCACAACGGTTCTCCCGTTGAGATGCCTTTTATATACGATGTAGACGGAATCCTTGAATGTTATCTGGGAGGCCAGGCTGTAGGAGGCGCACAGTACGATATCATCTTCGGCGACAAATCACCGAGCGGAAAACTTGCTGAAACTTTCCCGGTAATGCTTGAAGACAATCCTTCATATCTTAATTTCCCCGGCACAAGAAACAATGTCAATTACGCCGAAGACATTTTTGTCGGATACAGGTATTACGATAAAAAGAAAATGGATGTACTATTCCCCTTCGGCTTTGGTTTAAGTTATTCGGAATTCAAATACGATAATTTAAGATTATCCAGAAAAGAAATGAATGATACCGACGAACTCGAAGTTTCTGTCGATATTACAAATATCGGAAAAGTCGAAGCAAAGGAAGCTGTTCAGCTCTATGTTAAGAACTGTGAAAGCGAGATCATCAGACCCGTCAGGGAATTTAAAGGTTTTGAAAAGGTGAATCTTCTTCCGGGAGAAACAAAGACCGTAACCTTTAAATTAAACAAACGTTCCTTCGCATACTACGAAGAAAGGATCAGTGACTGGGCCGTTCCTTCGGGAACATACGAGATCGAGATCGGTAAAAGTTCAAGAAGTATCGAGTTATCGGATTCGGTTAACATAAAATCTGATCTTATCCTTCCCGACTTCTATGAATACGATACGATATCCGAACATCTTCTTCAGGATCCAAGGATCGCGGAAGTCTTAAAGGAATACTATAACAAGATGAGAGATGACAGGGAAAAGAGTGATGTCGAAAAAGAATCCATGAACGAAGAAATGGAAAATGCAAGCTTCCTTTACTCACCTCTCAGAAGCGGTCTTTACTTCAGCGCAGGAAAGATCAAATACAGCGATATCGATGAATTCCTTGAAAAGGCAAACAGTATCATATCCGGTAAATAAATCTCAATTAAAGATATGCAAAGCAAAAAGGACAGAGAATAAAATCTCTGCCCTTTTTTATATGTTTACTACCCTTTCAAATCATATATCGGCGATCAAAAGGATTTTTTAAACCGACTGTTTGAATTTAAGATTATCAAGCGCACTGCAGATCTCATCCTTCTTGATGGGAACCGCGATCTTAAAGGCTTCTTTTGCATTTTTTAAACCGAATCCGAACTGGATAAGATCGGCTACATCAACTTTTGCCTCAGCCGCTATGGCCTCGCATCCCGTGCCGTTAGTTTCAGGAACGGCGATCTTCATGCTGTTTAATCTTCCGCCTTCGGGTCCGCAGTGAACCATGAATATGCCTTCGTTTTCGGGAAGCATATCATCAGTTATCTGAAGTGATAAAACAAACTCTTTCTCACTCTCGAAATAACGTAAGAAACTCTTTACATCAACGATCCTACCGAGAGTATTGGGGAAAGGATCTTCAAGTTTTACAATATCGACAAATCCGTACTTCTTAAAAACTATCGGTTCTCTTGTTCCGAGAAACACGAATGCTTCCTGCTCTGACTGCATACAGGCAAATACGTCTTTAAGGATGGCATCCATATATCCGCGTCTTCTGTAAAGTCCTTTTGTAAAAGCATTCTTTATCTGATAAATGGTCGTTCCGTCCCCTCCGATATCGGGAGATACGGACAATGTAGAAATGACCTGATCTTTTTCTTTTGCCGCAAATACAAGATTACGGCCTTCAACTCTTAATTCGGTTTCCATATTTCACTCTCAACAAAAAATTATAAAAGAAGGCAGATCGCCTCGGAAGCGATACCTTCGCCACGGCCTGTAAATCCTAAATGTTCTTCCGTGGTGGCTTTGATATTTATATTGTTAATATCGATCTTTAAAGCCTCAGCGATATTCTTTCTCATATCATCGATATGAGGTCTCATCTTGGGTGCCTGAGCGATTATCGTTGCATCGATATTTCCGATCTCATATCCGGCACCTTTAACAAGTTCTCTGACTCTTTCAAGAAGAACAATGCTTGAGATATCCTTAAACTCGCCCGACGTATCGGGAAAATGAAGTCCGATATCTCCAAGGTTTGCAGCACCTAAACATGCATCCATGATCGCATGTGTTAAAACATCGGCATCCGAATGTCCTAAAAGTCCTTTTTCATATTCGATCTTAACACCGCCGATTATCATATCTCTGTTTTCTTCAAGACGGTGAACATCATATCCCATTCCAATTCTCATATCAATATCCTTTTTTAATCTTATACTCCGAAAAGAAGGATGTTTGCCATACCAAAGTATACAAGAAGCGAGATCGCATCAACCATTGTCGTGATAAAAGGCGAAGCCATAACAGCAGGGTCAAAGCCAAGCTTCTTGGCGATCATGGGAAGCGTACATCCGATCACTTTCGCAACCATTACGGTAAGTACCATTGTAAGGCAGACGGTAAGTGCTACCGAAAGAGTTACTGCATCGTTACGCATAAGGAATTTATCAACGATCATGATCTTTCCGAAACACGCGATACTTAATGCGCTGCCGCAAAGGATCGCTGTACGTATCTCTTTCCAGATAACGACCAAAAGATCCGTAAATTCAAGTTCTCCCAAAGATAAAGCACGGATAACCGTAACCGAGGACTGTGAACCCGAATTACCGCCTGTATCCATTAACATCGGTATGAATGCAGTAAGTACAACCTGAGCTGCAAGTGCATTTTCAAACTTTGTGATGATAAGTCCCGTGAAAGTAGCGGATACCATCAAAAGCAAAAGCCACGGGATCCTGTGTCTGAATATCTCAAAAACATTTGACTTAAGATATGTCTTGTCGGAAGGAGTGATACCGGCCATGATCTCCATATCCTCGGTAGCCTCATCTTCCATGACATCCATAGCATCGTCGAATGTTACGATTCCGACAAGTCTTAACTCGGAATCAACAACAGGGAGTGCGATGAAGTTATACTTTGAAAGCATTTTAACAACTTCTTCTCGATCATCATGAGTGTTTGCAAAGATAACATTCTGATCCATGATATCTTTGATCAGCGTATCTTCGTCCTGTTCAAGGAGAAGGTCTTTAACGGTCAGATAACCGATCAGTTTGCTGTACGAAGTAACGTAACAGGTATAGATCGTTTCCTTGTCAAATCCGGTTCTTCTGATACGAAGAATGGCCTCTTTAACGGTCATGTCCGGTCTTAATGTTACATACTCGATAGTCATGATCGAGCCTGCGGAATTTTCGGGATATCTTAAGATCTCGTTGATATCCTGTCTTAATTCCGGATCTGCCTGAGCAAGTATTCTTTTGACAACGTTCGCGGGCATTTCCTCGACGATATCTACGGCGTCATCGACGTAGAGTTCATCGAGCACTTCCTTAAGTTCGTTATCGGAAAAACCTCTGATAAGAAGCTCCTGCAGATCGGGCTCCATCTCAACGAATGTCTCTGCAGCCGCCTCTTTGGGAATAAGCCTGAAAAGAACAGGAAGTCTGTTTTCTTCCATTTCTTCAAAAGCCGCAGCTATATCTGCAGGATTCATTGTGACCAGTATTTCTTTTATGGTAGGGTATTTTTTCTCTTCAAGAAGTGTAAGCAGCGTGCTTACAATGATTGATACATCTTTTGTTTCTGCCATCGGTAATCCTCCTTATTTAGTGATGAAAAACCGATACAGGTAAGACTGACTTAAGATACGATTTCTGTTATGACCGTAAAACTTAAAAAACGGAAACGAACAGAATATCGTTTTCCCACGTTCGGTCCGCGCCTGCGTCGGTATTACTACTTCGATAGTCCATATCCGTTTCCTCCTAAAATACATTTTATCTGACATTTTCCGTCAGCATATAAATTAAACCACATTTACCCATAAATATTCAAGCCTAAAAACAGATTTATATACTATTATTATGAATTTATTTATATACACAAAAAAAGAACTGCCAAAAGACAGTTCTTTTTCCCGGTTTTATAACGAATTTATTTTAACATATCCGATAATTCGAGGATCTTATCCTTGATCTCGTTACAGTATCTCTCGCATTCCTCATCGGTCTGTGCTTCGACCATGATACGTACAAGAGGTTCTGTTCCTGATTTACGAAGAACGATCCTTCCGGTGTCGCCGAGTTTTTCAAGGATGCCGTCGGTAACTTCCTTAAGTTCGGGTCTTTCAAGAACTTCATCCATCTTCTCTACTCTTACGTTTACAAGAAGCTGAGGGAAAATGGTTACATCGGATACAAGCGAAGATAATGTGCATTTCTTCTCGATGCAGATCTCAAGGACCTTGATGGCTGTAAGGATGCCGTCACCAGTTGTCGCATATTTATTAAAGATTACATGTCCGGACTGCTCTCCGCCTACGGAATAGCCTTCCTTCTGGATCTCTGCGGATACATACTTGTCGCCTACGGGAGTCTGAACATTCTTGATACCCTTTGCAGCCAGAGCTTTTGTAAGACCGATATTGGACATAACGGTTGTTACTACAGTATCTTTTACAAGCTGATTTCTCTCTTTTAAGTAGCAGCCGTAAATGTAGATTATCATATCTCCGTCTACCAGTTCGCCGTTTTCATCGATGGCAAGACATCTGTCAGAATCACCGTCAAATGCAAATCCGATATCAAGACCTTTTTCTTTTACCAAAGCCTTAAGTCCTTCGATATGTGTGGAACCGCAGTCTTTGTTGATATTGAGTCCGTCGGGCTCGTTATTGATAACAAATGTCTGTGCACCGAGCATATCAAATACATTCTTGGCGATCATGAATGAAGCACCGTTTGCACAGTCAAGACCAACCTTGTAGCCTCTGAAGGACTGTGTAGGGATCTGTGCAAGATATGACATGTATTTGTTTCTTCCCTGAATGTAATCCGAAGCACGGCCGATCTTTTCGTTCTTTGCAAGTTCGATATCAACCTTACCGTCGATATACTCTTCTACAAGTTCAAGGATCTTATCGCTCATCTTGAAGCCGTCTCTGTCGATAACCTTGATGCCGTTATCGTAGTAAGGATTGTGGCTAGCTGTGATCATGATACCGAAATCAAAATTCTCCGTTCTTGTGATATATGAGATCGAAGGTGTTGTCGTAACATGAAGAAGCGAAACATCCACGCCGGTAGATGTAAGTCCTGCCACAAGACCGTATTCATACATATATCCGGACTTTCTTGTATCTTTTCCGATAACACAGCGAACATGTCCGAGTGTGTTCGAGAAATAATAACCTAAAAATTTACCGATCTTGATCGCATGATCTACTGTAAGAGTCTCGTTTACTCTTCCGCGGAATCCGTCTGTACCAAAGTATTTCATTTTGTTTCCTCCAAGGATATTTATACTGATCGTTAAAATAGTTTACATAACTAAACATTGATCTCTGATGACAAGCCAAGTAAATCTTTGTACTTCTCAAGAACAGGGTTTACATAATTCTTAAGATAATTATCTACCTGGATCGAAGCTCTTCCTGTGTAGAGTTCGGGTTTTAAGATCTCTTTGATCTCATCTTCATTGATTCCGAATGCGGGCTCGGAAGCGATAAGCGAAGCAAGTTCGTTATCTTTTCCTTCTTCTTTTACTCTTCTACCCGCTTCCATTGAAAGAACACGGATCTTCTCATGAAGTTCCTGTCTGTCTCCGCCGGCCTTAACTGCATCCATCATGATGTTTTCTGTAGCCATGAAAGGAAGTTCGGACATAAGGCGCTTTTCGATGACTTTAGGATAAACCTTGAGTCCGTTGGTCACGTTGTTGCAAAGATCGAGGATACCGTCGATTGCAAGGAAACCTTCCGGAATGGAAAGTCTCTTGTTTGCAGAATCATCGAGAGTTCTCTCAAACCACTGTGTAGCTGCAGTAATTGCGGGATTAAGAGTATCTGCAATAACGTATCTTGAAAGAGATGCGATCCTTTCGCTTCTCATGGGATTTCTCTTGTATGCCATAGCGGAAGAACCGATCTGATTCTTCTCGAAAGGCTCTTCGACTTCTTTAAGATGCTGAAGAAGTCTGATATCATTACTCATCTTTGTAGCTGACTGTGCGATCCCGCCGAGAACGTTAAGTACTCTGGAATCCACTTTTCTTGAATATGTTTGTCCCGAAACGGGATAACAGTTTTCAAATCCCATCTTCTTAGCGATCATGGGATCGATCTTATCGATGGTTTCCTGATCATTGTTGAAAAGTTCAAGGAAACTTGCCTGTGTACCTGTTGTACCTTTCGAACCGAGAAGTTTAAGAGTGCTCTGTACATAATCAAGATCTTCGAGATCCATCATAAACTCATTGATCCAGAGAGTCGCTCTCTTGCCGAGTGTGGTGGGCTGAGCGGGCTGAAAATGAGTAAACGCAAGTGTGGGAAGATCTTTATATTCATCAGCGAACAAAGAAAGATTGTTGATCACGTTGACCAGCTTCTTTCTTACGATCTTTAAAGCCTCATTCATTACGATGATGTCCGTATTGTCACCTACATAACAGCTTGTAGCACCGAGATGGATGATCCCCTTTGCCTTCGGGCACTGGCAGCCGAATGCATACACATGACTCATAACATCATGTCTTACTATTTTTTCTCTTTCTTTTGCAACGTCGTAATTGATATCCGTTACATGAGCTTTCATCTCCTCGATCATCTCGGGTGTGATCTGAGAAAGACCGAGTTCCATTTCAGTCTCGGCTAAAGCGATCCAGAGTCTTCTCCATGTGGAAAATTTCATATCCGGTGAAAATACATACTGCATTTCTTTGGATGCATATCTTTCGGATAACGGTGATACATAAACATCTGTACTCATAAATAGAACCTTTCTTTGTCGTTATTATCAAAAACGAGAATTATTTTATAAAAATTGTTTTTATTTTTCAAGTAAATATTTAATCTTCTTCGGCTTCGAAGTCTTTCATCATATTGACGAGTTCAACCGAATACTTGGGGTAACGCTTGATCATTTCCTTTATCTCGTCCCTTATGGCTTCGGCTTTCTTGGTGTTTTCTTCAATGCTGTCGCGGATCTTCTGTCTTCTTCCTATCATTTCGTGACGGATCTCGACAAGTTCGTTTCTGTTTACGATAGCCTCGGGTGTATGCACCCAGGATACCGGATCGTAAAGCTGAAGATTTTTAAGAAGCGACAAAAGTCTTCTCTTTGCAGCGGGAAGTTCTTTGTTCGCCTGCTCGTACTGTTCTCTTCTGTGCTTTTCCTCAACGTATACGTCGTAATCTTCTTTGAAGTTTTTCGCCGAATCGGTATTGTATTTAATATAAAGATAATCAAGAAGATTTGTGTTGTTTACGAATCTTATCTTTACCGAATTCTGTAACTGGATAACCTTAACTATCGTCTTATCAAGTTTTTTCGATTCTCTGTTAAGATCATTGCCTTTAAGGAAAAGAAACGAATAAACTATGATTATGATCGTTACGCTCAAAAGAAATCCGATCTTTACGTCAAGCCCCATGGTAACCGCAAGAATAAGGAGCGTGATCATACATACAAGAAAAGCTGCCGAAGATATAACAAGAACTCCGACTATATTTTTAAGCATGAGTTTTAATTCATGTCTTCTGAAGTTCAATGCCTGCTTTTCGCCTTCGACTTTCTTAAGGTCCGATTTGATCTTGCCCTGAAAAACTTCGGCATCAGAGATCTTCTTGTAAATCTCTTCGAAATCATCGGCAAATCTGTCCATTTTATCGTACAGATCTTCGTCCATCAGAGGTTTTTCAAGATAATATTTTTCTTTGTTTGACTTAACAGTGATGATGTCGTTTGCGGCATCCTCAATGGGGATCTTAAGTTCTCTCGGGATCCTGTCGATCTCATCGCAGTCGTTTAAATAGTTCGTAAGCGCAGTATATTCAAGCCGCAGTTCATCGATGTCTGCGGAGATTTCTTTCATCTGCAAAAATGCGGTCGAAACATACTTTTTTCTTTCCTCGTCATCGTGTATCTGACTGTCGAGGAAATCAAACGGTGACTGTTCGTCTATATTCTCTTTTTTTCTGAAAAGATTTTTGAAAAAACCCATATGAACTAATAAACGTATTTATTGTATTCTTCTTTTTTCTCGTTGATCTTCATATTGAGGAAATTGCAGAAAGCATATCTTCCGGCTTCATCGCTCTCCTCTTTCTTGTTAAGAAAATCAATGTATTCGGGACTCTCAAGGAAGTCTTTCTTGGCCTTTTCTATATCGGCCTCAAGTTTTAATGTGACTTCTCTCATCTTAGAATCGTCGCCTATCATTCTGACATATTCCCTGTCGGTAAGCGTAAATCGAAGTGTAGCTATATAAGCATAATAATGGACCGGATCTTCGTCACAGTCATAAGCTCTTAAGAAATCCTCAGCCGCCTGTTCGAAAAGGAAAAGCCTGGACTTTGCCACTCCGAGATTGTGATAAACCGCAGCAACTCTTTCGGATTCCTCATCATTTAAAGTTGAGAGCAGAAATTCATATTCCCTGATCGCATACGAATATCTTTCCTTGGTAAGGAAGAAATCGCCTCTTGCTTTTCTCTTGTCAAACTCCGAACTGCCTTCGGATTCTTTTATCACTTTAAGGATCTTTTCGATCTCCTGTGCGGAGATAAAAGGAGCCTTCTTAAGCAGTGATGAAACGATCTTTGTAATATCGGCTTTCGCTCTTATCAGCTTTTCGATCATTTCGGCAAGTTCTTTGGCTGAGCATTCTTCATCGAGCCATTTTATAAGATCCTTACTGAACATGTCCGTGCTGAGTAATTCGGGATACTCGCCGAGGCAGTAAACAAGCTCGTCACCCGAATAAACCGATACACATATCCTGTCCAAATAAAAAGGTCTGTTTGCCTTTCCCGATATGGGTTTGTAAACGCTTCCCATTACACTATCCTTCCAGTATTAATTCCTGTTCCCAATCTTTTCCGCTCGAAGGGAAAAGTTCTCCGAATCCCATATCCCATACCTTAAACTGTACGGTGTTTTCGCTTACCATCTTTACCTCGATCGAAACTCTGGTGATCTTGTTGCTCGATACCTGAAGTCCCGAGAGTGTGATCTCTCCGTTGGTAATGCTGTTATTGTAGAGATATGAAAGATATATGTTTATTTTGTCTGTTTCTTTTAAAATGAGTTCGCATCTTCCGACTGCTTCAAACCACTGCGTTCCCGCTTCGATCAGAGGGATCTGCTCTCTGGGTATGTCATCTGTTTCAACGCCTATGGTTACTTTTAATCTGTCGTTTCCGAGGAACTTTATCTTGTTTTCTCTTCCGCTGGGCGAAAGTTTTTCTTTGGCCGCATAGCATGCACCTTTTGAGAAAAGGTTGTTGCCCTTAAATACTTTTCTTCCTTTGCAGAGGTACTGAAGCGATTCCGAAGCCCAGTCGGAATAGAAACATTCTCCTATAAGATATACTCCGGAATAGATAGTGGAATTGCAAAGGTCTGAAGATATCCTTAAGAATAAAGCATCTTTTTCGCCTTTTTCGAACTGTGCGGGCGCTTCAGATGAGAAATCAACATATTCCCTTACATCGACCGTCGCAACTCCGGGATTCTTAAAAAAGTTTCTCATTAGAGAATATGAACGAAGTTTTTCTCCCGAGGTATCGAAAAGCAGTATGTTATGATTCTGCAGTTCCGAAGGCTGATAAAGCATGTAATAGAAAAAGCTTTCTTCATATGTTACAAAATGAAGGATGTCGGGATTGATCTTTAACATGGAAGGAAGTTCCATGAGCATGAGGATCGTATCCGAATCTGCATCTTTTAATGTGATCGTCAAAGATAAGATCTTATCGGGAGTCACCATTACGGGGAATAAAAGAAGTACTTTCTTTAAGAAAAGGAGGAAAACATCTTTTGCAAGGTATTCTTCCCTGTCGATTCGAACGGTCTTTTTGAGTCTTGCTTTCTCAAAAAGATTGTCGATCAGGACTCCGTCATCCTCGTTTTCCTTGGCGTCTTTTCCGAAAAGCCATGTGCCGTCCGTTCTGCTTTTTAACATATAGAGCGGAACATTGTATTCTTCGGTGTTTTCAGGAATGGCAAGTGTGGACGGATTGTCCGAATCCGCCTTGCAAACCGAGATCTGTGCGAACGAATCGTTAATGTCGAGTCCGACCACAAATCTGTCTCTGTTTATTTTGTCAAATACTTCTTTGATATCCGAAATCATAAACCGCCACTTACTTTCTTTTTCTAAAAGTTACTGGTATATCTTAAACAATTCTTTTGTGAGGAAATCCTTTTCCATATAGGAAATTAGATCGCTCTCAACCGTCTGATAATCATCAAGTTTCTTTGCGATGATACAGTCATTGAGAAGTGTGAATCTCCAGGGTTTGGACTCATTTTCGTTTTCGGTACGCGTAAGGACCGAACTCTGTGTGAGCTGTTCCATATTCTGGTTCTCTTCCGTGATGTAATACTGGATAGTCTCATCGCAGAACAGAATGAACGATTTAACAAATATACCGCTGTATAAATGATTCATTTCTTCTTTTCTGTATTCGGTCGCCA
>CADARM010000017.1 GCA_902790275.1 uncultured Lachnospiraceae bacterium
CCGATACTCTCGCCCGTGACAAGTCCTAAACATCCGCTCTCAAGAGCCAAATGCTCTGCGATCCTCATCATGTATCTTCTCATGATGATCGTAAGTTCATCGGGAGGACACTTCTGGTAGATCGCCATCTGTATATCGGTAAAATTGATAACATGTAATCTTATGGGTCCGGTATATGCGGATACGATCTTCGCAAGATCTACTACCTTTTCCTTTGCTCTCTCTGAAGTATAGGGAGGAGCGTGGAAATATACCGCATCAACCTTAACACCACGCTTTGCTATCATATATGCGGCTACGGGTGAATCAAGGCCGCCCGACAAAAGGACCATTGCCTTTCCGGCTGTTCCGACAGGCATACCGCCGGGTCCGGGGATCGATTTGGAATATACGTATATTCTTTCCCTGACTTCTACCGTAATGAGAACGTCGGGTTTGTGTACGTCGACCTTAAGGTTCGGATACGAATTTAACAATACTTCACCCAGTGCACAATTCATTTCCTGTGAATTCAGAGGGTAATTTTTTCTTGCTCTCTTGCAGAGCATCTTGAATGTGAAATCTGCTTCGGGATGAAATTCGCTTACGTATTTTACGAGCTGTTCTTTCAGATCGTCAAAGCCTTTGTCTTCAAGTACTCTGACGGGGCAGATCGCCGTGATACCGAACACTTTTTTAATTGCTGCGATAAGTTCTTCTTCGTCAAAATCGCTTTTGCATTCCACATATACTCTGGAGAGATTCTTGTATACTTTAAATCTTCCTTCTACTTTTTCAACCGCCTCGGTAACTCTTGCGACCAAAGCATCTTCAAAGATAAATCTGTTTTTTCCTTTAAGGAAAATCTCGCCGTATTTGATTAAATAAGTATCCGTCATTGTAGTTCCTTACTGCTCGAATTCGATAAAATCTTTCTTAACGTCGGTATACTGGAGCTGACTGATGGGAATCTCGATTCCGTTCTTGGTAAGGAATCTGTATCTTGCTATGTCCTTTACTTCGGTCAGATTGATGATGTAGGATCTGTGACATCTTATGAACCTGTCGGCAGGTACCTGCTGCTCCATATCCGAAAACTTCGCATGAACGCAGATCGTCTCGGTCTTGGTAACAACATGTGTGTCTCTTCCCATGCTTTCAAGATAAACGATGTCATCGAGATTGACTTTGTAAAATCTGTCCGCTACCTGGAATGAAAGATATTCTTTCTTCTTTGTTCCCATGTTGGCATACGCTTCCAGAATCGCTTCCTTAAGCTTATCCATCTGTACGGGTTTCTGGAGATAACGCAGTGCGTTTACCCTGTATCCGTCCAGTGCATACTCCGCCGTTGAGGAAATAAAAACAATCGGCAATTTATCACCGAGTCTTCTTATTTCTTCAGCTGCTTCAATTCCGTTCATGCCAACTGCGAGAATGTCGGAAAGCAATAAATCATAATCCGCATTGTCATCCAATACGCCTTTGATCATCGATACCATGTCTTCGAACGTTGTGATCTGGTAATCGATGTGGGCCTCTTCCAAAATCTGTTCGGTTAACGCCTTGTTGATCATTAACGACGTCATTTCGTCGTCACATATTGCAATTTTAAACATACATCCCCCTTTAAGTTGCCTTTACACTCCTAAAATTATACTAAAAAAACCGTCTCTTGACAAGACGGCGGTCACTTAATGACACTTTGATTTCAGGTTCTTTTCAAGGCTTTTTCCATTACCTTGTCGGCTTGTTAAATTCAATTATGGCCTTCGTTATCGAAGAGATAAGTTCTTTGTAATCCTGAAGGAAATCATTATGATTTGCCCTTATGAATTTATCGTCTCCTCTCTTGCCGGCAAGTTCAAGCTGATAAGCCTTTTCGGCCACTTCGTCGGCACCGATGTTTCGGCACGCACCCTTGATGGAATGTGCGATAACTTCATAGTTGTTCCAGTCGGACGCTTCGTAATAAGACTCAAGACCGGAATGAAGGTTGGAAGATGAGAAAGTCTGCAAAATACGGATGTAGACATTTCTGTTTCCGCCGCAGTTTCTGATACCGGTCTCCATATTGACGCCTTTTAAGCCGAAAAGAAGGTCTTCCTCTCTCTGCTCTCTGGTCTTTTCCGCAGACGAAGGCATGGGTTTCATTTCCTCGCCGTCCACGATACGTACCTGCTTCTCGATGGGAAGCCATCTCTTTAATATCTCGTTTAACTGATCGACATGAATGGGCTTTGAAAGGTAATCGTTCATGCCCGCGTCTTTAAACTGTTTTTCAACGCCCTTAATGGCATTGGCGGTAAGCGCAACGATGGGGATCTCTTTAGCATACTGCGAATCAAGCGCCCTGATCTTTTCTGTCGTTTCAACACCGTCCATAAACGGCATCATGTGGTCCATAAAGATGATATCATATGTGATAAGATGCTCTTCGATCCTGTTTAAAGCCTCGGCACCGTTATCGATGGTCGTTGCTTCAAAACCGAATCTCTTCATGATCTCACAGGCAACAAGAAGGTTGACTTTGTTATCATCAACTATCATTACTCTTGCCGTAGGAGCCTTGAACGAGATCTTGAATTCATCGTTCTGTCTTACGATTATATTATGATCATTCCTGTAGTTCGAAGGACGTTTGTCTTTAACTCTCTGAGGGAGTGTAAAACTGAATGTTGAACCGTAATCGGGAACACTGGTAGCCCAGATTCCGCCGCCCATGAGTTCCAGTAAGTTTTTGGAAATGGCAAGACCAAGACCGGTACCTTCAACGTTTCTGTTCTTTCTTGTATCGATCTGTCCGAAAGCCTTGAACAGTTTACCCATGTTTTCATCGGAAATACCGATACCTGTATCCTTTACTTCGACTTCGAGAACACCCTTGTCATCGCCCTGTGCAACCCAGACGATCTTCAATGTGATGCTGCCTCGATGAGTGAAGTTTACGGCGTTGTTCAAAAGGTTGATAAGGATCTGTCTTATACGAAGTTCATCACCGATAAGTACTCTCGGGATGTTTGGATTGATCTCCGTGATAAGCTTAACGGATTTGCCTTTAAGTCTGAATTCGATGATACTCAAAACATCATGGATGAGTGAGTTGAAATGATATTCGTCCTCGTTTATCTCCATCTTTCCGGAGTCGATCTTTGAGAAGTCAAGGATCTCGTTAATGATCGAAAGAAGACTCTCACTGGATTTTTGTATTGTCTCGATATATTCGCTTTCTTCCTCGCCGAGATCTCTTTCCGAAAGAAGCTGTGCCATACCGCAGATGGCGTTCATAGGTGTTCTGATCTCGTGAGACATGTTCGCAAGGAAGTTACTCTTTGCTTCCAGAGCGTTCTGTGCTTCCTCTGCTTTTTCTTCCATTTTCTGTTTGTAATTCTTTATACCGCTGGCCATGAATATCAATGTCACCATACCGAATGCATAAAGGATCATGTAGATGTAATAAAGCTGTGAAGGGCAGACTTTATCGATCGTATCCATCTGGAATATCGCCATGACAATGATTATCAGGGATGAAACTATCGAATACTCAAGCATCAGTTTTCTGTTTGAGTGAAGTGCTATCATCAAAGCACCCGCAAAGTATACCATGATAAGCATTCCGAGCGTCTGGATCTTCCAGGAAATAAGATAACTTGCAATGAGCATCGATATGTAAAAAGCTCTGACTACCACCGCTTCTTTTGTCGATAATCTGAAAAGAAGTACGGTTAAAAGGATCGGAATGAAACCGAGTGCAGCCCATAGTGCCGACTCGACTCCGTAATGTCCGAGCGCATAAATAACATGCAAAACGATCACGCAAAAATATTCAATTAAACTAAGTACAATCGTGGTTGAAAAAGGTAACATTTTTTCTCCGCATTATCTTCTTACATACATTCTCAGTTTATCTATGATCTCGCTTATGTTATCGAGAGTATAATCGATCTCTTCCTTTGTGGTCATTACGCTTAAGCTGAACCTTATCGTTGAATCAAGCAATTCTTTGGGAAGGTTTATAGCCTTGAGAGTCTCTGAAACCGCGGGTTTGTTGGACGCACATGCGCTTCCCGAAGATACGAAGATATCTTTGTCTTCAAGTGAATGGAGAAGTACTTCTGCTCTTACTCCGCTTACGGAAGCACTGACGATGTGAGGTGCCGCCTCATCGCCTTCTGCTCCGTTTATCCTGATGCCGTCTATCTTTAAAAGACCTTCTTTCAGATATTCACGAAGCTCTCTCATTTTCTTTGTATCTTCGTCAAATGTCGCAAAGATCTTTTCTATCGCTTTTCCGAGTCCCATTATACCGCATACGTTTTCGGTACCGGATCTTAATGCTTTCTGCTGTCCGCCGCCGAAGATTATGGGTTTGATCTTTACTTTGTATGATACATATAAAAATCCGACACCCTTGGGTCCGTGGATCTTATGGCCGCTCACGCTCATGAGGTCGATGCCCATTTTTCTCGGCAAGATCTTTATCTTTCCGTAGGCCTGGACGGCATCCACATGGAAAAGAGTCGAAGGATTTTTCTTTTTGATTATCTCAGAGATCTTTTCAAGAGGCTGAACCGTTCCGATCTCGTTATTTACACCCATAACGGAAACAAGGATCGTATCTTCCCTTATCGAATCTTCGAGCTGCTTAAGATCGACGATACCTTTTTCGTCGGTCGAAAGATATGTGATCTCGTATCCTTCTTCCTTAAGATATTCCGCCGTCTGAAGGATCGCCGCATGTTCTATCGAAGAGGTGATGATATGCTTTCCCTGTCTTTTATATGCTCTTGCGATACCGATCAAAGCCATATTGTCGGCCTCGGTTCCGCCCGATGTATAGACGATCTCACTCTCTTCGCATTTGAGAGTGGATGCTATTATCTTTGTCGCTTCTTTTATTTTTTTCTCAGCTTCGAAACCCTTTTTATGCATGCTCGAAGGATTTCCGTAATAAGTTTTCATTTCGGATTCCACAACTTCGATAACTTCATCAAAGCATCTTGTGGTAGCCGAATTATCCAAATAACATTCCATGATGATTCTTGCGTTTAAACCGCATCTTTCTTAATTTATTTTGCTTCAACTTCCAGTACGAACGATAACCATGCCATCACTGCAAGGCCTGCAGTTTCGGTACGAAGGATACGCTTTCCGAGTGATATCGGAGTGATCCCCGATTGGATCGCTTCATCAACTTCTCCCTCGTCAAAACCGCCTTCGGGTCCGATAAATACTGCTATCGTCTGACCGGATTTTATGTTTTTAAATACTTCTTTTGTATCTTCCATTCCTTCGCAAAGTTCGTAAGGAATGATCTTTAAATCTGCTCTTTCGGCATCCTTTAATGCATCGGAAAATTTTGTGACCTGTCCGATAAACGGGACAATCGCTCTCTTGCTCTGCTTGCCTGCAGCCTCTGCTATCGACTGCCATCTTGCGATCTTGGAAGATGCTTTTTTATCGTCGAGTTTGACCACGCATCTTTTGGATGCAACGGGGATTATCTCGCTCACACCGAGTTCCACGCATTTCTGGATGATCATCTCCATCTTGTCGGCTTTCGGAAGACACTGGTATAAGATCACCTTTGCGGGAAGTTCGACATTCGCTTCTTTTACAAAAAGCAGTTTGCAGATCACTCTGTCATCTTCGAACTTTTCTATCATGCAGCGGTATTCGTTTTCGTCTTCTCCGGTGCCGACGGAGATCTCTTCGCCCTCACGCATCCTGAGCACGTTTTTTATGTGATTGTAATCCGTGCCTTCAATGAATATCGTGTGGTCGACTATATTGTTTTTACTAACGAAGAAATGGTACATTTCAATCCTTTTATCTTGATATAATTAACACCTCATCCGTCAGCTGCGCTGACACCTTGTCTCGCCTGCCGGCTCGGTCGGTTCGCAAGCAGCGGTCCACCGGACCGCGCTCTTCTCGCCTGCCGGCTCGGTCGGTTCGCAAACAGCGGTCCACCGGACCGCGCTCTTCTCGCCTGCCGGCTCGGTCGGTTCGCAAACAGCGGTCCACCGGACCGCGCTCACCCTCTAGGGGAAGGCATAGGATGGCTAGAAAGGTTTGCGTGCGGTAATGCTTACCCACTCGCCCTGTCTTGTCACATCGAGTACTTCGAGTCCGTCACGCTTCATTACATCGAGCATAAAGCCCTCTTTTTCGTCGATAATGCCCGAGGTGATATAAATGCCGCCCGGCTTTAACTGATGAAGGATCACGGGCGTTAAGATGTCCAGAACGTTATGCAGGATGTTTGCGACCACGATATCGTATTTTTCATATCCGGCCCAGTCCTGAACGCTCTTGTCGTCAATGATGTTTCCTATGATGATCTCAAAGTCATCGGACGAAATATTATTGTTTGCAAGATTCTCTGCCGAAGCATCGATCGCACAGGGATCAAGATCCGTTCCCTTTGCATGCTTTGCTCCGTACATCAGGGCAACGATACCCAGTATTCCGCTTCCGCATCCTACATCGAGGATCTCTGTATCTTTATTGACATACTTTTTGATCTGTCTGATGCAAAGCTGTGTGGTCTCGTGTGCACCGGTTCCGAATGCGGTACCGGGATCGATGTGAAGGATCTTTCCCGTATGATCGGGATCCTCGATCTCTTCCCATGAAGGGATAACGAGAAGATCGTCAATGTAGAACTGGTGGAAATATTTCTTCCAGTTGTTGATCCAGTCGAGATCTTCCGTTTCGGAAAGCATTACGCTTCCTTCGCCTATATCCGTAAATTCTTTAATCGCTTCGAGTTCTGTCTTAACGTTTGCGACGATCTCATCAATATTCAATCCTTCTTCGTCTTCAACAAAGAAGTTAAGATATGCGATTCCGTCATCCTCTTCGGATACGGGAGGTATGTCTACAAACATCTGCTCTTTTTCAAGGGGAGTGAGAGGGATCTTATCCTCGATCTGTGCTCCTTCAAGTCCTATGTCTTCCATGTAGCAGATTATTATGTCTTCAGCTTCCGTAACGGTTTTAATAGTTATTTTATGCCACTTCATTTTTTATCCTCTTTCAGTCTCTGTCAGCGAGATCTATCTTTAATGTTTCAAGATAAGGTACAAACACGTCCGAATCCCTCGGTATAACATATGCCGGATTTAATTCGTCGTGCCTGAAGCTTTTCCTTCCGCCCTCTTTTGCACGTTTCCAGAATACCTTTAAGTATTCAAACGGAAGATAATAAAGTTCGTCTATGGACGTGTAATATATCAAAAAGAAAGCGATGCCGCCCTGTGCTTCGAAATCTTCCATAAACTGATACTGATGCTCGTGAATGTTCTGAAGCGAAAATGTTTCGTTTGCGCTTTCCTTTGCATCAAAGCAGACCGGAATGCCCTGTACCGCACCGATGTAGTCTACGGTACTCTTCTGATCGAAATACGCGAGTGTGATATGTCTTGACTGCTGATCTATTTCAATCGGAGTTATCGGTGTCGGGATCTTCTGAATTAGAGCCAGGCCTTCTTCTCTGTATTTTTCGTTTGTTCGGTTGATAAGTTCCTCAAGTGCGGAACCTCTCAAACCTCTCGATTTCCAAGTTGCCATACTTCTCCCCGGACATTTGATCGTATATCATCAGTCAAAATTGATCTCTGCATCTTCCTGGAATCTTACAATGATCCTTGCAGCATCTTTTCTGATCGCAACAGATGACTGTTTGTTGCCTCTCTCGCCCTTTACTATCGAAAGTTCCGATCTGTATTCTTCGAGGCAGTAACCTTCCGAATCATACTGTGCGAAAAAGATGTTTACGGTATCCGAACTGTAATTCGTTCCCGCCACTTCAAATTTGTAGATATCGTAATTCTCATCAGATGAGATGATCTCGATGATATCGAATCTGTCGATCACCATGTCATCGTTTGTTTCGGTATCTCTGATGATACCGCTCGAAGGAAAGATAAATTCAACGCCGTCGATAGTCTTCGAAATGTACTTGACTTCGATGCGTGTTCTCGACGATTCGTTTTTGTTCATGTCGTTAACTGCGGTCTTAAAAGATATCGATACAAAAACAAGTGCGATAAGCGAAATGACGGTTATTATCATATTCACTATCGCAATTGATTTCCAATTGACCTCATCCATAATAATTCTCCTTAATCAGATTCAAACCACAAATTTAATTATAACATAAAAAAAGCGTTGTCGCACCCGAAAAAGAAGCACGTACATAAGCCTTTTTCGTTTGTGAAATGCACCGGAATGTTGTAATATATTTAGTGGTAATTCAGATTATAAAAAAGGGTAAAAAAATGGAATCCGTATTTGAAAGAGAACAACCTGTACTGCCGAGTCTTTGCGACTTTAACGCCACACTTTCCGTCTCATCGATAGCGGGATTATTCATGGATATCGCCATGTATCACGCCGAGGCTCTGGGCATCGGATTTACAGGTTTTAATGAAAGAGGACTTTTTTGGATCACTGCCAAAACAAAAATCAAAATGGTTCAAAAAGCCAATATGGCGGAAAAAGTCAAAGTCACAACATGGCCTGAAGAAGCGGGAATGCTTAAATGCAACCGAGATTATGAGATCACAAATGACAAAGGTGTAATAGCGCTCGGCAAAACAGAATGGGCTGTAATCGATCAGGCCACGCACACTTTGCAAAAAGCAAAGGGCATATATCCCGAAGGTCTGGAAATCTCAGAAAGAATCGCAATACCCGAACCGTTTGCCAAATTAAAGGATGATTTTGATGGTGAGTTCATAGGAAAATATACGATAAGAAGTATCGATACCGACTACGGAAGACACATGAACAATGTGGCATATATAAGAACCGTGGAAGGATTATTCAGTACGGACGAACTTGAAAAAAATCCAATTAACGAACTTGAGATTCATTACAAAAATTCAAGCTTTGAAGGCGAAACATTGTCGTTTTTCGCAAACAAATGCGAAGAGTATACAGACATCAAAGCAGTCAGGGAAGACGGCACTGTTGCAGTACTTGTAAGAATCAAATAACACGAATTGAAAAGCAAAATATTATCTGTAATTCAATCATAAACATATAAAAATTTCCCGCCGAAACCGACGGGAAATTTTTTATTTGAATAAACCTTTTTTCTTTTTTTCTTTGGGAATACCGTCCTTTGCGGCATTCTTTGTGGCGTTAAGATAATCTCCGCTCACGGCATCGAATGCCTTTAACGCATCTTTTGCTTCGCTTGAGAGATGATCGGGAACCTTGACCACAAGTTTAACATAGTGATCGCCGCGAACTTCTTTGTTCTTAACATTGGGAACACCCTTGCCGCGAAGTCTTAATGTTGTATCTGTGGGAGTACCCGATTTGATATCGTATACTACTTTTCCGTCAACCGTATCGATGAAGATCTCACCGCCGAGTGCAGCTACCGAGAAGGGAAGGGAAACTGTCGAATAGATATTCATTCCGTCTCTCTTGAATGTGGAATGAGATCCGACTACGGCACCGACAAGGATATCTCCTCTGGGGCCGCCGTTGCTTCCGGGCTCGCCTCTTCCGGGGATCCTGCACGCAAGCTGTCCGTCATCTATACCGGCAGGGAATTTAACCGCATATTTTTTCTTGATAGTAGTATATCCGGTACCGCGGCAATCCGTACACTTGTCCTTGATAACTTTTCCTTTTCCGCCACAGTCACGACATGTCTGAACAGTCTGTATCTGGCCGAAAAGCGAATTGCTTGTAACGACAACCTGGCCTTTACCTTTACAGGTAGGACATGTTTCGGGACTTGTACCGGGCCTTGCTCCGCTTCCGTTACAGGTCTTGCATTCTTCCTTAACGTTTACTTCTATTTCCTTCTCACATCCGAAGATAGCTTCTTCGAAAGTGATCCTTACTCTCTGAACTATATCCTGACCGCGTCTCGGGCCGCTTCTTGAAGCTCTTCTGCCGCCGCCGAAGAAATCACCGAAACCGAACAGATCACTGAATATATCACTGAAATCTGCACTGTTGAAATCAAATCCGCCTGCTCCGCCGCCTGCGGCACCGTCAAATGCAGCATGACCGAACTGATCGTACTGACGTCTCTTGTCGGCATCACTTAATACGGCATACGCTTCGGAAGCCTCTTTGAATTTTGCTTCTGCGGAAGGATCATCGGGATTCATATCGGGATGGTACTTTTTAGCGAGTGCTCTGTATGCTTTTTTTATTGCAGCTTCATCTGCATTTTTATCTACTCCGAGGACCTCGTAGTAGTCTCTTTTTGTTTCTGCCATAATATCCTCCAAGGCTAAAGAACCGCCTTATGTTTCGGATTATAAATAATCATTTTCGCAAATATGTGTCGGGGCGTTTAACCCCGACACACACCTCATCCGAATTCCTTCGGAAATCACCTTCTTCTCAAGGGGAAGGCTTTAACTCTTTTAAACTTCTCTGAAATCACCGAAATCTCCTGCTTCGGAACCGTCTGTAGGTCCGTCATTTGAAGCACCCTGTGTGAACTGGCTCATGTCGGGGCCTGCACCCTGTGCGCCTGCTGCGCCCTGCATAGACTCATACATCTTTGTGAATAAGCCCTGTGCTTTTTCCATCATCTTTTCCTGAGCAGCCTTAAGCTCGCCGACTTCGTCTTCGCTCATCTCTCTGTCTTTGGTTCTCTCAAGGATAGCCTTAACATTTTCGATCTCAGCCTGAAGATCTGTCTTCTCTGATTCGGAGATCTTATCGCCTACTTCGTTTAATGCCTTCTCTGTCTGGAATACCATTGAGTCTGCATCGTTACGAGCATCGATGGCTTCTTTTCTCTTCTTATCCTGAGCTTCGTACTCAGCTGCTTCTTTTACAGCCTTCTCGATATCATCATCAGACATGTTGGAACCTGCTGTGATGGTGATGTGCTGTTCCTTACCTGTACCAAGATCCTTAGCGGATACGTTTACGATACCGTTAGCATCGATATCGAATGTAACTTCGATCTGAGGCACACCTCTTCTTGCGGGAGGGATACCGTCAAGTCTGAACTGTCCAAGTGACTTGTTGTCTCTTGCGAACTGTCTTTCACCCTGTACTACGTTGATATCAACGGCTGTCTGGTTATCTGCTGCTGTTGAGAATACCTGGCTCTTCTTAACAGGGATAGTTGTATTTCTTTCGATAAGCTTTGTAGCGATACCGCCCATTGTCTCGATAGCAAGTGAAAGAGGAGTAACATCAAGAAGAAGGATCTCACCCGCACCTGCATCGCCGGCAAGTTTACCACCCTGGATGGAAGCACCCAGTGCAACGCATTCATCGGGGTTAAGTGATTTGGAAGGTTCATGACCTGTAAGTTGTTTAACCTTATCCTGAACTGCGGGAATACGTGTTGAACCACCTACCAAAAGTACTTTGCCGAGTTCGCTTGCTGTGATGCCTGCATCGGAAAGTGCTCTCTGAACAGGGCCTGCAGTACGCTCAACGAGTTCATGTGTAAGTTCATCGAATTTAGCTCTTGTAAGAGACATTTCGAAGTGCTTGGGTCCTTCAGCTGTAGCTGTTAAGTAAGGAAGGTTGATATCTGTGGTCGTAGCTGAAGAAAGTTCCTTCTTAGCCTTCTCACTTGCTTCCTTAATACGCTGAAGTGCCATTGTATCTTTTGAAAGGTCGATGCCTTCCTGTTTTTTAAATTCAGATAAGATGTAATCTGTGATCTTCTGGTCGAAGTCATCACCACCAAGTCTGTTATCACCGGCTGTTGCACGAACTTCGATGATGCCGTCACCGATCTCGATGATCGAAACATCGAATGTACCGCCACCTAAGTCGTAAACCATGATGGTCTGTTCTTTTTCGTTATCAAGACCGTAAGCCAAAGCTGCTGCTGTAGGCTCGTTGATGATTCTCTTTACATCAAGACCTGCGATCTTACCTGCATCCTTTGTAGCCTGACGCTGTGCATCGTTGAAGTATGCGGGAACAGTGATTACCGCCTCTGTAACTTTCTCGCCCAAATATCCTTCTGCATCTGCTTTAAGCTTCTGAAGGATCATAGCGGAAATCTGCTGAGGTGAATACTTCTTTCCGTCGATTGTTCTTCCTCTGTCTGTACCCATATCTCTCTTGATCGAAGAGATCGTCTTGTCTGCATTTGTTACAGCCTGACGCTTTGCAGCATCACCGACAAGTCTTTCACCTGTCTTTGTAAATGCTACAACCGAAGGTGTTGTTCTTGCGCCTTCTGTGTTTGCTATAACTGTAGGCTGTCCGCCTTCCATAACAGCTACACAGCTGTTAGTTGTTCCTAAATCGATACCAATTATTTTGCCCATATTTTTATCCTCCTGAGATACATTCTTTCATAAATTAATAAATATATTTTCACCTCATCAGTCAGCTTCGCTGACAGCTTTTCTCCGCTCCCGCTCCGGTCGGCGCAAAACCGACATCCACCGGATGTCGTGCGCCCTCCAGGGAAAGCCTTTGGGTTATTTGCTAGGGTACTACGGCTACCATGCTGTGTCTTAATACCGTGTCTCTGTACATATAGCCTTTTTGAAGTTCCTGTGATATGTAGCCGGATTCGTATTCATCGCTCGGACTCTGCATTATTGCATTGTGGAAGTCGGGATTGAATTCGCACCCTACGGCTTCGATAGGTTTAACTTCAAGTTTCTCGAGTTCGGTCATAAGCTGTTTGTAGATCATCTTCATTCCTTCAACATGAGGATCGCCCTCATCTTCGGGTTTGAGATTTGCAAGACCTCTTTCAAAGTTATCAACTACCGGAAGTATTTTTTCAAGTACACTCTTTGCTCCGGTTTCAAACATCTGCTCTTTTTCCTTATCCGTTCTTTTTCTGAAGTTTTCGAATTCGGCAAGCTGACGTTTAACTCTGTCTTCAAGCTCCTCTATCTTTTCCTGCTCCTTGGTCTTCTTGGCAGAACCTGCGTTTTCTTCGGTTTCCTCAGAAGCGTTTTCTTCGCTCACCTGATTTTCAACCTCTTCGGAAGAAGTATCTTCCGCCGAAGTACTTTCTTCATTTGTTTCTTTTACTGTCTCTTCCTCAAGCTGTTCGTTTAACTTCTTTGAATCAGCTTTGGACTTGGCATTTTTCTTTTTTCCTGCCACTTTAAATATCCTCCAAATCTATTTTTCGTCTTTTCGATACATCGTATCGAGTTGTGATTTTATGGTCTTTATCGTGCCGACTACTTTGTCGTAATCCATTCGTTTGGGTCCGATGATACCTATCATTCCTCTCATGCCGTCGCCGAATTCATAATTGGCCGTAACAATACTGCAATCCTTCATGGTCTGAATCGGTGATTCTTCTCCGATGTAAACTTTAATCTCGTTGCTTCCTTCTTCGTTGGTGTCATCAATAAGCTGTGTAAGCAACTGTTTTTCTTCAAATGCATTTATCAAATCGCTTGCTTTCTGATTATCGGAAAGTTCGGGATATTTGAAAATATTGTTTGTACCGGATGTATATATTTCAAGATCTTCGTCTTCTTTTATCGTCTCCGCAACCGCATCGATCACTTCTGCGATAATGGGTCCGTACATTCCGGCCTGCTGTTTAAGCGATGAAATAAGTCCGAGATTGATTTCTTCCGCCGACAAACCGTTTAAGTGAGTGTTAAGAAGAATGTTGAGTTTGAGCATCGTCTCGTCATTGAGCACCTCTTCAACATCAATCACCGTATTCTTAATTACGTTTCCTTCTATTACGATAACCGCAAGGATATGCGCATCATCCATTCTGGAGAGCTGAAGGAACTTGATTGCATTCCTGGAATTTCTCGGTGCCGTAACCATTGTGGCGTAGTTGGTATTTACCGCCATGAGTTTCGCAGCCTGCTTTAACATATGGTCGAGCTTTTCTTCCTTCTCAAGCAGAACATCTTTAAGCTGTTCCACTTCCTTCTCATGTTCGAGCATCATCGAATCTACATAGAAACGATAACCTTTATCCGAAGGAATACGTCCTGCCGAGGTATGAGGCTGAACTATAAATCCGAGTTCCTCCAGATCCGCCATCTCATTACGGATGGTTGCACTTGAAAGATTAAGATCTGTATATTTCGAAATTGTTCTCGATCCTACAGGCTCACCTGTTTCAAGATAGTTCTTGATGATAGCCTTCAGTATGACGGTTTTTCTTTCATCTAATTCCATATCTTCGACCTTTTTCCTTAATCGTTAGCACTCAACACCATCGAGTGCTAATATCCACATTTCATATATTACAACCTCGTCAAGAAGTTGTCAACATCTTTTTAATAAAAAAAGAATTCGAAAAATCGAATCCTTTTCATGTCTGAGTTTTCTCTGTTTTCCAATCCTCATCTACAGGTTTTAAAAGTCCGTAATTACAGCAACTTATCTAATCTTCTTACTGTTCTCCTTTGATTCTTTCGTCTTTACCCGCGTGTGATTTTATTTTGGTCACATTAAGGGTAATCGCATGTTCGGGACAGACTTTGGCGCAGTCCATGCAGCGGATGCACTCGCCGCTGTTGGGCGTCTTGACGGGGTCGACGCACATCTTGCATGCTTTTGCACACTTTCCGCAGTTGATGCATTTGCTCTCATCGACTTTAAGACGAATAAGCGAAACCCTGTTAAAAAGGGAATATATCGCGCCGAGCGGACAGATGTACTTGCAAAAAGGCCTCCAGATAATTAACGATGAAACCAAGATACTTATAAGGATTATTACCTTCCATGTAAATATGGCGCCAAGCTTGGAGGCAATCGCACTGTCTGTAATCGCCAGTATTATTCCCGCAATCGTGCCTGAAGGGCAAATATATTTGCAAAAGAACGGCGTTAATTTAAAGCAGATCGGCAGTATGATTACGCATGCCGCAAGAATCACGTATTTAAGGTATCTGAATGCTTTGTCACCCTTGAAACGATTCTTTTTAAAAGGAAAAGGAATCAGATTGATAAGCTCCTGAATCATTCCGAAGGGGCACAAAAATCCGCATACCGCTCTGCCTAGGCAAGCTGCGAAAAACAATAAAAGTCCGACTACGTAATACGGGATCTTTATTTTAAATTTGGTAAGAAATGTCTGAAGCGAACCTATCGGGCAGGATCCGATTGCACCGGGACACGAATAGCAGTTAAGTCCCGGAACGCAGATATTTTTGACGGGACCCGTATAGATTTTGCCTTCAAAAAAGCCTTTAAGATTGGCATTTTGAATTAGCGTTGCCACACCCTGAATCGCCAGACGAAGTTTTTTGTTGTCAGCCAATTCCGATACACTCCATACATATTTTTACAGCTTTTTCAAGGACAGACTGAGGCTGCTTCAAAGCAATACCGACAACAATGAGTCCTGCTGCCGCAATTATAAGAAGGATGGTCGGCAGGTATTTTTTTATTTTCATTTGCTGAGTTCCTTTATTATCTGCTTCCATTCGTCATAGGAACGACTGCCGACAAATAAGCAGTTGTCGTAGTCCGCAATGTTCGATTCCACGATTTGGCCGTCACCGTCGAAAAATACGGTATTGGGCACATAGCCTGACTGCAGGCTGTCAAAGTCCGATACGTACTGCAATACAGGATAAGTGGTGCCGCACATCTTAAGCACTTCCATCGCGTCTTCTTCGGTAGAATAAACTCCGATGATATTAATATCGCCGGTCCCGGAACCGAGATCTTCGTAGAGATCTTCGAGGTCAGGCATTTCCGATACGCAGGGGCCGCACCAAGGCTCCCAGAAGTTGACCATCGTGAGCTTGTAACCTTTAAAAATATCTTCATCGACATCGGTTTTGTTTATGACATCGTATGTGCTGAAGGTGATATCGGGATTATATTCGGCATCTGTCAATGAACCGTTATCTGTGCCATTATCCGAAGAATCATAAGAATTGTCCGAATCTTCATTTGCCTGTAAATCGTTATCGTGATGTGACTGTATCTGTACCGTGCCCGAGTTTTCTTCAGGCAAATCCGTTGCTTCATCTGTATCTGCAGAAGCCGCAATATCATTATCTGTATGACTTGTAACCTCTTCAACGCCTTCATCATCTTCCAGCAAACTTAAAATCAGATCAGCCGAATCGCAAGCCGTAAACGTCAGCAAAGCGGTTGTCATAAGACTTAAAGCCATTATTTTTCTTTTCATAAATCCTCCTGAATCCTCTCGTAAATATTTACAACCAGATTATACGGCAAATCAATTAATTTGTCTTGTCAATAAAGCCAAAACCTTCCTCCGAAAAGATAATAAAAAAGGGACACTCTTAAAGCGTCCCTTTGTAAACTTTATATTATATCTGAATTTATACAATTAGATAGCGAAATCTCCTGTAATGTTGCCGTTGATTACATAGTATGCTTTGTTCTCTTCGGGCTTAACATAGATATCAGCGCTCTTGAAATCTGCAGCTTTCTTTCCGAGATCGTATACCCATACATCCTTTGCGATCTTTACAAGATCATCATAGCTGTATGACTTCTCATCGAACTGAACATATACAGCGATCTTTGCAGCTGCTGCCTTAACGGGAGCTGCCTTCTTAACTGCTGCTTTCTTAGGAGCTGCTGCCTTCTTTGCGGGAGCTGCTTTCTTAACTGCTGCCTTTGCGGGAGCTGCTGCTTTCTTTGCAGGTGCTGCCTTCTTAGCGGGAGCTGCTGCCTTTGCAGGTGCTGCTGCCTTCTTAGCGGGAGCTGCTTTCTTTGCAGGTGCTGCTTTCTTTGCGGGAGCTGCCTTCTTTGCAGGTGCTGCCTTCTTTGCGGGAGCCTTCTTTGCAGGTGCTGCTGCCTTCTTTGCGGGAGCTGCTGCCTTTGCGGGCTCTGCTTTCTTCTCTTCAGCCTTAACAGTTGCTACTACTGGAGCTGCTGCTGCCTTAACTTCAGCTTTCTTCTCTTCAGCCTTAGCTGCTGCTGCTGCTGCGATAGGCTTAATAGTAACTGTTGCCTTCTTCTCTTCTGCCATAACAATTCTCCTTTCACACCCCTCACAGGTGTTCAAAAATTTTAACCAAATATCTTTTAACGATTTACATAAATAAAGTGCTTATATAAAGGAAGTTTAATATATTGTATATTTTTTGTCAAATGTTCGATTGAAATTTCTGTCATATAGACACTTTTAGAGAATTTTCCTATGGTTTTTTGTTTATTTTTGACAAAAATGCACTATTCTCTACCGTATTCGGCTTTGACAAACTCTCTTAATGCAACAAGTGATCTTTCAACCTTTTCGGTCTCGATACAGTAGGACATTCTGAAGTATCCGGGACATCCGAACGAATCCGAAGGAACGAGGATCAGATTGTATTTTTTGGCTTTTTCGCAGAAGATCTTGGCATCTTCTTCCAAAGCTTTGGGGAAAATGTAGAAAGTTCCCGAAGGTTTAACCACTTCAAAGCCGAGTCTTACGAGTTCGTTATAGATAAGGTTCATGTTTGTCTCATATACCTTAAGGTCGCTTGTAAGATCAAGGCACTCTGCTACAGCAAGCTGGATGATCGAAGGAGGGCAGTTATGTCCCGTGCCTCTTGAGATCTGAGTGCACATTCCGACGATATACTCGGCATCGGTACACTTGGGGTTGACTGCAACATATCCGATTCTTTCACCGGGAAGCGAAAGTGACTTTGAATATGAGTAGCAGCTTAATGTATTGTCATAGAATTTGGATACATAAGGAGCATCCGCACCGTCAAATACGATCTCTCTGTAAGGTTCATCGGAGATGATGAAGATGTCGTGTCCGTACTCTTCCTGTTTCTTATACAGGATATCCGCAAGTTTCTTTAATGTATCCGAAGAACATGCGGCACCCGAAGGGTTGTTGGGTGTGTTGATAAGAACTGCCTGAACATCGCAGGTTAACATCTCTTCGAAAGCTTCAAAATTGATCTGGAAGTTTTCAAGGTTGGGCGGAACTACTTTAAGCACTGCTCCGGTATCGTTGATGTAATGCATGTATTCAGGGAAGAAAGGAGCAAAAGTAAGCACCTTGTCATTAGTATTTGTCACGCATCTAACGGCATGTGCAACTGCGCCTGCAGCACCGGTTGCCATGAAAATATGATTTGCCGTATAGTTCATGCCGAATCTCTTGTTTAAGGATTCAGCGATCGCTGCTCTTACCGAAGGGATTCCGGGTGAAGGGCTGTAACCGTGAAGTTTGATGGGATCCGACTCCTGTAAAAGTCTTATCATCGTATCGGTAAATTCCCTGGGTGTGGGAACCGAAGGGTTGCCGAGGCTGTAATCGAATACGTTTTCATATCCGATCTCTTTTCCTTTTTCGGTAGCATAGGTAAACATTTCCCTGATGACCGACTTTGCGTTAAGCATTTCTTTGTAATCCTGTCTGATCATTTCTACATCTCCATTTATAAAAATTTTTATCTTTTATACTGCAAACATCAGTATTATAAACGATATCGTCAAGCGAGTCTACGAATCCCATTCTATGTAAGTAATGAAATGGAATCCGTTGTTCTCATAAAATGTCTCAGCTTCATCGATATTTACTTTCATGAGATTTCCGCTTCTGGGGTTTAGCCACACGTAAACCTTGTCGCTGTATCCGACTATAAGAACGGTATTGTCGCCGGCCATCGCTATCACGGGAATATCTTTGTTTAAGAAGTACTTGATCTCTTCGCTCTTACAGTTTTCAAGTTCGAGTCCCCTTGAATAAGGAACATTCTTTTCTATGATCTCAACCGGTGTCATTCCGTCGGTTAAGTTCTTTTTCACATCCAGGGAGAAACCTTCATATTCAAGGATCGTCTCGATGCATCTTTCGAGAGAACTTGTCTCCTCATCCGAAGCGGTGGTATCGGTTATCTTCATGATCTGATTGGTCGTGGCGTAAGTTTCCTTTTTCCATGTATAATGACCGTCACAGTCAATAACCACTCCATACGCCTCATCCGCAGCTTTTACCGCATCCGAGAAGTACGAATACTCGCCGACACAGTCATTAAGACCATATACGTAAAAGAGGTCTTTGGAATCCGTGCTTATCTTCACTTCCCTCTTTCCTTCGTACATCGCTGTCTTCGGAGTCTTGAATTTTATCTTCTTGTTATCCATCTCACGCTTAAGCGTAACCTGGACGATCTTCTTTAAGTTTTCTGTCGCAATGACTTCGGAATTGTTCTTATATGTTTTTTCCATCAGTGTATTTACGATACTGTCGGGAGGTGCACTGACGAACTCGCCGTTTTCGTTCTTTGTGTTTCTCGAAAGCGTGATGAGATTGTCGTTTATCTTACATCCCGTAACATATATGTTTTCTTCCGAATACTTTTTGAGGATCTCCTTAAACTTGTTGATGATGTTTAAGTTATACATCGGAACGATCCGCTCGCCGAATACGTTTACGCTGATATCCTCATTCTTTGCTTCGCCGTAGATCAAGTCTTCACCCATAAAGCCGAGAGCCTTGATCCTCTCTCCGCCTTTGGCATCGATATAATAACTTTCCGAAGTATCCATTCTTAAATACTTAAGCTGCAATACACCGATCTTGTCTTCCTTGGATACCCAGGCACACATGCTGTAGCTTGCGCAGACGTAAAGATCCTCTTTCTTAAGGTCCTCGACTACGATCTCATAATCCTCTTCGGCCAGATTGACCTTATATATCTTTTTATCAAAATAGAAATAGAATTCTCCGAGATTG
>CADARM010000018.1 GCA_902790275.1 uncultured Lachnospiraceae bacterium
ACCTGTCACCCTGGCAATTTGTGCCTTCGAAAGCCCCTCATTCGCAAGGCTGACTATTATATCTTTCCTTTCTTTCTTATCAAATAAGTTAAGCGTTGAACGTCCTCTTTCTTCCAATATCTTTTCAAACATGTTTTTCGCCCACTCATCATCATTTCTCTCCGTGTTATATTCCATTACATAATCGCCGTCTTCCTCATCCATAAATCTCTCCACATCGTACTTTCCTAAAAACTGTTTAATGTGACTGAAATCCGTTATGTCACGATCATTATTAAGCTCATTTAAACTGCTCCATTTATAACTCATTGCTTTTGATATACCGGCTTTTACCGGATTGTTGAGAATGTACCTGAAAACAGTAACAAAATATCTTTCATCCTCAACCGCCTCACTTTTATATCTGTCCTGAAATACATGACCGGAACTCTCATATTTTTTATTAAAATAAGCTGAGTAACTTACACCGAGCCTTTTCATATATTGAGCTAAATCCTCCGGATCTGTATGCAAAAGAAAATGAACGTGATTATTCATTAAACAGTATGCACATATATCTACATTATCTTCTTCAGCATATTTCTTAATTCTTTTAAGAAATGCTTCATAATCTTTATCTTCGTAAAAAAGTACCTTACGGTTGGTACCTCGGATTATCACATGATAGTAGCCGGTAAATGAAATCTTTCTTGCTGTTCTTGGCATAATAATTCCTCCTTTATAAATTTGATTTTGTGATTTACGGATTAGTGGTTAGTAAAAAAATAACCATAATAGAACCGTCCCCAAATGGCTAAAATAGCCAAAATAGAACCGTCCCCGAATGGTTAAGGGATAATGGTGATACAGCCGTCGGTATCGGTCCTAAGTATCTTTGTGCCTGATTCCGTAAGGATCTCAAGCGTTTCTTTGTGAGGATGACCGTAAGAATTATTAAAGCCGCAGGATATGACCGATATACGCGGTTTGATGCGATTAATAAAGTCAGAAGTATTGGTGTTTTGGGCCGAACCGTGATGCGCTGACTGAAGGACGTCGATCGAGCAGTCAATGCCAGATAAAACCTTCTTCTCCGCATGCACATCGGAATCTCCCATAAAAAGAACGCATCCCTCTTTCATTTCAAGCAGTACGACCTGCGAGCAGGCGTTGGAATCACTTAGGGGAAAATCAGTGTAAGGGGATAAAACTGTGAATGATATGTTATTATCTTCGTCTTTAAATATATCGCCCGCACATGAGTAGACCACGGATGAATCATTAGCGTTTGCAAGCTCCGTGATACTTTCAAAATTCTCTTTTAAAACGAACGGTACGATGATCTCATCGATCCTGCATCCCTCTTTAAGCGATGCTGTGATCCCGTTTGTGTGATCCGCATCTTCGTGCGAGATAAACCAGGCATCGATCCTTTCTATCCCGTAATACGCAAAATACGGCGATATGACATACTTGTATATATCTTTTCTGTCGGTCGACCCTCCGTCAAAGCAATAAACTTTTCCGTTATACTGAATGCACGCGCAAAGCCCCTGTCCCACATCCAGAAACTCTATCCTGTTGTTTCTTTTATGGTATAAAAAGGCCGTTAGATCGATCGTCAAAAGAACGGTCAGAGATAAAAGAAGAAACGTTTTCGTTTTTCTGTTTCTTCTTATTTCCGTTGACGGATTATAAGAAGGATCCAGACGTATCCTGTTGTTTATAAGCTTATCCTTTCTCCAGAAAACAAGTTTGATCCTTTGTATCATTACTGAAAAAACAAGCAGGAATGCTTCGTAAAAAAAACATCTTACAAGTGCTCTCGCACCCGTTGTTACTATGGCTTTCGGGAGCATTAATTCCGCCTTCATAAGCCATTCATAGACCATAAGAAAAAAGTGTATCGCATAAGCGAAAATGTTCATCTGCCACGGCAGTGAAACGATCTCGATCAAACCCTGCGTGAGCACGCAAAAAAGAGAGATTGCCAGAAGTATCGTCATTCCCGGGACCAGTAAGATATTTAGTAAGGGTGCATACAAAGGGATCTTATAATAAGAATTTATTACCATCGGAAGCGTGGTGAGTGTTACCGATGTGCTCATAGTGAATGATGAAAAGATCTTTGAACTCTTTTCTCCGATCGTCCTAAATGCGGGAAGAACAACCGAGATACCCGTTATGGCCAGATACGACATAAGAAAACCTGTCTGCAGCACATAAAGCGGTCTGAGAATAACTGTAATAAGCAAAGCAAGGGCCATAGCAGTCAGCGAATCATAGGATCTGTTTATCATCTTTCCGATGCAGAGGATCGTAAACATCACTATCGCTCTTAACGCGGACGGTGAAAATCCGATCATATATCCGTAAGCAAATAAAACAAGTATCGTTATGATATATGCTGCTTTAAGGTCCATCGGTGTCTTTTTAAGGATAAAAAGAATGAATGCCGCAAACATGGTTATATGCAGTCCGCTTATGGCCAAAAGGTGGCTTGCACCCGCATCCTTATAAAGATCTTTAACTTCTTTATCAAGATCGGATTTATCCGAAAGTAATATCGCCTTTATCATTCCGGCATCTTTTTTATCCAAAGCATTATCTATAAGCGATGCTATCTTTGAACTTATCTTAAAAGATATATCCGCCGGAAGATTCTTTTTATGATCTGTTGAAATCAGTTCGCAGGAACCCGCCTTAAAAAGATAACCTTTTGAAATATAATATTTTCTTGTATCGAATTCTCCCGGATTGGTCGCTTTTTCGTAAACGCTTATCTTCCCGTGAACGATAACACACGATCCTATGTTCAGATCAGCATCATCGAAAGTGCAGATGCAGCCCATTTTTCTGCAAAGAAAAGATGAGTTTTTCACATTGGTAAAACACTCAAGTTCATCACTTAAAAAGACTGTGTTTTTCAGGTACACATACGTCTTTTCGTTCTTCTCTTCGATGTCTGCAACAACACCTTTTATATCACCTTCGATGGGTACCATCCCGGGTATATAAAGATTTCTTTCGATGATGCTTAATAAGAAACATAAAAACCCCGTCACCAGAAGTGCAAGCCACAATAGCGGTCTCTTGATTTTTTTAACGAACGCAGACATAGGGTTTTATCTTTTGAAAAGTTGCATCTTTGATACCGGAAATATTCTTAAGTTCCTCGATATCACTAAAGCCACCGACCGATTCGCGGTACTCGATGATTGCATTTGCTCTCGACTCACCTATCCCAGGGATCGAGCAGAGGTCTTTTACATCCGCCTTATTAAGATCGATCAGGTCATCTTCCTCTTCAATAAGGCTTTCGCCTATAAAGGGTATCCTGACCCTCTCGCCGTCCTTGACTTCCACTGCAAGATTAACCGCAGATGTATCCGCTTCCTCGTCAAGACCTCCGGCTTCTTCCACAAGTTCAAAGAGTCTGGTCCCGGGTGTGAATTCATAGATGCCTTCGTTTGCCACAGCTCCGCAAAGATATGCGTAACATTTTTCTTTTGCATCAAAAGAAGACGCAGCGGGTGCGTTTTCTTCTTTCTTATTCTGTTTTTCGTAAGGTGATTGTTCCGAAGGATCGGAAAGAGTCAGTCCGTCACTGCCGCAGGCAAGAAAAGACAGACTGAGGATCAGAAAAATAACAAATAATATTTTTTTCATAAGTCAACTCCGTTCTTCCCCTCGAGCCGACTTATCTGCTTTTATTCCTGAGATACGTAATCTTCGTTTACGACCGGTGTCTCGATAAATTCATCCTCGACATAGATGCCGTGGATCTGTTTCTTTACCTGACCCGAAAGATTTCTTAAAAGCAGGTTGACGTTTTCTCCGTCCCATGCTTTTGTATATACCATTTCCGATAATACCCAGAAATTGGATGTTTCCACGATCTTCGGAAGTGATACGCTGTTTTCGTATGTTCTTACAGCGTCCTCGATCTGAGGATACTGATATTCTTTCTGATAATTGCACGCAAGCTTGCCTGTTCTTGAATAAAGGTTTGATGAATAATCAACCGTTAAGAATTTTGCAAAATCTTCCGCTTTTTCCTTATGTTCGGACATACCGTTTACGGATACGATCTTTGTAACCGAAAGTCCCTGAGATCTTAAGTTATCGTTGAGCATACCGATGCTCGTGATACCGTACTCATATGTAAAAGGATTTTCTTCGTTCTTTCTTGCAGCCTCGAGTTTGTTGATAGCACTTGTATCGGCTTCAAGGAAAAGGATCTTTCCTTCTTCGAATTCCTTAATAAGATCGTCATATTTGTACTCATCGATCTCCATTGAAAAGAACTGTTTGAAGTCCTGGAAAACTCTGAGGCAATACATGCTTTCTTCATTGTAGATATCGATATCGTCTCTGTCGTCACCCTTTTCACCGCCGACATTCATGTATGCACCGGCAAACCAGTAATCATAAACGACATCGGAAACGCACCATTTAAAGAATGCTTCACAGCCTTCGGGAAGGTTATGATTAAGAGCGAATTCCGTAATGCCGACTATAGATGTCGGAAGGATCTCATCTGCTGTAACAGGCTCAAATTCGGTTGTTTCGCTCGTGTCTTCCTCTTCGGAAGAACCTTCACCGTAATTGGATGAACCGCTTCCCGCATTTGCATTATAATCTTCGGCTATCTGCTCAAGGAGCGTTCTGTTGTAAAGAAAAACAGAGCACTCAAAAAGCAACGGATATCCGAGCTTGAAATCCGAGTAGCTGATGGCGTTTAAAGACACTTCGGGAAAATATGAAGAATTAAGCACTCTGTGCGAATCTTTCAGTTCATAGCAAAGACCTGAAAGATAAGCTTTCTCGAGTGATTCACTGCCCAGAACATAAAGATCCGGACCGTAGTTATCGTCAATCGTCGCCTTCTGAATGGCCTCAAGATATTCGAGACCCGATACTTTGGTCGAAACGACTTTTACACCTGTTTTTTCCTCATAAACAACTGCTGCATTTCGAATATACTCATCAAGATAGGCATCCGTATACCAGATAGTAATCACTTCTTTATCCTGTCTTGCGGATTCCGACTCGATAAGCGAACGTCCGGGATAATAATCACCGAACAATGCCGCAACTGTCATCGCCAATATAACAAAAGCGGAAAATAATTTCTTTCTAATGTGCATTCTCTATAGCCTCTTTAAGAATAACGAGCATCTTATCAACATCTGCTTTTGTGATGATAAGCGGAGGCAGGAAACGAATGATCTGTGTTCCCGCGTTGATAAGGATAAGTCCGTTATCGAGAGCATTATTAATAATATCACTTACGGGTTTGTTGAATTCAAGTCCCTGCATGAGACCCATTCCCCTGTGATCAACAATCTCATCGTATGTATTCTTAACCTCTTCGAGTTTTTCGAAGAGATACTCTCCTACTTCTTTTGCGTTTTCGCAAATTCCGAGTTCTTCATAAAGTTTGAATACTTCAACACATGCAGCACCGCCCAAAGGATTGCCGCCGTATGTGGTTCCGTGATCTCCCGCAACCAAAGAATTCTCTGCAACTTTCTGTGTCATAAGAAAAGCACCCATGGGAATTCCGCAGCCGAGAGCTTTTGCAGTAGTTAAAACATCGGGTTTGATACCGTATTTCTGGAAGCAGTACATATAACCTGTACGTCCCATACCGCACTGGATCTCATCAAGGATAAGAAGCGCACCGGTCTTATCGCAAAGTTCGCGAAGTCCCTTTAAAAACTCGGGTGTAGCGGGATGGATACCGCCCTCGCCCTGAAGAGTCTCGCAGATGATCGCGCATGTTTTATCCGTGATCAGAGCCTTTACGGAATCAAGATCGTTCATTTCAGCAAACTTGATATTTCCTATCATGGGGCCGAAAGGAGCACGATACTTCTCTGTACCCGTAACGGAAAGTGCACCGAAAGTTCTGCCATGGAAAGAGTGGTTCATGGCAATGATCTCATGATCCGTCCTGCCGTCTTTGTTGAATGCATACTTTCTTGCGACTTTTAAAGCGCCTTCTACGGCTTCTGCACCGGAGTTGGTGAAAAATACCTTATCCATGCCCGAAGCTTTTGTAACAGCCTTTGCAGCCTCGATAGAAGGTACATTGTAATAATAGTTGGATGTGTGAAGGATCTTGTCTACCTGAGCCTTTACAGCATCGTTGTATTTTTTGTTGTTGTATCCTAAAGCAAATACGCCGATCCCGGATACGAAATCAAGATATTCTTTTCCGTCGGTGTCATAAAGGTTAACACCGTCGCCATGGTCGAAAACGACCTGATACCTGTTGTATGTATGGAGAATATATTTCTCCGCATCATTTATATATTCCTGCATGATTATAAACCTCTTTTCTTATTCCTCATCGGAATCCGGCATGATCATCGTACCGATACCTTCTTTGGTAAAGATCTCAAGAAGAAGGCAATGAGGGATTCTGCCGTCAAGGATATGGACTCTGTTAACGCCTGCTTCCATAGCGGATGTGCAGTTGGTAAGTTTGGGAAGCATACCGCCACCGAGTGTACCTGATGCGATAAGATCTTTGGCATCGCTTACAGTGATCTTTGAAATGAAAGAACTCTTGTCGTTAATATCTCTGTAAAGTCCTTCGATATCTGTAAGGAATGCAAGCTTTTCGGCACCTACTGCCTTTGCGATCTCGCAAGCAGCATCATCAGCGTTGATATTATATGTATTGTATTCGTCATCAAGACCGATGGGAGCTACGATGGGAAGAAAATCATTGCTTAAAAGATCATAGATAACCTTAGCATTAACTTCCTTGATATCTCCTACGAATCCGATATCTTTACCGTCTACAAATTTCTTGTTAACTCTTAAAAGTCCGCCGTCTTTTCCGGAGATTCCGACAGCCTTTACGCCGAGTTCCTGAACCATTGCTACGAGAGATTTGTTTACTTTATTTAAAACCATCTCTGCTATTTCCATTGTTTCGGCATCGGTAACTCTTAAGCCGTTGACAAACTCGGGAGTTTTTCCCACTTTGTCAACCCATCTGCTGATCTCCTTTCCGCCGCCGTGAACTATGATAGGTTTGAATCCGACGAGTTTTAAAAGAACAACATCCTCGATAACTTTCTTCTGAAGTTCGATGTTGGTCATTGCGGATCCGCCGTATTTAACGACTATAATCTTACGATTGTATTTCTGTATATATGGAAGTGCCTCAACAAGCACACCTGCTTTTTCAAGAAACTGTTCCATGTCTTTTTCCATTGCAAACTGCCTCCGTTGGAAATATTCTTACGTTAATTAAAAACATAGTCTATTTATTTTACAACAAAACTCCTTTCAATTCAACACTAAACCGACGGTATACGGACAAACAGGCTTGCGGGCGTGTGCAATAAAAAAAGGCATCGGGTTAACCCCGACGCCTCTTAAGTCTTATTACTGTTTAACCAAAGCATTGATATTCTGTTTTCCGGTCTTGCCGATGATCCTGTCGGCAACCTCTCCGTTCTTGAAAAGAACCATATTGGGAATACTCATAACTCCGTATCTTGCAGCGGTCTCTTCCGCATCATCGATATCTATCGCAAAGAAATCCACATCGGGATTTTCGTTCGATACTTCCTCGAGGATCGGTGCCATCATCTGGCAGGGCCCGCACCAGGTTGCAAAAAAGTCTACAAATACGGGCTTATCGTTCTTTAATACTTTCTCTTCAAATTCGTTCTCTGTAATATGAATAACTGCCATAATATTTTCCTCCTTATGATCGTGTTTACTGTTAAATGTTTACGATTGATGAATTATTATTCGTCAGCATCGATCTCGTCGAAATGCTTAAGTATTTTGTATAAAAGAGTGTAAAGTTCTCCGGCTTCTTCTTCGGTTAATGCAACGCATCCGCCCATGGCCTCAGGTACTTTCACCATTTTATCCCTTAATTTCTTTCCTGCTTCGGTTATGCTTACGACCACGCCTCTTGCATCATCATCGCTTCTGTGCTTTTCTATGTAGCCCTTGCTCTCAAGCTTGTTGATAACCGGAGTGAGTGTTCCGGAATCAAGATAGAGATATTCTCCGATCTCTTTTACGCTCGCGCTTTTCCTCTCCCACATGACCATCATCGTGATGTACTGTGTATAAGTTAAGTCAAATTCATCAAGAAGCGGTTTATAATGTCTTGTGACTGCTTTGGCGCATGCATAAAGCGGAAAACACAGCTGATTTTCAAGTTTCAAACAATCGTATTTACTCATTTCTGCTCCTTATTCCTGCATCAGATTATCTACGAATTTAGCTACTTCTTTCATTTCGATCGTCGGTTCAAATCTTGCCACGACTTCGCCTTTTCTGTTTACGATAAACTTGGTGAAGTTCCATTTGATCTCCGAATTATTCTTATAATCCTTATCGATACCTTTAAGCATCGCGGACATCGCTATTGCCTTGGGTCCTTTTCCGAATCCCTCGAAAGTCTTCTGAGATTTAAGATACTTGAAAAGTTCTATCGCATTTTCTCCGTTAACATCGCTCTTTTTCATCTGAGGGAACTGAGTGTTGTATTTGAGTGTACAGAATTCGTGGATCTCCTCATCCGTTCCCGGTGTCTGTCCCGCGAACTGGTTGCAGGGAACATCGATTATCTCAAATCCTTTGTCATGGTATTTCTCATACATCTCCTCCAAAGGTTTGTAATGAGGTGTAAATCCGCATCCCGTAGCGGTATTCACTACCAGAACAACTTTATTCTCAAAGTCTCTCATGGAAACTTCACTGCCGTCTCTAGCTGTTACTTTCAAATCATAAAAACCCATTTTGTGCACCTTCCTTTCTTCAGTTTCGATTGTGTACAATTAAATTGTATGCAATTTATTTTTATTTGTCAACACTTTATTTATTGATTTAGTTTTTTTCTCGTGTTAGAATATCAACATTCTATAATTCTACATTTCTATTTTTCTTTTATTACCCTGTTTTAGTTAATGTTTAGTGCTTAAATGGTATCTCGTCGAGAAATCACTGACTAAGGAATCTGAATTCTTTATATTTGACTTATAGTGGCGTATGTGATACCATTCAGAAAGGAGGATTCTTTGTCAACAATTGAAAAACTAAAAAAGAAACTTAACGAAAAACCTGTAAAGAAGCTTATATTCTTGAGTTAAAAGAACTCATTAAAGAAATTGAGTCTATGGGAGGTGATAATAATGATTAAATATCCTTTCAAAGTTTATCAAACCGAAAACGAAGGACATATTTTCTGGATTGCCAAAAGCGGTTATCTGAAAGGCTGTGTAGGGCAGGGAGACAATATAGAAGAAGCCCTCGCCGAATTGGAAGAAAATGAAAAAGCATGGTTGGAAACCGCCAAGGAAGTCGGCATTGCCATTCCGGAAATCTCAGTGGAAAGATTTGAAGATTACAGCGGTAAAATGACTCTTCGCCTTGCACCATTTGTTCATATGCAGGCAGCCATGTTTGCTCAAAGAGAAGGAATAAGCCTGAATCAATATATCAGCAACGCTGTTGTCAGCCAGAACGCTATTATGAATCTGTAGACTTTTCGAAATAAAAAAGGTGTCAGTTCTCATTGAGAACGGACACCTTGATTTTTTTAGTGATCGGAATTTATGATCTGTAATCTGCGTTTATCTTAACGTAATCGTATGTGAGGTCGCAGCCCCATGCTTCGGCTTCTGCGTCGCCGTCGTGCATGTCAACGACTACGATGACTTCCTCTGCGGACATGATCTTTGTTGCGAGTTCTTCGTCGAATTCAAGAGGAACACCCATCTTGAAGACCTGAAGTTTTCCGACTGTGCTTTCAAAGAAAAGTTCAACCTTTGTCTGATCGAAATCAACTCCCGAATAACCCATCGCACATAAGAATCTTCCGAAATTTGCGTCGCATCCGTAGATAGCTGCTTTCGAAAGGCTTGAGCTTATGATCGAACGTGATAAGATCTTTGCTTCTTCCTTTGATCTTGCATTAAATACATGTGCTGTGAAAAGCTTTGTAGCACCTTCTCCGTCGGATGCCATCTTTCTTGCGAGGAAACGGCATACGATCATGAGCGCTTCCTTGAAGATTTCGTAATCAGCACCCTTCGCAGTGATCTTATCGTTTCCGGCAAGCCCGTTGGCCATAAGGATGAATGTATCGTTTGTGGATGTATCTCCGTCAACGGAGATCATGTTGAATGTATCTGCGATAACATCGCTTACCGCCTCCTGCATAAGTGATTTTTCGATAGCGATATCACTTGTAAGCAAAGCGATCATGGTACACATATTGGGATGGATCATTCCCGAGCCCTTGCTCATGCCGCCGAGTGTAACTGTTTTTCCGTTTAATTCAAACTGCAGGGCATATTCCTTGTTAACGGTATCTGTAGTCATAATGGCGATACTTGCGTTTGTGCCGTTCTCTTTTGAAGAGTCAAGCTTTGTGCACATATCGTTTACGCCCTTTACAAGTCTGTCTACGGGAAGCTGCATTCCGATAACTCCTGTAGAGCCTACTGCGATCGAATCAACGGGAACGCCTAAATTTTCGCTCATCGCTTTTGCTGTAGCTTCACATGCGTCAAAGCCTTCTTTACCGGTACATGCATTTGCTATACCTGTATTAATGACCATTCCGTGCATGGGCTTGTCCGATTTTACGATCTTCATATCCCACTGTACGCATGCGGCCTTAACAACATTGCTTGTAAAAGTACCTGCGCTCACACATGGAGTCTCGGAATAAACCATAGCCATATCTTTTCTGTTGGCATATTTTACTCCCGCCTCAGTGTATGCTGCTTTAAAACCTTTCGCAGCGGTAACGCCGCCTTCTATGATCTTAATATCTGACATATTTATCTCCTTGATGTTTACACCTCATCCGGTTTCTTCGAAACCACCTTGTCTCGCTTGCCAGCTCGGTCCGCTCACAAGCATGTCGTCCATCGGACGACGTTCGCCCTCAAGGGGAAGCCTTTGGCTTTTATTTATTGAAAGCCATTATGTTGGCTTCATTAAGCGTAAAGTCGTAGTAGTTTAAGTCTTCTCTTTTCGTCCAGCCTACCTGTTTCCAGAAAGCGTTTCCGATATCGTTTGATGTAAATGCGATAAGGCTTACTTTGTTGATGCCTTCGGATTTAAGCTTTTCCATGCATTTTACAACCATTGCCTTGCCGATACCGTGCATTCTGACATCCTCACGAACGCATACGTGATAAAGACATCCGCGTCTTCCGTCATGTCCGCAGAGGATCGCTCCGACAACCTCGTCACCCATCTTGGCGATAACCGAGCAACCGGGATTTCTCTTTAAGAACTTATCAACGCCTTCATATGAATCATCGATACTTCTTATCGCGAAGCCTTTAATGGAGAGCCAAAGTTTCTTAACGCCCTCGTAATCTTCAATTGTCATTTCTCTGACTTTCCAGTCGCTCATAATTATTCCTCATTATCTTAAAAACCGAGTTATTATAACACAATAAATCAATAAAATCAGTAAAAGTATTCAAAAATCCTTCTGAAAATATTCTTTTTGGCCTCGGGAACATCATCCGACGGATCGGGGATCCTGTATTCGTCCCTGTGTTCCTCCCAGAGTGCTATCACCTTATCGATCGTCTCGGTAAGTTCGGCAACTTTTATGGGTTTTTCGAGAAAAAGGATATCATCGGGAAGATCTTTATAATCTGCGCACTCGGCTTCGTTTCTTAAAATACAAACGGGGACCGGAATGCCCATTGATCGAAGTTTCTTTGAGATATCGACACAACCGGACACAGGCCCCTTTATATCAACCATAAAAAAATCATACTGTTTGGGCGCGATATACAAAGAATCCACGGCTCCGAACGAGTCAATATAAAGATTTCCCGTAGTATGGATCCTTCTGTCGGATTCCCTGTCAAGAAGCCTCTCCAGCTGTTTTCTGTCAGCTATATTGTCGTCCATTACCGCTATATGCATTTTATCCACCAACCCAATACTTATTTTTTTTACCCGAATATCTGTTTCTTATCTTCAACAAAAGGCCGACGTAATGCGGCCTTTTGCTAAAGTTATTTTTATTTTTGATCTTTATTGCGGATGCATGTATTTCATTGTCTTGATGAAATCATCGAAATCCTTGTCGAATGTACTTGTATCAGTTGCATCCTTGGGTCTGAAGACAAGGATTACCATATCGTCGTATACATCGTTGAATGCAAATAACCAGATCTCATAATCCTGATAATCGCCGTAATCCGTGATACGGTCTGCATAAGCATATTCCCACTCATCAGAGATATCATCATATAACTCCTCATCGTAATAGAATCCCCAGTCTTCGGGATAATCCTTTACGCCGAGTTTTGTGATGTAATTATCATATGCTTCGAAATGTGTTGAGCCAAAATCTTTGTAGTTGTATACATATGCAGGGAACTCGAACTCAGCACCGTTTTCATTCGTATACACACTGTAAGTACTGTCGCCGCGTGAATATGTGTATCCGTACTGTTCAAGATCTTCGAAATATGTATAACCTGCATACAATGCATGCTCACCTGTGCCGGAAGGAGTATTTACTACGAGGTTTCCGTCCTCATCATATGAGAAGTAATCTTCGTAATCCGTTCCGTCAAAGATGCTTAAATAATCCTGGAAATCATCATCGTCTACGGTGTAATTTCCGTCATCAAAGAGTGAACTGTAATCATCAACATTATAGCCCCCGTTATCGTTAGCCTCATCAAGGTTATTGATGATGTTGATAAATTCTTCGGAATCGATATCTCCGTTGGCAAGCTCATCCATTGCTGAACTTAATACACCAACTGTTCCTCCTACAAGGATTCCGCTGGTTACAATGAAGATAACTGCAACGATCGTTGCGATACCGCCTACAAGAAGTCCGATAATGGATGTAATAAGTCCGCCTACAGCTACACCTTTAGGCTGTTTCTTCTTCGCAAGACAAACTATCGCAAAGATAAGTCCCAAAACACCGGGCAAAAATCCCAATGCACAGGTAACAATAGAGATGATACCTAAAACCAATGATGCGGTACAAAGACCGGATCTGTTTTCATTCATGAAATAATCCTCCATTTCACTTTTAAAATATTTTCCACACTCTTTATACGTTACAGTTTCTCGTTTTTATGGATATTTTTACATAAAAAACAGATTTAACGGCGCAAAATACAAAACTGCTGCCGTTATAACCTGAATCGCCAATATCGCAGGCATACCGATCACGAAATACCAGTGCTTGGTCTTATGTCTGAAAATATACATACCCGCTATCGATCCTAACGACCCTCCGATCACGGCCACCAGAAACAGTGTTGCCTCCGGGATCCTCCATTTTCTTCGTTTCGCTCTGGATTTATCAACACCCATAAGAATCAATCCGAAAAGATTGACAGCCACCAAATATATAATGATGATCAACCATATATCTTTCATCGTTGCTCCTTATGGGTGTAAAAGTTCAAGTAGTGATTATTTGTTTTCTCTGGCCTGTGCCTTCATAGCACGAACCTTTGTTGAAAGACCGAAGAGGTTGATGAAACCTTCGGCATCATGATGATCGTAAAGGTCACCTGTTGTAAATGAAGCGATATCCTCATCATAAAGTGAATAAGGAGATGTTGTGCCGGCTTTGATGATGTTGCCCTTGTAGAGCTTCATCTTAACTTCGCCTGTAACCTGCTCCTGTGTCTTCTCAAGGAACGCCTGTGCTGCTTCTCTAAGAGGTGAGAACCACTTTCCTTCATATACGATCTGCGCGAACTTGTTGCCCATCTCCTGCTTCTCGCGATATACATCACGATCAAGGATTAACTCCTCAAGCTGCTGATGTGCTTCGTAAAGGATCGTTCCTCCGGGTGTTTCATATACACCTCTGGACTTCATGCCTACTACACGGTTTTCTACGATATCGATGATTCCGATACCGTGCTTTCCGCCGAGTTTATTAAGATCACGGATGATATCCGATACTTTCTTCTTTTCGCCGTTGATAGCTACGGGAATACCCTTTTCAAATGAAAGTGAAACATACTCGCCTTCATCGGGAGCCTTCTCAGGTCTTACGCCGAGTACGAGAAGGTGATCGTAGTTGGGTTCATTTGCGGGATCTTCAAGTTCAAGGCCTTCATGAGAGATGTGCCATAAGTTTCTGTCTCTTGAGTAGGAGTTGTCAGCCGAGAAAGGAAGATCGATTCCGTGCTGATGGCAGTACTCGATCTCTGACTCTCTTGAATCAAGTGTCCACTTGTCGTTTCTCCATGCAGCGATGATCTTTAAGTCGGGAGCAAGAGCTTTGATACCGAGTTCAAATCTGATCTGGTCGTTACCCTTACCTGTAGCACCGTGGCAGATCGCCGTAGCGCCTTCTTTTCTTGCGATCTCAACAAGTTTCTTAGCGATAACGGGACGAGCCATTGATGTTCCGAGAAGATACTTGTTTTCATATACTGCATGTGCCCATACACAGGGAACAATATACTCATCACAGAATTCATCTGTTACATCTTCGATATAAAGTTTCTCTGCACCTGAGAGCTTTGCTCTTTCTTCGAGTCCGTCAAGTTCGCTGCCCTGACCGCAGTCGATACAGCAGCAGATTACTTCGTAATCGAAGTTCTCTTTCAACCAGGGGATGATCGCGGTGGTATCAAGACCGCCGGAGTAAGCCAATACAACTTTTTCTTTCATAGCTAAAAAGCCTCCTTTATACTTTGCACGGGTCCGAATGCGTTTTCACGCTTACGGCCCGTTAATATTACATTTTTATCTTCCGTAAGTCTTTGTGACTTTGGAAAGGAATCCCGCCGCTTCGGCACGTTTCTCCCCTTCAAGATATGAAGGAAGAAGTCTCCACTTCCAGTTGTTTCCGAGAGTGGAAGGTGTATTGATGCGGGCTTCGGAATCAAGCGAAAATACGTCCTGGATCGGAATGATACAGGTGTCCGCCACCGAACTTTCCGCAAGACGGATCAGATCTCTGCTTAAATTCCTTGCATTCTTTACGCAAAGATACTCTTTAATGCCCGCCTTGTCAACGCGTTTTATTGTTTTGTACCAACCTTTTACGGTGTCATTGTCGTGTGTTCCCGTGTAAACTACGCAGTTTTTGTCGAAATTATGGGGAAGATAATCATTGTCTTCACCCGAGTCGAATGCGAATTCGAGAACCTTCATTCCGGGATAACCGGTCTTCTTTACGAGTTTTAATACCGAAGGTGTGAGGAAACCTAAATCTTCCGCGATGATACGGGGATCGTTAAGTTCCTTGTTTATCGCCTTAAAAAGATCGTATCCTGGACCGGGTTCCCAGTGTCCGTACTCGGCCGTGATATCGCCGAACGGAATGAAATAATATTCGTCAAATGCCCTGAAGTGATCGATACGAACGACATCGTAGAGTTCAAAGCATTTCTTAAGTCTTTTTATCCACCAGGAGAAATTATCTCTCTTCTGAACTTCCCAGTCATATAAAGGGTTGCCCCAGAGCTGACCGGTAGCCGAGAAATAATCGGGAGGACAGCCTGCCACTCCGCAGGGTTTATTCTCCATATCAAATATAAAAAGCTCGGGATTGGCCCACGTGTCAGCCGAATCGGAAGCCACATAGATCGGGATGTCTCCGATGATCTCAATGCCCTTTTCATTTGCGTATTTCTTTAACTGAAGCCACTGCTTTTTAAAGAAGTACTGTAAAAATTTATAAAAGCCTATATGAGGAGCAAGCTCCTTCTTTGCTTTCTTCATCGCTTTTTCTTCTCGAAGCCTGAGTTCCGGCTCCCAGTCATATATGGAAGCGCCTCTCTTGTCATCCTTTATTGCCATATATAGCGCATAGTCGTTAAGCCAGTAGGATTCTTCGAGAATGAATTTTGCGTACCCTTCGTCCGATTCGATATAGCTTCTCTCGTACGCACGTCTTAAAAGAGAGAATCTTGCTCTGTACTGAGCTTCGTAATCAACGTAATTGTTCTTCTCGTCAAAGCTTGCCTTTTTGTACCACTTGTTCGATTCGTAATATTCATCATAAGCTTCGCGGCATTCCTCTTTGGTAAGCCAGCCGTTGTCGATGAATTCCTGAAGGTCGATGTAGTAAGGGTTGCCTGCAAATGTCGAGAAAGACTGATAAGGCGAATCGCCGTATCCCGTGGGTCCGAGCGGAAGGATCTGCCAGAAGGACTGTTTGGACTCAGCCAAAAAGTCAACAAAATCATAAGCCTCTTTTGAGAAGCATCCGATCCCGTATTCATTTGGAAGGCTGAAGACAGCCGTCAAAATTCCGCTTTTTCTCATTTATCTATACCGATTCAAAGATCGAAACCTTAATATCTTTCTTAGGGAAGAGTTTCCAGATATCGCGATTGTATTCGGCGATGGTTCTGTCTGATGAGAAGAAGCCTGCTTTTGCGATGTTGGTAAGCATCATCTTTCTCCACTTCTCTCTGTCCTCGTAATCCGAAAGCATCTTATCCTTAACTTCGATGTATTCCTCAAGATCGATAAGCGTCATGAACCAGTCTTTGTTCAAAAGTTCATTGTAAAGACGCTCGAGGTTTTCTTTATGTCCGACTTTAAGCGCTTCTTTGGATACGATGAAATCCACTGCCTCTTTGATGACTTTGGACTTCTTGTAGTAATCCTTTGAAACGTAATCCGCTTTTGCGTAATGCTCGATGACTTCGTCGCTCGATACACCGAATTCATAGATATTGTCTTTTCCCACAAGTTCCGCGATCTCAACATTTGCTCCGTCTGCGGTACCGAGTGTGACCGCACCGTTTAACATGAATTTCATGTTACCGGTTCCGGATGCCTCTTTGCTGGCAAGTGAGATCTGCTCGGATATATCACATGCGGGAATGAGTTTTTCCGCATAACTTACATTGTAGTTTTCAAGCATAACGACTTTCATGTACCTGTTCACATCGGGATCGTTGTTTACGATCTCCTGTAAAACAAGGATGAGATGAATGATATCCTGTGCGATAACATATGCGGGAGCAGCCTTTGCACCGAAGATAAATGTGACAGGTCTTACGGGCTTCTTTCCGCTCTTAATCTCAAGATATTTATGGATGATGTAGAGCGCATTCATCTGCTGTCTCTTGTATTCGTGAAGTCTCTTTGCCTGAATGTCAAAGATCGAATCGGGATCGATATCCACGCCTTCTTTTTCTTTTACATATGAAGCAAATTTAACTTTCTTCGCATGCTTGATGTCTTCGAGTTCTTTTAATGCATCCCTGTTATCAGCGAGTGATAAAAGTTTCTCGAGTTCGTTCGCATCCTTCTTGTATCCCGTGCCGATATTCTTATCGATGAATGCGGTAAGTTCGGGATTGCAGGATAAAAGCCATCTTCTGAATGTGATGCCGTTTGTCTTGTTGTTGAACTTCTCGGGATAGATCTTATAAAAAGCATTAAGCTCCGTGTTCTTTAAAATTTCGGTATGGATAGCGGCAACACCGTTGATGGAGTAGCCGTAATGAATATCGATGTGAGCCATGTGAACCCTGTCGTCCTTGTCGATGATGGCAACCTTGGGATCTTTGTATTTTGCTTTTGCTCTCTTGTCGAGTTCCTTGATGATGGGAACAAGCTGGGGAACAACTTTTTCAAGATATTTAAGAGGCCATTTTTCAAGTGCTTCCGCAAGGATAGTGTGGTTTGTGTAAGCACATGTTTTTGAAACTATATCGATAGCTTCGTCAATGCCGATACCCTTTTCGCTTGTCATGATCCTGATAAGCTCGGGTATGATAAGGGTAGGATGTGTATCGTTTATCTGGATCGAGCAGAAATCATACATGTGACGAAGGTCGTACTTTCTCTCTCTTAATTCAAAGAGGATGAACTGTGCGGCATTCGAGCACATAAAATACTGCTGATAAATTCTTAAAAGATTTCCTGCTTCATCCGAATCATCGGGATATAAGAAAAGAGTTAAGTTCTTTTCGATCTCTTCTTTATCGAATGTGATACCCTTCTTAACGAGTTTTTCGTCTACGCTCTCAAGGTCGAACAGATGAAGTTTGTTTACACCGTTTTCGTAACCGATAACATCGATGTCGTAGAGTCTTGACTTAACAGAGCAGTCACCGAATTCAACCGTGAAGGATGTATCTGTTTTTCGAAGCCACGAAATATCTTCGATCCACTCGTTCTTTTCTGCGCACTGGAGATTGTCTCTGAATTCCTGTTTGAAAAGTCCGAAATGATAATTTAATCCGATGCCGGCACCGGGAAGTCCGAGTGTTGCGATCGAATCCATAAAGCACGCAGCAAGTCTGCCCAGACCTCCGTTACCGAGTGAAGGTTCAGGCTCAACTTCTTCAAGGAGTGCGATATCTTTTCCGTTCTTTTTAAGGACCTCGCTCACCTTATCATAAATACCCAAATTGATAAGATTGTTTGCGAGAAGTCTTCCGATCAGAAACTCCGCGGAAATATAATATACTTTCTTCTCACCGTTGATCCTGTCTGTAACATTGGTCATATCTTTTGTGAAAAGAAGTATTACATAATATGCTTCAGTGTCCGTACATTCTTTTAATGTTTTATTGAAAATTTTATTTGATATATAATCCAGGCCCTCTTCCATGTTAGCTTCAAGTAATTGCTTCTGGATCATTTCAGCTTGTAATGACATATCTAAATTCCCTTTCAACCCATATTCCATATAATTTTACATCTTATCCCTTTCACTTGTAAACAGTTTGTTTTTATGGTATTTTTTTAGTGCAAATACTTATTTAAAAATCCGTTTCCTGAAATCATTTTTCTTCAGTGGAGAATCATAAAAAAATGACCGCAGAAAAAAAGAAAAAAATCATATACACTTCTCTGTCATGTCTCATTATCTGGACCATAACTCACGGCTACAGATTTATGAACAATCTGTACACCTGTGATAACCTCATAGAAGTATTTCAGGATGACATTCTTTTCCAGCGTTCACTCGGTCGTTTCATGCATCCTCTCGTAATGGTGATGCGCGGGACCATCTGCAATCCCTGGTTCATCGGGATCTTATCATTTGTATTCTTAACATTAAGCGTATATTTCGTTGCGGAAATCTTAAAGATCGATAATCCTTTGATGATCATCCTTCTTTCGGGAATACTTATCTGCAACAACACACTCATATCTTCCGTAGCAGGATTCTTACCCTGGATGGATGTTTATATGATATCTCTTTTCCTTGCAGTGATCGGTGTATGGCTTTACCGGAAAGATAAATTATGGGGATACATTTCAGGAAGCATCGCGTTCATCTGCTGCATGGGATTTTACCAGGCATATATCGATGTCGCATTTGCTCTTTTTGTGATCGTAACTGTCACCGAGCTTGCAGAGAAAAAAGAGTTTAAAAAGATACTGATAAAGACATTAAAATCGATCGGTGCACTTCTTGCATCCGGCATCGGTTATTTTGCTGTTTACAAGATCGTATGCAGACTTCATCACATCGATGTTACTTCTTCTTATCACGGTCTCACACAGGTAAGCAATTTCGAAAATACAACA
>CADARM010000019.1 GCA_902790275.1 uncultured Lachnospiraceae bacterium
GGTGTTTTCGATCATACAAAGGAGATTAACACACAGGAAGTAAAGAAACAGAAAAAAGTCAGAAAAGTTCCGGAAGAGTATGTAGAAAACAGACATGTTTCAAAGAGAAAGATGATCGATACGGATGATGAGTGGGAAGATGAAGATCCCAATGAGATCGGTGCGATCAAGGATCTTCTGCTTTCGATCGGAGATTTTTGGAACAGAAGCATTTTTGCAAAGATAGCTCTTATTTTCTTATGCCTTGTAGCTGTTGCATTTATAGTTTCATTCGGTATGCTCATAAAGAGTATCTCCAAAAAGCAGTCTATCGATTATCTTGTTGAACAGGCTGAATCTTCATACAGAAACAAAGATTATGAATCGGCTATTGATTTCTATGAAAAAGCGATAGAAAAAGATCCGAACAACACGAAGATCAAATTCGATATCTCTAACTGTTATCTGGCTGACGGTCAGGATAACAATGCTGTATTTATCTTACAGGAAATAGCAAGAGACAATCCTGATCTTGCTACGGATACATACGAAAGGATCTTTAATATCCTTTACGAGAATGAAGACTGGAAGGGCATTAACGATCTTCTTCTTTCATGCGGAGATCAGGAGATCGTAAACAAATTCCAGGAATATTTATGCAGAAAACCCGAATTTTCTCATAAAGACGGCGAATATGATGAGACTATCTATCTTGAGATCTCAAGTGCGATAAACGGATTTGTTTATTATACACTCGACGGTTCGGATCCCGATGAGAATTCGATCCTTTATACCGAGCCCGTTTATCTTGAATCCGGCGAATATGATGTTAAAGCCGTATTTGTAAACGAATACGGAGTAATGAGCGAAGTAAGCGAAGGCAAATTCGATATCGATGTTAAGATCCCTTTGGCTCCCATGGTTTCGATCGAATCCGGAAGCTACAATGTACCTATCACGATCAAGGTGGAATCGGACATCGACTGTGAAACATATTATGTGCTTTACAGACCGGGCGTAAAAGAAGAAGAGAGAGTCGATCCCGATCAGACGGCAACTCTTTACGAATATCCTCTGCTTATGCCCATGGGTCCTTCGGAATTCAGATTCATTTCCTATAACGAAGAAGGCATCCCGAGTACAGTCATCACGAGAAAATACAATGTAACTATTCCGGATGCTGCCGTAAGCAAAGAGGAAGCCGCAAATATCGCTACCGTTTACAGATATTCGCTCGGCGGACTTGTCGATACGGACGGACATGTCACAACTGCAAACGGAAAATTCGAATATATCATCGAAGATGCTTTGAATCTTAAAGGAACGATATATTATGTTATCAATGAGTACTATGTTGATACCTCAAACGGTAACAAACGTACTCTTACAGGTTTGAGATATGCAGTCAACATCAACGATTCCAATGATTACGGCTCATTGGAGATCAATGCAAAAGGCGACTTTTATATCATAAAAGAAACAACTGTGGATCTCGGTTATTAAGAGATTCGGAAAGGGAGAAAAATGTACAGTATTTTAGAAGCAAAAGAGCTTGCCGATTCTATTTATGAATTTGTGGTTAAAGCACCTAACGTAGCCGCAAACTGTGAACCCGGTCAGTTCGTTATCGTAAGAACAAGCGAGGATTCCGAAAGAATTCCTTTGACCATTTGTGATTATGACAGAGAAAAAGAAACGATCACGATCGTAGTTCAGGTAATCGGTGCGGGAACTTATATGATGAAGAGCCTTAAAGCAGGCGATTCATTCCATGATTTTGTAGGACCTCTCGGCAGACCTTCGGAACTTATAGATACACCCATCGAGGAGTTAAAGCAGAAGAAGATCCTCTTTGTAGCAGGCGGTCTTGGTACAGCTCCCGTTTATCCTCAGGTTAAATGGCTTCATGAGCACGGTGTTGATGCAGACGTTATCGTAGGTGCAAAGACAAAGAGTCTTATCATCATGGAAAAAGAAATGGAAGCCGTTGCTGGAACCCTTTATATAACAACCGATGACGGAAGTTATAAGAGACAGGGTATGGTTACAAAAGTGATCGAAGACCTCTATGCAGAAGGTAAGAAGTATGATCTCTGCGTAACTATCGGGCCCATGATCATGATGAAATTCGTTTGTCTTCTTACAAAGAAGCTTGAACTTAAAACTATCGTTTCCATGAACCCTATCATGGTCGACGGAACGGGTATGTGCGGTGCTTGCAGACTTACTGTAGGCGATTCCGTTAAATTTGCCTGTGTAGACGGCCCTGAATTTGACGGCCATCTTGTTAATTTCGATGAAGCCATGAAGAGACAGCAGATCTACAAAACTGCTGAAGGCAGAGCATATCTTAAAGCAAAAGAAGGTGACACGCATCATGGCGGATGCGGCCAGTGCGGAGGTGACAAATAATGGATGTTTTAAAGAAAGTTCCCGTAAGAGAACAAGATCCCAAAGTAAGAGCTACAAACTTTGAAGAAGTTTGTCTCGGATACAATAAAGAAGAAGCTATGGAAGAGGCTTCCAGATGCTTAAACTGTAAGAATGCACAGTGCATAAAAGGCTGTCCCGTTTCCATTTCCATCCCTGACTTCATCAAAGAAGTTAAAGAGGGAAATTTTGAAGAAGCTTATAAAGTGATCAATAAATCCTCATCACTTCCCGCAGTCTGCGGACGTGTTTGTCCTCAGGAGAATCAGTGTGAAGGGAAATGTATCAGAGGAATCAAAGGCGAAGCCGTTTCTATCGGTAAGCTTGAGCGTTTCGTAGCAGACTGGGCATTTGAAAACGGAATCAAGCCTTCTGTTAACGCTGAAAAGAAGAACAAAAAAGTTGCAGTTATCGGTTCCGGTCCTTCCGGACTTTCATGTGCGGGTGACCTTGCAAAAATGGGTTATGACGTAACTGTTTTCGAAGCTCTTCATGAGCTCGGCGGAGTTTTGGTTTACGGTATTCCCGAATTCAGACTTCCCAAAGAGAAAGTCGTTAAAAAAGAGATCGAGAACGTTAAGGCTCTCGGTGTTAAATTCGAAAAGAACACTATCATCGGTAAGTCATTTACGATCGACGAGCTTATCGACAAGTACGGTTTTGAAGCAGTATTTATCGGTTCGGGCGCAGGTCTTCCCAAATTCATGGGAATCCCCGGTGAGAACGCTAACGGCGTATTCTCAGCAAACGAATATCTTACTCGTTCAAACCTCATGAAGGCTTTCAAAGAATCCGAAACGCCTATCATGATCGGTAAGAAAGTTGTTGTAGTAGGCGGCGGTAACGTTGCAATGGATGCAGCAAGAACAGCTTTAAGACTTGGAAGCGAAGTTCATATCGTTTACAGAAGAAGTGAAGAAGAACTTCCTGCCAGAGTTGAAGAAGTACATCATGCAAAAGAAGAAGGAATCATCTTCAATCTTTTGACAAATCCCGTTGAGATCTTAAGTGATGAAAACGGATGGGTATCAGGTATCAAATGTATCAGAATGGAACTCGGCGAGCCTGATGAAAGCGGAAGAAGAAGCCCCATAGAAGTTCCCGGATCCGAATTCGAGATCGAATGTGATGCGGTGATCATGTCACTCGGTACTTCTCCCAATCCTTTGATCTCTTCCACAACAAAGGGACTTGAGATCAACAGAAGAAAATGTATCGTTGTTAAGGAAGAAAACGGTGAAACTTCCAAAGAAGGCGTATTTGCCGGCGGCGATGCGGTTACAGGTGCAGCTACCGTTATCCTTGCTATGGGTGCAGGAAGAACGGCAGCAAAAGGTATCGATGAATACTTAAGCTCGAAAGGAAACTAAAATGCCTTTTTGTCCTAAATGCAAATCAGAATACAGAGAGGGCTTTACGATGTGTGCGGACTGTAAAGTCCCTCTTGTAGCATCACTTGACGGAAAACAGAAGCCTGCGGACGTTCCCGATTCTTCATATTTCATGAGTTTTGAAGATTATTCAAGACTTGCGGATGCCGAGGTTATGGATTCCGAAAATGATATAAATACTGTAGAAATTTCAGACGATGTGGTTCCTGCTTATGAGAGAAATGCAAAAGAGCCTTCTCCCGAGCAGATCGAAAAGATCAAGGCTGAGATGATGCGTCAGAGAATGGCCGAGAAAAAGGAAGACGAGTTTGTTTCAAAAAAAGACAAAGCCGGCGAATACAAATCATCCGGTATCATGCTTCTTATAATGGGACTTCTCGGATGTACATTTATAGCTCTTCTTATGCTCGGTGTATTTCCTTTTAAGGTAAACGGACTTGTTTCATACATTATCGACGGTATCTTATTCTTATTCTTCGGAATGTTTGTGTATTTCGGTATCAACTCTCTGGTTACTTACAAGTCTCTTAAAGTTGATGCCAATACGGAGAATAAAGAGATCGAAGAATTCGAGAACTGGTTTAAAACGACCATTACCAAACAATTCATCGATTCCGATCTTGAGATAACGGAAGACGAACAGACCAATTTCTTTAAGAGAAATGCGAAGATAAAGTTCCTCATTTCACAGAACTATCCTGAAGTGAGCGACAGTCTTGCCGATCTTTACATCGATAAATACTATGGGGATATTTTTGAATGAATATAACCGTAATATGCGTCGGAAAAATTAAAGAGAAATTTTACAGGGAAGCCGTTTGTGAATATTCGAAACGGCTTTCAAAATTTTGCAAATTAAATATCTTTGAGGTCGATGACGAAGAAGCGGGTCAGAATTTAAGTCCCGTTCAGGAAAGCAATATAAAAGATAAAGAAGGTGAAAGGATCCTTAAAAAGATCCCCTCGAATTCTTATGTTTTTACGCTTGAGATCGAAGGAAAGAAATACGATTCGGTATCTTTTTCCAAAAACCTTAATGATCTTTGCATTAAAGGACAGAGCAGTATCTGTTTTATTATAGGAGGTTCTTTAGGACTTTCCGATAAGATAAAGGATTTAAGCAATGCCAAATTGTCTTTTTCCGATATGACTTTTCCTCATCAGCTGATGAGGGTAATCCTGCTCGAACAGATTTACAGAGCATTTAAAATAATCAATAACGAGCCTTATCATAAATAAGGCATAAGGACTTTTATATGGCTGAAAAGAAAAAGATTGCCAAAGGTCTGGTGGTTCAGGGTTCGATACTTGCCATCGCCGGCATTCTCTGCAGAATCATCGGTATTGCGAGAAGAGTACCGCTTACAAATATCATAGGAGATATAGGAAACGGATATTATGCCGCTGCTTATGAATTCTATTCGATCATACTGATCCTTTCCTCTTACAGTCTTCCTTCTGCAGTAAGTAAGCTTATAGCTCAGAGACAGACCAGAGGACAGTACAAGAAAATGCAGAAAGTGTTCAAAGGAGCACTTTTGTTTGCTGTTATATCGGGTGGTATTTTCAGCCTTGTAGTATTTATCTTTGCCGATTTCTTTGCTACGACCGTAATGGGTGAAGCTATGAGTACCATGGCAATGCGGGTACTTGCTCCGACCATATTTGTTGTAGCTTTAATGGCTGTATTCAGAGGTTATTTCCAGGGCCTCGGTGTAATGCATTTTACTGCAGCATCCCAGCTTGTTGAGCAGATAATACTTGTTATCGTATCTCTTTCTGCAGCAAAGCTTTTATTCGGTGTCGGTACAAAATACGGCAACCTCATGATGAATGAGAACTATGCATCGGCTCTCGGTGCCGCAGGTGCGACTATCGGCTGCGGTGTCGGTGCTTTAAGCGGACTGCTTTTGATGATCTATTTCTATCTGCATAACAAGAATGCTATAGATAAAAGGATCCTTACGGATACATCAAAAAATAAGGATACATTCCTGGATGTTCTGATCCTTATCGCAAGAACTGCGATCCCAATGATCCTTTGCTCCGTAATGTACAATATCTGCGGTGTTATCGATCAGTCGGTTTACAACCACCATATGATAAAGATCGGAGAGGAGAGCGTTAAATCATTTTACTGGGGAGTTTATTCCGGTAAATACAAGCTTATGATCACACTTCCGATCGCTTTGGCAAATGCCATGTGTTCGGCTATCATCCCTTCACTTACTGGAAGTATTGAAAATAAAGATTATGTTTCCGCAAGAAGCAAGATGGCTACGGTAATAAGGGTTACCATGATCATTTCGATCCCTGCGGCATTCGGACTTGCTATTTTGGGAAAACCGATCATTTCGCTTTTGTTTAAGGGCGAGATCGATCTTGCAGCCGTTATGCTTGCCTACGGTTCGATAAGCGTTGTATTTTTCTCGCTTTCAACCCTCGGAAACGGTATCTTGCAGGGACTTAACAAGTTAAAGACACCTGTTCTTAATTCCCTTATAGCTTTTGTTCTTCATTTCCTTGCGCTTTTGCTCATGCTTAAGGTATTCAAATGGGGAATCCATTCGGTAGTCATCGCAAACCTTTTGTTTGCCGTTTTCGTAAGCGTACTCAATCATCTTGCGATCTACAGGACCATTGCATACAAACAGGAATTAAACCAGACATTCCTTATTCCTCTGATATCATCAGTGATCATGGGAGTATTTACTTTTCTTTCATATTTCCTGTTCTCGAAGATCATCGATTTCAGGATCGCACTTTTTATAGCAATGTTCCTTGCCGTGATCATATACTTTACATCACTCATCCTGCTTAAGGGTGTTAACGAATACGATCTTTCCCTGATCCCGTTCGGTTCAAAGATCTATTCGTTTTTAAGAAAAGTTGGAATTTACAAAGATTGATTAAGTTAAGTTGATATTTACAAAGACGATTCGTTTATGATAAAAATAGATTCAATTAAAATCAGTGCAAAAAAGAATATCAATTTATCGGAATTTGTCTGTAAAAAATACAATATTTCCGGCATTAAGGATTTTTCGATATTAAAGAAATCACTTGATGCAAGAGATAAAAGCGATATCAAATATATTTATTCCGTCTGCCTTAATACGGATGAAAAAGAAGAAACCGGATTATCAAAGAAATTTCCGAACATTGAAAAATACGAAAGATCTGAATATAAAATACCTTTTGTAAACGATGCATATAAAGATAAAAAATGCATCATTGCAGGAATGGGTCCTGCAGGACTTTTTGCCGCAATTACACTTGTTAATGCAGGTTTGAAAGTAGTTCTTCTGGACAGGGGCAAATGTGTGGAAGAAAGAGCAAAGGATGTTGAGGAATTCTGGAATACAGGAAAGCTTGATACAAATTCCAACGTTCAGTTCGGAGAAGGCGGGGCCGGTACGTTTTCGGACGGCAAACTAAATACCGGCATTAAAGACCGTGAAGGAAGAAAAGATTATGTTTTAAAAACATTCGTTGAAAACGGGGCTTTTGAAGACATCATATACGATTCAAAGCCGCATATCGGTACGGATGTTTTAAGAGAAGTCATAAAAAATATAAGAGAGTATCTTTTAAAAAACGGTGCTGAGATCATGTTTTCCAAAGAGTTTGTTTCTCTGAATAAGGAAAACGATAAAATATCCGTAGTCATAAAGGATACTAACGACAGTAAGGAAGAAACTTTAAGCTGCGATAACCTGATACTTGCCACAGGCCATTCATCAAGAGATACTTTTGAATATCTTTCAAAGATTCTCAAAATGGAATGCAAGCCTTTTGCAATGGGTTACAGAGTGATACATCGTCAGGAATTTATAAATAAGTCTCAGTACGGTCCTGATTACGCTGATATTTATGAGACTCTTGAACCGTCGCCGTATAAACTGACATTTCAGGGGAAAGATCGAGGCGTTTATACATTCTGCATGTGTCCGGGAGGATATGTGGTCAACGCATCAAGCGAAAAAGGCAGGATCTGTGTTAACGGCATGAGTGATAATAAGAGAGATTCATTATTTGCGAATTCTGCTGTTATCGTTCAGATTAAGAGCGAAGATCTTGATGAGTCGGATTGTTTATCAGGAATGAAACTTCAGCGTGAGATCGAAGAAAAAACCTGTAAAACAGGAGAAGGAAATATACCTGTAAGTTATCTTAAGGATTTCTTTGAAAACGAAGGATTTGAATCCGGTATCGATATTGATGATAAAGATCCCGAGCTTATTAACGGAATCAAAGGAAAATGCGTTGAAAAAGATTTATCGGGCATTTTCCCAAAGCATATAAATACAGAATTTTTTGAAGCGATGTGCGCTTATGATAAAATAATCAAAGGTTATTCAAAGGTTAATCCTCTGATCGTTGCTTCGGAATGCCGAAGTTCTTCTCCCGTAAAGATCTTAAGGGATGAAAATTTTGAAAGTAATATAAAAGGCGTATATCCCTGCGGTGAAGGTGCGGGATATGCCGGAGGAATAGTATCTGCGGCTATCGACGGAATGAAAGTGGCCGAGCAGATAATAAAAAAATACATTTAGAAACGGTGATTAATATGAATTTCAGAGAAGCTATCAAGGATAAGAAAAGAGTTGTAATAAAGATCGGATCTTCGTCTCTTACACATCCCGAAACGGGCGGTATCGATTACAACAGACTTGAAGTTCTTGTCAGAGAATTATGTAATATCAGAAACAGCGGAAAAGATGTCGTTCTGGTATCATCAGGTGCTATCCCTGTCGGTCAGAGAGTGCTACATATCAAAGATGCAAAACAGTCTATCGCTGTCAAGCAGGCATGCGCTTCGGTTGGTCAGGCAAGACTCATGATGGTTTATCAGAAGATATTTGCCGAGTACAATCAGGTTTGTTCCCAGGTACTTATGACAAAAGATACCATCACAAACGACCTTAACAGATTTAATACTCACAATACATTCCAGGAACTTTTAAGTCTCGGAGTTATCCCTATCGTTAACGAAAACGATACGGTATCAACATTCGAGATCAAATTCGGTGATAACGACACGCTTTCGGCTATCGTTGCATCCTTGATCGATGCAGATCTTTTGATCCTTTTATCGGACATCGACGGACTTTATTCCGATAACCCACGTACAAATCCCGATGCCGAATTCATAAGCCTTGTAGAAAAGATCGATGATTCTATAATGGAAATGGGCAAATCCGAAACCGGTTCATCTGTCGGTACCGGCGGCATGAATACAAAGATCCATGCAGCACAGATCGCTACAAAATCAGGTGCTGATATGATCATCGCCAACAGTGAGGATATTCATATCCTTCACAGGATCATGGACGGAAGGGAATTCGGAACGCTTTTTGTTGCCGACAAAGATGAAGATTTTGAACTTGTCGATTTTGTAGAAAAGCTTACAGAATAGTAAAGATATGGAAACAGATAAATTAATTTCGAGAATCAATGAATTGTATCATTTGTCACAGTCGCGTGAACTTACCAAAGATGAAGCAAAAGAACAGAAAGCTCTTCGGCAGGAATACGTTGCAAACATAAGAGCAAATCTTAAGTCACAGCTTGATAACATCGATATAAAGGAAGCTGACGGAAGTATCACTAACCTCGGCGAGCTTCATAAATCTCGAAACGATCAGGAATAAAGAGGATAAAAATATGTATTTAAAAACACTTGGTGAAAACGCGGTTAACGCGAAATATACAATAGGCCTTTTAAGTGAAGAAAAAAGAAATGATGTTCTTTTAAAAGTTGCCGATGCACTTTTAAAGAACACTGATTATTTAATAGCACAGAATAAGATCGATTACGATAAAGGCGTATCCGAAAACATGAAAGCCAGTCTTCTTGACAGACTTATGATCGATGAAAAAAGGATCGAAGGTATCGCTGAAGGCATAAGGCAGGTTGCTTCTCTTGAAGATCCTTTAAACAGAGTACTTTCCGAAAAGACACTTGCAAACGGAATGCACATCACCAAGATAAGTGTTCCCCTGGGTGTTATCGGAATTATTTACGAATCAAGACCCAATGTTACCGCTCTTACTTTCAAATCGGGAAATGTCTGTATTTTAAAGGGCGGTTCCGATGCCATCAATTCAAATATGGCTATCACAAAAGTCATCAGAGACGTTTTAAAAGAAGAAAATGTTGATGAAAATGCGGTTCAGCTTATCGAAAAGACTGACAGGGAAACGGCCGGAGAATTCATGAAGTTAAATGAATACGTTGATGTTTTGATCCCTCGCGGAAGTGCAGGTCTTATCAAAGCCGTTGTAAATAATTCTACTATCCCCGTTATCGAAACAGGAAGCGGAAACTGTCATGTATACGTAGACAAAGATGCGGATATCGATATGGCGGTCAATATCATCTTTAATGCAAAGACCCAGCGTATCGGTGTATGCAATGCATGTGAATCCCTTGTAGTTCATAAGGATATAAGAGAGGCACTTTTACCCAAACTCGCTGCTAAATTAAAAGAAAAAGACGTTGAGATAAGAGGCGATAAAGATACAAAAGAGATAATCGACTGTGTAGATGCTACCGAAGAAGATTTCGGAAAAGAGTACCTTGATTACATCATTTCAGTTAAGACTGTATCAAGCGTTGAAGAAGCCATCGCTCATATCAATAAATACAATACGAGCCATTCCGACTGTATCGTAACAAATGATAAGGAAGCTGCGGACAAGTTCTTAAAGGGTGTTGATTCCGCTTGCGTATATCATAATGTTTCGACAAGATTTACAGACGGTTTCGAATTCGGACTCGGTGCAGAGATCGGAATTTCCACTCAGAAACTTCATGCAAGAGGACCCATGGGCCTTAACGAGCTCACTTCATACAAGTATACGATCACCGGAAACGGACAGGTCAGAGGATAATTAATGAACGATTTTGAGACCAGAGACAATAGAGAAGAACTCGACAGACAATACAGTTACCTCGAGCTTCTTAAAAAAGTTGTCGAAGGATTAAAAGAAAAAAATAAAAGAGACATTACCGCATGTGTGGAAACATTCGGGTGCCAGATGAATGCCAGGGATTCCGAAAAGATCTCCGGCATTTTGAAGTCTGCCGGATTTACTGTTATCGAAGACGAAAACGCCGATCTGACAGTTTATAATACATGTTCGGTAAGAGATAATGCCAATCAGAAAGTATACGGAAGACTCGGAAGATTATCGACATTCAAAAAGAATAATCCCGAAATGAAGATAGTTATGTGCGGCTGTATGACTCAGGAAGAATGCGTTATTGATAAAATCTGCAAAAGTTACGGTTTTGTCGATCTTATCTTCGGTACGCATAACATATACAGATTCGCCGAATATCTTTACTATGTTTACGAAGGCATCGATAACGTTCATTTTGACGATAATGATTCAAACCTTTATAAAAAAGGCAATACGATCGTAAGCCGCTGGGAAGATACAAAAGTTATCTGCGAACATCTTCCCGTAGACAGAAAATACCCTTACAAATCCGGCGTTAACATTATGTTCGGATGCAATAATTTCTGTACATACTGCATCGTTCCTTACGTAAGGGGAAGAGAGCGAAGCAGGGAAGCCGATGAGATAATAGAAGAGATCAAAGGTCTTGTAAAAGACGGTGTCATCGAAGTAATGCTTCTCGGACAGAACGTAAATTCATACGGAAAAAGGTCTTGAAAGAATAAGATTCATGACTTCTCATCCTAAAGATCTTTCCGATGAGCTTATAGAAACCATAAAGAATTCCAAGAAGATATGCCATCACATTCATCTTCCTTTACAGTCCGGTTCAAGCCGTATCTTAAAGAAGATGAACCGTGTATACGACAAAGAAAAATATCTCGAACTTGCATTAAAGATAAGACGTGAGATCCCCGATATTTCGATAACAACAGACATCATCGTCGGATTTCCCACAGAAACAAAGGAAGATGTTGACGATACTATCGATGTCATAAAGAAAGTCGGATACGACAACGCGTTTACTTTTATCTATTCCAAACGTACAGGAACACCTGCTGCAGATATGGAACAGCTTGACGAAGAATTTGTCAAGGAACAGTTCGACAGAGTGCTTGAATGCGTTCAGGAAACCGCAAGAAAACAGGTAACAAAGATCCAGGGACAGACTTTGCCTGTTCTTTGCGAAGAAGTAAACAAACAGGACGAAACACTTATCACAGGCAGACTCGAGAACAATACCATCGTTCATTTTAAAGGCGGTAAGGAACTTATCGGTAAAATAGTCAATGTAAAATGTAACGAGTGCAAAGGTTTTTATTATTTCGGAGAACTTGCTGACTAGACGGAGCTTTTATGTCATTTGAGGAGATTACGGGTAATATTGCAAATCTTTCACCGATGATGCAAAAATACCTTGAGACAAAAGAACAATACAAAGACTGCATTCTTTTTTATCGTCTCGGCGATTTCTACGAGATGTTTTTTGATGATGCCTTAACAGCTTCAAAAGTTCTTGAGATAACATTAACCGGAAAAAACTGCGGTTTGGAAGAAAGAGCCCCCATGTGCGGCGTACCTTTCCATTCCGTTGAACCTTATATAACCAAACTTATCGAAAACGGATATAAAGTTGCCATTTGCGAACAGGTCGAAGATCCCAAACTCGCAAAGGGTCTTGTAAAAAGAGAAGTTACCAGGATCGTAACACCGGGAACCAACATCGATTCCATGTCTCTTGATGAAAACAGCAACAATTATCTTATGTCTGTTTTTATCTATCTTAACAACATCGGATTTTCCATCTGCGATGTTACTACAGGCGACTTTTATCTTTCCGAGATAACCGGTATCAGAAATCTTTTTGATGAGATCTATAAATACAAACCCGCTGAGATAATCTGCAATTCTCAGTTGCTTTCTTCAGGTCTTGATATCGAGGAATTAAAGACCAAAACGGGAACTCAGATCTCCTGCCTCGATGATTATTATTTCGAAGAAAATTCATGCAAGAAAACAATACTTAAGCATTTTAAGGTTCATTCTCTTGTCGGAATGGGTCTGGATGATTATGAGCTCGGCATCATTGCCGCAGGCTCTCTTTTAACTTACCTTAATGAGACCCAGATGATACCTTTAAACCATATAACGCAGCTTAATCCTACTTCAAACGGCGTTTATATGGTGATCGATAATGCAACGAGAAGAAATCTTGAATTGACCGAGACGATGCGTGACAAGCAGAAGAGAGGCTCTCTTCTCTGGGTTTTGGACAAGACTAAGACCGCGATGGGTGCAAGAACCCTTCGTACCATGACGCAGCAGCCTTTGGTCAATAAAGATATGATCGAGGAACGTCTTGATGCGGTCGAATATTTCTTTAACGAGATAATCATCAGAGAAGAGATAAGAGAGTGCTTAAATCCCATTTACGACCTCGAAAGACTTCTTGCTAAAGTAAGTTACAAAACGATCAATCCGAAGGATATGATCGCGATAAGGGAATCTTTAAGAATGATCCCTCATATCAAAAAATCGATCATGGACTGCAAAGTTCCTTTGATCGAAAAGCTTTATAACGATATCGATCCTCTTATCGATATTTTTGAAAGGATCGATAAAGCGATCGAAGAAGATCCTCCTTTTTCCGTAAGAGAAGGAGGGATCATAAAAGACGGATACAACGAAGGCGTGGATTATTTAAGAAAATCCAAATCAGAAGGCAAGAACTGGCTTGCCAATCTTGAATCCGAAGAAAAAGAAAAAACAGGCATCAAAACTCTTAAAGTTAAATACAATAAAGTTTTCGGCTATTATCTTGAAGTATCAAAATCTTTTATAGATATGGTCCCGGCTGAATATATCAGAAAACAGACTTTAAGCAATGCAGAAAGATATACGACCGAAAAATTAAAAGAACTCGAAGATACCATCCTTAATGCACAGGATAAATTATGTTCTCTCGAATACGATCTTTTTGAAGAAATAAGAGTATATATCGAGGAGAACCTTCTTCGTATTCAGAAAACGGCAAAGGCATTGGCATATATCGATGTTTTCTGCTCACTTGCATCCGTTGCCGAAACAAACAGATATGTTCGTCCCGAGATCAATGATAAAGGTAAGATAAACATAAAGGACGGCCGTCATCCCGTTGTCGAAAAGATGATACCCGATAATCAGTTTATCCCGAACGATACATTACTTGATAACAAAAAGAATAATATTTCCGTTATCACGGGTCCCAATATGGCCGGTAAATCGACATATATGAGACAGACGGCGCTCATCGTTTTAATGGCCCAGCTCGGAAGTTTTGTTCCCTGCAAGTCGGCAAGTATCTGTGTATGTGACAGGATATTTACAAGAGTCGGAGCTTCGGATGATCTTGCAAGCGGCCAGTCCACATTCATGATCGAAATGAATGAAGTATCGAATATCTTAAGAAATGCAACCAAGGATTCGCTTCTTATACTCGATGAGATCGGCAGAGGAACTTCGACGCTTGACGGTCTTTCGATAGCGTGGGCAGTCATCGAACATATCGCTAACCAGAAATTGCTTGGAGCAAAGACACTTTTTGCCACACATTATCATGAACTGACCGAACTTGAAGGCAAAGTTGCCAATGTAAACAATTACTGTATCGCTGTAAAGGAAGAAGGAGACAATATCATATTCCTCCGAAAGATCATCAAAGGCGGTACCGACAGAAGTTACGGTATTCAGGTTGCCAAACTGGCGGGTGTACCCGATATGGTTATAGAGAGGGCAAAAGATATACTCGAACAGCTCTCCGAGAACAATATTATCGATAAAATGCAGGATATCGTGACTCCGAACATGAATCCCGGCAAAAAAAAGACGCAAAAATACGATGAAGTTGATCTTGGTCAATTAACTTTATTGGACATGACGTCAGATTCTGATATAATAAAAGAGTTAGAGGAGATTGATGTTTCGAATATGACTCCTCTGGATGGGTTAAATACTTTATACAGGTTGCAATGTAAGTGTAAAAATAGGATTAAACTATGATCAGAATTCTTGATAATCTTACTATTAACAAGATTGCTGCGGGGGAAGTGATCGAGAAACCGGTAAATGTTGTTAAAGAACTGGTTGAAAATGCCATCGATGCGGGTGCTTCACATATATCCGTTGAGATCAAAGGCGGCGGTATCGAATATATCAGAGTAACGGATGACGGATGCGGCATCCCTTATGATGATGTTCCTACGGCGTTTCTTCGCCATGCTACCAGCAAAATTGTTTCAAGTGAAGATTTATTCTTTTTAAATACTTTGGGTTTCAGAGGTGAGGCTTTAGCGAGCATCGCTTCTGTTTCTCATACTGAAATGATAACAAAGACCAAAGACGATATCATGGGTACCAAGGTCAGCCTTGACTGCGGAAGCGTTATTGAAATGCTTAAAACAGGTGCACCCGACGGAACAACGATCATCGTCAGGGATCTGTTTTTCAATGTTCCCGCAAGAAAGAAATTCTTAAATTCCCCTTCAAGCGAAGCAACCAGAATAGTTGAACTCATGGAAGAACTGGTTTTGTCCAATCCTTCCGTTTCTTTCCAGCTCCTTGTTAACGGACAGGTAAAGATCCAGACCAACGGATCGGGTAATCTTAAAGACGTTATTTTCAGGATCTTCGGAAAAGAGATCCATGATGCACTCATTCCCGTGGATTACGAAGATGATTTCATAAAGATCTACGGATTTATCACAATACCCGATGCGAGCCGTCCTTCAAGATCCGGAGAGAATTATTTTATTAACGGCAGATATGTAAAGAACGAAGCGATAACAAGAGGTATCGAAGAAGGCTACAGAAATTATCTTATGCAGCACAGATTTCCTTTTGTTGTGCTTTTTGTCGAACTTGATCCTTTCGGGATCGATGTAAACGTTCATCCCGCTAAGAGCGAAGTTCGTATAACAAACGGAGAATTTCTTGTTGAGATCTTAAGCAAGACAGTAAGCAAAGCTCTTTCCGATAATGAACTTATTCCCAATGCGTTTAAGATAAAGGAAGAGGAAAAGCCCTTAGAGCGTGCTCCCGAACCTTTTGAAAAACAGCTTATGATGGATAAGGGCGATCATGTTATCCAGAAAGGCAAGGATTCTACACTTAAGGATCCCAATGCTGTTCTTGATAAATCAAAAGAATTCAGTGTTGATTTTGAAGAAAAGGAAAATTCCGATAAACCCAACAATGAATTTATGAATCATGTCACGACCATTTCATACAAATCCAAATACGATAAGTTTGAAGAGCGTATGAAGAATGATGTTGATGACGACGAAGAAGTTGCAAAAGAAGAAGCTTCGCCTGTTTCATCTGCCCCCGTGATCGAAGAGCCTGTTAAAGCAGAAGTTCCTGAAGCAAAGATCATTAACAAATCAGACGATCTCTATGACTTCTTAAGAAACGATACTACCGCAGAAGCTCCAAAGAGTACTGCGGCTGCTGCAAACACAGTTTCCTCTAATGCAAATGAGCCTAAGTTTAACAAAGCGGTATCTTTCTCTGATTCCGTTGAAGGTGAGAAGACTTTTGAAGAACTCGGCGAATACGATTCTTCTTCGCAGGGCTCAGTATTGCTTAAGAACAGAGCGGGCGGTCATGTTGAAAAGCCCGAAGATTATATCGATACAAACGGCACAAGAGGATCGGCATTACTTAAGAACAGAGTTGCTTCCGAGAATGTCGTAAAAGAAGAAGCAAACAGTGAACCTCATGCTCACGGTTCGGCTTTATTTAAGAAAGAAGTTCCCAAAGAAGCCGAAGAAGAGATAAAGGAAACAGTCGAAGAAGTTCCTGCTCCTGCTGAAATTAAAGAAGAAACAGCTGAAGCTGAAACAGTCGCACCCGAAGAAGTAAAACCTGCCGAAGAACCCGCTAAATTGTTCGAAGAATGGCTTAATTCCATCGAAAATAAAGATCAGGGTGAGATCGAAAAAGAAAATTCCGGAATGATCGTTAAGTTTGAAGACATTCCCGAGAATACATTTGTAGATTTTGACAATGAAGAAAATGATACCTTCAACGATTTCGATCTTGAAAAGAAAGTAGATATCATCGAGAAGATCGGTGAACTCTCGGACGAAAGAGATAAAGACAGATTAAAAGATGCAGATAAGAAGTTTTCTGTATTAAACGATGATATAACTCCTATCAAGTCAGACATAAGCGAACCGAAGAAAGAATCGAAATTCAGTTTCCGTGTCAAAGACTTCGATAAGGATGAAGACGAGGAAGTTGCTTCGCCAATCAAAGAAAACGTTGACAGTCTTTTCAAGAAAGTCGACAGATTCAAGGGTGCCGGCAAGAGAGAAGTCAAAGTCAAAGAGACACAGAGCGTTCTCTTTACCGATAAGACATTTGATACATCAAAATTATCAAAATTCACGATCCTCGATCAGATATTTGATACATACTGGCTCATACTTGTTGAAAACGAACTCCTGATCATGGATCAGCATGCAGCGCATGAAAAGGTGCTTTACGAGAAGTTCATGGAGAAGTTCAGGGAGAACAAGATAGAAACCCAGACGCTTATGCTTTCTCAGGTCGTTAACTTAAGCAAGACCGAGATGGATGTATATCTTCGTTACAAGAAAGAGTTTGAGAAATTCGGATTCATCATAAACGACTTCGGTGACAGGGATCTCTTTATCCGCGGAATACCTACCGATCTTTTCGGTTCCGATGCAAAGAGTCTTTTCCTTGACATCTTATCCGAACTCATCAATGTATCGCCTGCTTTGCATATTGATATCATCGAGACCAGAATTGCCACAAGAGCATGTAAAGCTGCAATCAAGGGTAACCAGAAGATCAGTAAGGAAGAATGTAAGAAACTTATCGAATATATGCTTACATTAAAGAATCCTTACCAGTGTCCTCACGGAAGACCCACACTTATCAGAATTACCAAGACTGATCTTGAAAAAATGTTTAAAAGGATAGTTTAATGAAAAAGCCTTTGATAGTAATAGCGGGAGCTACCGCTACAGGAAAAAGCGCTTTGGCTGTAAATATTGCAAAGATAATCGGCGGAGAGATAATCTCCGCCGATTCAATGCAGGTATATAAATACATGGATGTAGGCACCGCAAAGATTCAGGAAGATGAGATGGAAGGCATAAAGCATCATCTTATCGATGTTTTAAACCCCGATGAATCATGCGATGCCTTAACTTTTCAAAATCTTGCCTTAAAGGCCATGGATGAGATATATGCTAACGGTCATATCCCGATCATCGCAGGAGGTACCGGCTTTTATATCCAGGCAGTTACAAGAGATATAGATTTTACATCAGAAGAAGAAAACAACAAACGTGAAGAGATAACAAAATTCTATGAAGAAAACGGCGAAGATGCTTTGTTCGAACGATTAAAAAGCATCGATCCCGAATCGACGCTGATCATTCCTAAGCAGAATATCAAAAGAGTAATCCGTGCGATAGAGTTTTATGAAGTTCACGGCAAAAAGATATCGGAACACAATAAAGAACAGCAGGCAAAAGAATCGCCTTACAATCTTGCTTATTTTGTGATCAACAGAGACAGAGCTTCGTTATACGAAACCATAGATAAAAGAGTGGATATAATGCTTGAGAACGGTCTGCTTGATGAAGTTAAAAACCTTGTTTCAAGATATTCTCCTTCGTCTCAGTCGGGCTTGTATAATGCGATAGGCTATAAAGAGATCATAGATTATCTAAACGGAGAATATGATTTCGACAGAGCCGTATATCTTATAAAACAGAACTCCCGTCATTACGCCAAAAGACAGGTTACTTTCTTTAAAAGAGAAAAAGATGCGATCTTTCTTGAAAAAGATAAGATGACTCTTGATGAGATGACACAAACAATACTTACAATCCTTAAGGAGAAAGACATTTATGCATAATATTTATAAAGAACTCGGCATAAGCGAAGAAGTATATGCTTTCTGTGACGAGATCTTAAGATCATTAAAACCCAGATTTGATAAAATAGACGAACTTGCGGAGATCAATCAGCTTAAGGTCATCGATGCAATGCAAAAGAACAATGTTTCCGAAGCATGTATGCTCGGCACCACGGGATACGGATACAACGATCTCGGAAGAGAGACTCTCGAGAAAGTTTATGCCGATATTTTCCATACCGAAGACGCATTGGTAAGGGCTCAGATAACATGCGGGACACATGCGCTTGCATTGGCTTTAATGAGCAATTTAAGACCCGGGGATGAACTTTTATGCCCTGCTGGAAAACCTTACGATACTCTTGAAGAAGTTATAGGCATCAGAGACAGCAGAGGATCTTTAAAAGAATATGGTGTATCTTACAAACAGGTAGATCTTTTAAATAACAGGGATTTCGATTATGAAGGCATTAAGAATGCCATAAACGAAAAGACAAAGCTCGTAGCTATCCAGAGATCGAAAGGTTATCAGACAAGACCTTCTTATTCGGTTGATCAGATCGGCGAACTTATTGCCTTTATAAGAGGTATCAAACCCGAAGTTATCATAATGGTAGATAACTGCTATGGTGAATTTACGGAAGAAAAAGAACCTTCTGATGTCGGAGCAGACATGGTCGTAGGATCTCTTATAAAGAATCCCGGAGGCGGACTTGCTCCGCTCGGCGGATATATCTGCGGTAAAAAAGAATGTATCGAAAACGCTGCATACAGACTTACTTCGCCGGGACTCGGAAAAGAAGTAGGTGCGTCTTTGACAGTCTTAAGAGATTTTTATCAGGGTCTTTTCTTATCGCCTACAGTCGTTGCTTCTGCTTTAAAAGGAGCGATATTTGCCGCAAATGTATACGAAAAGCTTGGATTTGCAGTTATCCCTGATTCTGTCGAAGATAGACATGATATCATCCAGGCGGTTACGTTCGGCGATAAAGATAAAATGATCGCTTTCTGCCAGGGTATCCAGGCTGCATCACCCGTTGATTCGTTTGTTAAACCCGAACCCTGGGCAATGCCCGGATATGACAGTGATGTCATTATGGCGGCAGGTGCATTTATTTCGGGATCTTCGATAGAACTTTCGGCCGACGGGCCTTTAAAAGAGCCGTATAATGTGTATTTCCAGGGAGGACTTACTTTCCCCCATGTTAAATTCGGCATTATAAAGTCTCTTCAAACCCTTTATGAAAGGGATTTGGTGACCCTTAAATAACCTCAAATTTCCATTTTTAGGGATTTTATGGTAAAATATATATTTAATTGCGATTTATTGATCCAATTTATGGGAATTCTTTAATTCTCAAATCTTTTTGCTTTATTAAAGGAGAATCGTTTTGTCTAACAATTCTTTCGGTATTGATTTGGGTACCAGTAAAATTTGTATATACAATCATGAAAAGAAGCGTGTATTCGTTGAACGCAACATGATTGCGATAGAAAATAAGAAAAATGTTATCGCTTACGGAGATTCAGCTTACGAGATGTTCGAAAAAGCTCCCGATAATATTGTAGTATCCGCACCTTTAAACAACGGTGTTATTTCGGATATCAAGAATATGCAGGACCTTTTAAGACTTTTCATTTCCGAGATCACCAAAGGCAATTACAAAAACTCGGATTATATAATTTCCATTCCTCATGATGTAACGGATGTGGAAAGAAGAGCTTTCGGTGAACTTATCGAAGATTCATCCATGAAAGCAAGAACCGTATCCGTAGTGGAAAAATCCATCGCCTGCGGTCTGGGACTCAATATCGACGTTAAAAGTTCCCAGGGCGTTATGATCGTCGATGTGGGATACAATACAACGGAGATCTCCATTCTTTCGTTCGGCGGTATCGTTAAATCAAAGCTTGTTAAGATCGGCGGCAACAAATTTGACGATCTGATCAAAGCGACAGTCAGAAAAGAATATAACCTTCATATCGGTTCAAAATCCGCAGAAGCTTTAAAGATGCAGATCGCAGCCTTAAAAAGAAGCGGTGAAAAAGGTGTTGTATACGGAAGAAACGTTGCGAGCGGACTTCCCGTTGAATGTATGGTAGATCCCATAGTTTTGGAGAACTGCCTTAAGGAAAGCTTTTTACAGATTACGGATAACGTTAAAGAACTTCTTGAGAGTACCCCTCCCGAGATCGGTGCCAATATCTACAAGCAGGGTATTTATATCACAGGCGGCGGTTCTCTGGTAAGCAACCTCTGTCAGAATGTTGCCAACGGAACAGGTCTTAAAGTAAATACTTCCGATTCGGCGGAAAGCAGCGTTATCTTCGGTATAGCGGAGATCATAAGAAACAAGAAATACAGAAATCTTACATTTGAAGTATAAGAATGAGCCCTTTAGTCAGAAAACCCGAAGAAAAATATAAACTTCCCACAAAATACTGGTTGCTGATACTGTCTGCGATCAGTGTTATTTTGATGCTTATTACTTTCGTTTTCGATATTCCCCTAAAGCCTTTGAACGAAGTCGTATCCGTAACTGTTGTTCCCCTTCAGAAGGGTATAAGTATTGTCGGAGAAAACCTTTATTCAAAAAAGGAACTTTTTAATCAGGTCAATGAGCTTGTCGACAAGAACAACAAACTCATGGAGCAGGTTAATGAACTTACCATCGAAAACAATAAACTTTTACAGGATACGATCGAACTTAACTCACTGCTTAAGCTTTACGAACTCGATCAGACATATTCCGATTATCCTAAGACCGGTGCACGTGTAATATCAGGTTCCACAGGCAACTGGTTCTCGACTTTTATCATCGATAAAGGTTCAAATGACGGTATGAAAGTCGGAATGAACGTTCTTGCGGGCGGCGGCCTTGTCGGACGTATCACCGAAGTCGGAGCGAACTGGTCAAGAGTTCTTAGTATCATAGACGATACAAGCAACGTTTCCTGTATGGTTTTAACCACGAACGATCACCTGATGGTATCCGGAAGCCTTGCAAATATGGAAAACGGATATATCACATTCGATCAGCTTTCCGAAAACGCAAAAGACGTTGAAGTAGGAGACAAGATAGTTACAAGTAACATTTCCGATGTATATCTTCCGGGTATTCCCGTCGGAAATATCTCATACATGGAAAAGGATTCAAACCATTTGTCGGTATCGGGCTATATCACCCCGAGCGTAAACTTTGACCATATCAGTGAAGTGTTGATCATCACAAAGCTTAAGACCGAACTTGAATAAAGGACGTAATGAAGAGATTTATTATAGATTTATTACTGATAATCGTATTTTTCGTTTTACAGACAACACTTTTTCCGATGCTTAAATTCACCAGGATAATTCCCAATATTCTGATCATCCTGGTTTCGTGTTCCGGATTTATGCAGGGCGAAAGAGAAGGTATGTTTGTTGGTTTTGCATGCGGATTTCTTCTCGATATCTGTTCTTTTGACGTATTCGGTTTTTACTCGATCCTTTTTATGCTGATCGGCTTTTTGAATGGTCTGCTTCACAATTTCTTTTATCTCAAGGATCTTAAAATCCCTGCCATCATGATCTTAAGCAGTGATATCGTTTGCTGCCTTGCTACTTACTTTTTCCTGTTTTTGATGCGAAGCAGGTTTGATTTTCCGTTCTATCTGGTGAATATAATCCTGCCTGAAGTAGTATTTACGCTTCTTCTTGCAGTTATCGTATATCCTTTTCTCTGGCTTATCGAAGCATATGTATTCAAGAAAAAGAATGCGGAGAGCTCATAATGTTTGAAAGATTTAAAGAAGAATTTATAAGTTTTATGAAATCAAGACTTGTACTGCCGATCTGCCTCTTTCTGGCTATCGGTGTTGTTTTGATTGTCAGGATCTTTAATCTTCAGATCATTAACGGCCAGGACTATGTAAATAACTACGAATTAAAGATCATAAGAGAAAAATCGATCGACGGCATCAGAGGTAATATCTATGACCGTAACGGTTATCTCCTGGCATATAATGTTTTGTCCTATGACGTAAACTTTGAAGACGTTATCGAATCAGGCAAAACAAAGAATATGCAGCTTAACAACACGATCTATGATGTATATAAGATCCTTGAAAAGAACGGCGACGATTTTAATTCCGATTTTAAGATCTACGTAAATGAGAACGATGAATATGCATTCAGTGTCGAAGGCACACAGCTTTTAAGATTTCTTGCCGACATTTACGGTTATGCCAAAACCGCCGATCTTTCCTACCAGGAAAAGAATTCTACTCCCGAAGATGTTGTGGAATATCTGGCCGGAAGAAAGAAATACGCTGTAGGATATTATGAAAATCCCAACGATAAAGAATCATTTATAATAGGCGGCGGTTATACAAAAGAAGAGGTTATCCGTATCATTTCGGTCAGATACGCTTTATCGCTTACCGGATATCAGAAATACATGGGTACTACGATCGCTACCGATATTTCGGAAAAATCCGTTGCAAGTATCCTTGAGCATGAAGATACGCTTCCCGGCGTTACGGTTAACCAGAATTCCGTGAGAAGATACAACGATCCTTTCTATTTCTCGCAGATCATAGGTTATACGGGTATGATCTCGCAGGATGAATATGATCAGTATTCTCTTGTTGATCCTGATTATTCGCTTAACGATTATGTCGGAAAGACCGGTATCGAACTTTCCCAGGAAGCATATTTAAAGGGTGTAAAAGGTAAAGAAACCGTTTATGTCGACGTTCTCGGTAAAGTTCTCGATTCCACCAAGACAAAAGAAGAGAAGACGGGAAACGATATTTACCTTTCGATCGACAGAGATCTTCAGATCGCGATCTACGATCTTCTGGAACAGCGTATCGCTGGTATCCTTGTTTCCAAGATCGATAACATAAAAGAATTCACGATGACTGAAAAGACAAAACAGAGTGAGATCAAGATCCCTATCGATGACGTTTATTTTCAGCTTATAAATAACAATATCATTGATCTGAATCACATTTCGCAATCTTATGCTTCGGATACCGAAAAAGAAGTATACAATGCTTTTGTTTCACGCCAGGGTGATGTTTTTGAGGAATTAAAGAATCAGCTTTATCAGGACAAGCCCAAAGCTTATAAGGATCTGCCGAAGGAATATCAGGTATATCAGAGCTTTATCGTCAATTATCTTATGTCCGACAATGTAAAGATCCTCGATAAGGAACTTATCGATACCGAGGATGAGATGTATAAAGCCTGGACCGAAGATGAGACTATATCCTTAAAAGATTATCTGACATACTGCATCAACATGAACTGGATCAATGTCAACAACCTCAATCTTACAGCCAAGTATTCGGATACACAGGAAATATACGATAAGATAATCGAGATCACTTTCGATAAATTAAAAAACAATAAGGATTTCTCGAAAAAGATCTATAAATATATGATCGCGGGAAATTACATTTCCGGAAGACAGCTCTGCATTATACTTTACGATCAGAACCTCATCGATGTTTCAGAGGATGAAATATCCGCATTAAAGTCCGGAAGGATCTCATCATATGCATTTATGACAGATCTTATAAGAACTTTAAAGATCACTCCCGCACAGCTTGCACTTGAACCGTGTTCCGGTTCATGCGTTGTTACGGATATAGCAACAGGAGATGTTCTTGCACTTGTTTCATACCCTTCTTATGATAATAACAGGCTTGCAAACTCGGATAATTATTATCTGGCAGCTTTAAATAACGATTATTCAAGACCGCTTTGGAATTATGCGACACAGTATCGAAGTGCACCCGGTTCGACCTACAAGATCGTTTCGGCTGTAACGGGACTTGAAGAGGGCGTTATAGATATGGATTCGACGATCCAGTGTAAAGGTATTTTCGATAAATTAAACGGTACTACGCATAAATGCTGGATCTATCCCGGAGCTCACGGAAATCTTACGGTAGAAAAAGCCATAGCGCATTCATGTAACTGCTTTTTCTACGAAGTAGGATATCGTCTGTCCAATGATAACGGATATTACAATCAGCAGATGGGCCTTGAAAGGATCTATAAATACGCTGATATGTTCGGTCTTTCCGAAAAATCCGGCGTTGAAATAGCCGAATCCGATCCTCTTGTATCAGATAAGTTTCCTGTTCCTTCGATGATCGGACAGGGTACACATGCTTATACGACAGTCGGACTTTCAAGATATGTTACTGCAGTTGCCAATAAAGGCACGGTTTACAATCTGACTCTTATCGATAAGATATATGATTCAAACGGAGATCTTTACCTTGATAACTCCGCTGAAGTAAGAAATCACATCGATCTTGACCCTTCTGTATGGAATATGCTTCATAAGGGTATGAGAGAAGTGGTTCAGAGCAAGGTTTATTACGATTATGACCTTGAAGTTGCAGGCAAGACCGGTACCGCACAGGAAGCATGGAATGAAGCCTGTCACGCTATATTTATTTCATTTGCACCTTATGAGAACCCTGAGATCTCGGTTACCGTAAGGATCATGAACGGTTATGATTCAAACAATGCCGCACAGGTTGCAAAAGACGTGTACGCATATTATTACGGAATCACTGATGAAAGCGAACTTTTAAACGGCGAAGCAAATACTCCTATAAACAACGGAGCAGCCGGAGACTGATATGTTTAAGAATTACAAGTTTAAGGACTACGATTTCAAATTAATACTTTATCTTTGCGCGCTGACGATCATCGGTGTACTTTTGGTCAATTCCGCTCAGCCGGATAATACCAAAAAGCAGCTCATGGGTTTTGTTGCAGGTTTGTCCATCATGATAATCTTGTCTTTTATCGATTATCATATCTGGCTCAAGCTCTGGCCCGTCTACTATTTTGTTATGATAACTTTGCTCGTTCTGGTACTCTGGAAAGGAAGCACGGCACTCGGTGCGAAGAGATGGTTTACCATTTTCGGCATAAAGTTTCAGCCCTCCGAGGCGGCAAAAATTTTATTGATTCTGTTTTTTGCACAGTTTATAATGAAATTTAAAGACAGGATCAATCAATGGTATATGATACTTATCATGATCGCACTGGCACTTCCGCCTGTTTTGCTTATTTTCAAGCAGCCCGACCTTTCAACTACCATTGTATTTGCGCTTATCTTTTTAAGCATTCTGTTCCTTGGTGAAGTCAGTATCAGATATTTTCTGGCTCTTGCGGCGGTGGGAATACCTGCTTTTATAATCGTTTTCATTTTGCTGATACAGCCGAATTCGGTTCTGGTCGAAAAAGAGATCGTTAAACCTTATCAGCAATTGCGTATTCTTGCCTGGCTTCATCCCGACGAATACGAACTTGAAGAAGCTTTCCAGCAGCAGAACTCCATAATGGCGATAGGTTCCGGACAGCTTACCGGAAAAGGTCTTAACAATACCGGTGTCAATTCGGTAAAAAAGGGTAACTTCATTTCGGAGCCCCAGACAGACTTTATATTTACGATTGCCGGAGAGGAACTCGGATTTGTAGGAAGCTCCACGATAATAATCCTGATAATACTGATAACCGTCGAATGCTTTATAGTCGCGTTTAAAGCCGCGGACCTGCCCGGCAGGATAATAGCCGGGGGTATGGGAGCATATATCGGTTTCCAAAGTACTATAAATATTTGCGTTACAACGGGACTTTTCCCTAATACAGGTGTTCCGCTTCCGTTTGTAAGCTACGGCCTTACTTCGTTACTTGTTTTATTTGCGGGGATGGGTTTTGTAATGAATGTGAGACTTCAGAAGCAGCGCAAATTCAATAATGATTAAAAATGCAAAAATCTTAAAATGGGGTAGGTAACAGTTATGAACATTGCTTTGATTGCGCATGATGCAAAAAAGAAACTTATGCAGAACTTCTGCATAGCGTACAGGGGCATTTTATGCAAAAATGAATTATATGCTACCGGAACTACCGGAAGGCTTATCGAAGAAGTTACCAATCTTAATGTACATAAATTTCTTGCGGGACACCTTGGCGGAGAGCAGCAGATAGGCGCTCAGATCGAGCATAACCAGATCGACCTGGTCATTTTCCTTCGCGATCCCCTTACACCCAAGGTACATGAGCCGGATCTTAATAATGTAATTCATTTATGCGATGTCCACAATATTCCGCTTGCTACGAATTTGGCAAGTGCCGAACTTCTTATTAAATCACTTGACAGAGGAGATTTGGAGTGGCGTGAGATGTATAAATAGATCTTTACTTATAATATTATGTCTTTTAAGCGTTTCTTTCTTATGCTCGTGCAGATCGAACGATATACCTTATGCATTCGAAAGAAATTCTTCTTCGGCGACTTTATCCATTTCAAGTGCAAGTACGCTTTATCTTGAATCGGATACTTTCGCCAAAAATCTCTGTATCGACGACGGAAATTATATACCTTTGAACATCGAAACCTCCTATGCGGCAGGTCTTTTTGACATTGAGGATCATTCTGTTTTATACGGCAAGAATATGTATGAAGAGATGACTCCCGCAAGTATCACAAAGCTTCTTACCGCACTGGTGGCTTTAAAATACTGCGATCCTAATCAGGTTCTTACTTTTACGGATGCCTGTGTGATCAATGAAAACGGAGCTCAGAAGATAAACCTTGGCGTGGGCGATACGCTTACGATGGATCAGGCTTTAAATATACTTCTTTTATATTCCGCAAACGATGTAGCCATGATGATTGCAAACAATTTTGACGGCGGATACGTTGAATTTATAAGGGTAATGAATGAGGAAGCGAGAAATTTAGGCGCTACGCATACGAATTTCGTCAATCCTCACGGACTTACCGAAGATTCACATGCTTCATGCGTTTATGATCTTTATCTGATCCTTAACGAGCTTTCAAAGAACGAGAAATTCGTAAAGATCGTTTCCCAGAACGGCTATACTACGTCATATACCAAGGCAGACGGCACGATAAATACACTGGAGCTGAAATCAACCAATCTTTATATAAATGAATCCAGGGAGACTCCCGAGGGCTATAAGATCATCGGAGGCAAGACCGGAACGACCGAAGCAGCCGGAAAATGCCTTATAATTTACTATAAGGATGCCGAGGAAAAACCCTATATCGCATGCATTTTAAAATCGGAAGATTATGATACTCTGTATGCCGATATGGATACCCTTATTTCGAGTTCAAAATAGTCATATCTTCTTGTTTTTTGGACCGAAATCAACTATAATTAACATATGCATTAAACTATAATATTTCCAATCGGAGGTGTGTTACAATGGTGAATTTAATAACAGGCAAGAACGGAAAGGGCAAATCAAAAGTATTGCTCGAAAAAGTAAACTCTCAGGTAAAGGAGATTTTGGGAAACATCGTATATCTTGATACATCAACGAAGCATATGTATGAACTTAACAACAAGATCAGACTTATCAATGCTTCAGAGTACAATATCTCATCGGGAGATATGTTTATAGGTTTTCTTCTCGGAATCATTTCAGGAGATCATGATTTACAGGAACTCTATTTTGACAATTTCTTATCATTGTCACATACATCAGTTAACGATTTGGAATCAATTATAAATCAGCTCGAAGATTTAAGTAAAACTTTCGGTATAGATATTTATGCAGCTGTTTCAACAACAGACGGAGATATTCCCGAATCTCTTAAAGATAAGGTTATCGAAGCTCTTTAATAAGAGATCAGGTTTATATAAAAACATCAATAAAAGCCTCGGAAATCCGGGGCTTTAAATGTGTAAAGGCTTTTGGAAATCAAATGGTAAGCAGATTCGATTTTAACAACGAAGGAAACGACAGACGAAAAGGTATAAAAAATACCAAAAAAGAGCAGGTTTCAGGCGCAAAAAAGAATAATCCGAACAAGAAAAAATCAGAAGGAAAGACAACCGAAAAGAAGTCCGGAACTCTGATCTTTCCCAAGAAGAACGAGTTTTCGTTCAGGATCATCTTTTATGCCGCTCTTTTGGTCGTAACTTTATACCTTGTTTTTTGTGTATACAAATATATCAATTCCAAAAATATTTCCACTTACCAGGTAAAAGAAGGTGCTTTAAGTGAACAGAATTCTTATACAGGCCTCATATTAAGAGAAGAAGAGGTTTATTACGCCAAAAGCTCCGGATATTATAATTTCTATTTAAAAGAAGGCGAAAAAGCTTCTCATACGGATCTGGTTTACTCGATCGACGGTTCGGGTAAGATAAAGGAAATGATGACCAATCAGACCGAAGACGCCACCACGCTTACGGAAGATGACTTAAACGAGATCAAAAGCGAGATCGTAAAGTTCTCAAAAGAATATGATCAGAACGATTACATCGACGTTTATGATTTTAAGGATGAGATCGACAGTATTTCCCTTAAGATGTCCAATCTTTATATCTTAAACAAGATCTCTTCGATGAGTCTTAACGGTACAAATGTAAACAAATATTACTGTGCGGACGGAATGGAGAATGCTAAGACAGGCTATGTCGTATATTATTACGACAATTACGAGGATCTGAAGCCTGAAGATATCGATTCCTCATATTTTGCGGACGATATCGATTACAAAAGGAACATGATCGCCAATAACGAGATCGTTTCCGAAGGTGATTTCGCATACAAACTCGTTACTTCCAACACCTGGGAACTCGTATTCCCGATAGAAGAGGAGAAGGCCAAGGAATTTGACGGAAAGGAAATGAAAGTCAAATTCTTAAAGAATCAGGAGACTTTAAAAGGTAAAGTTAAGATCATCGATGCTATCGCACCCGGCAAAAAAGCTGCGGTTGAAAAGATCTGCATAGTAACTTTCAATACTTCTGTTGCAGATTATCTTAATAACAGATATATCGATTTTGAGATCTTCACTAGCGAGAACAACGGTTATAAGATCCCCAAGAGCTCGGTTGTCGAAAAAGAATTCCTTCTTATTCCCGACACTGTAGCATTTGATTTTAACGAAACCACAAATACTGTATGCGTTAAACTTGACAAGTACCTTGAAGACGGTACAAAGACATATGTAACAACGGAACTTAACGTTTACAGGACCGACGGCGGCGATTATTACGTTGACGGAAGTATCGTAAAGCTTGGAAATACTGTTTATGCCGCTGATGAGATGACGACTTATACGATCAACAGAACGGCGACTCTTTTAGGTGTATACAAGATCAATCAGGGTTACGCCGACTTTAAGAACATCAAGAAATTATACGAAAACGAAGAATATATAATCATCGATCCCGCGTCGACAATGATCAAGCCTTATGATTACATAGCGCTCGATGCATCAAAGATAAAGGATAACGAGTATATTTACGAATAAACGGAGATCAAAATGAGCGAATTACTTGATAATTTAAAAGAAGTACAAAATAATATCCGAATCTCTGTAAATAAAGGTGATAGAAACCCCGAAGACGTTACGCTTATCGCGGTAAGCAAGACAAAACCCGTTGAAATGCTTAAAGAGTTATATGATAACGGCATCAGGGACTTCGGAGAAAACTATGTTCAGGAACTTGCCGGAAAGATGGAAGTTTTGCCCGATGATATAAGATGGCATCTTATAGGAC